>CAYVGJ010000026.1:0-38985 GCA_964451165.1 uncultured bacterium
GGAGATATAAATTTAAATTACGATCTGTTCGATTTTGAAAACGATGGTTGTTCATTGGAAATGGAATTTAAAAAAGATGGCGATAGTCAAATGTGGTCAAAAGCAACTATTCAGGGAAATATATCTAACATATTGCCTGCTGATGGATTGAGCTTCATATGGAAATCGGCTGTCGATATACCCGAATCACAAAGCGGCATGTATTATATACGTATAAGAGCGTTCGATAATTATGGTGTGGGTGACTGGATAGAATCCGGTCCCTACTTAATCCATGATTCAGATTTAGACATGATGCCCGACGACTGGGAAATCTTATATGGATTAAACCAACTGGATAACGACGCTAATAGTGATAAAGATAACGATGGATTAACGAATATCGATGAATATAAACTTGGCATTAATCCATCTAATTCCGATACTGATAATGATGGTATGCCTGACGGATGGGAAATCAATAATAACCTCAATCCGGTTATCATCGATTCCACAAAAGATAATGATAATGATAAATTGACTAATCTTGAAGAATATAGACATGGATGCGATCCAAATAAAGCGGATACGGATAATGATGCCATGCCCGATGGATGGGAGGTTGCCAACGGATTTAATCCTCTTGCAAATGAGGCGAATTACGATTCCGATAACGATGGATTAAAAAATATCGATGAATTCAAAACAGGTGCCGATCCTCATAATCCGGATACTGACAACGATACTATGCCCGACGGGTGGGAAATTAATAATAACCTCAATCCACTTATTGATGATTCAACAAATGATAAAGATAATGATGGGTTGACAAATATTGAAGAATACATTCATGGGTACCGTCCAGACAAAATAGATACCGATGACGATGTTTTGCCCGATGAATGGGAAGTTGCCAATGGGTTTAACCCGCTTGTAAAAGACGCAAATTACGATTCCGATAATGATGGTGTCTCAAATTTATTGGAATTCATAAATAAAACCGATCCCCGCCTTGTTTCAAGTTTTGAAAATATAACATATGGAGATATTTGGATATGGGGGGAAAGCCCATCTGAACAAGTTGGAAGTTATTCTTTTATTCCCAAAATATGGAGTCAAATTCGAGCGATAAAGCAAGTATCGTGCGCAAGGGATCACACTGTTGCACTTAAAGTAAATGGAACCGTATGGACATGGGGCAGTAACTACTTTTATCAGCTCGGAGACAGTACAACAACCTATACCTATAAATATACTCCAGTTCAAGTACAGAATCTAACTGGAATAATTCAAGTAACTGCGAGAGAATATCATTCATTAGCTCTTAAAAACGATGGTAATGTCTGGGCATGGGGGCGTAACTTTAATGGGCAACTCGGTGATGGGACAATGATTGATAGATATACTCCAGTTCAAGTACAGAATATAACGGGAATGATTAAAGTTGCTGCGGGACTCAATCATTCATTAGCCCTTAAAAATGATGGAACTGTTTGGGCATGGGGTTATAATAATTATGGGCAACTCGGCGATTGGACAATAAAACCCAGAACTACCCCTGTCAAAACATGCAATCTAACTGGAATAATTCAAATTGCTGCGGGACTCAATCATTCATTGGCACTTAAAAACGATGGAACTGTTTGGGCTTGGGGTTATAATAATAGCGGACAACTCGGTGATGGTGGAACAGCAAATAGAGTTTTTCCAGCTCAAGTTAAGAATCTAACAGGTATAATTAAAATAACCGCTGGCTCAAATCATTCATTAGCCCTTAAAAATGATGGAACTGTTTGGGCATGGGGTTCTAATAGTAGAGGAAAACTCGGCGATGGTACAATAAATGATAGATATACCCCGGTTCAAGTTAAGAATTTAACAGCAATAACTCAAATATCCGCCGGCTCAAATCATTCATTTGCTATTAAAAGTAATGGTACCGTTTGGGCTTGGGGTTATAATAATCGAGGCCAACTTGGTAATGGTGGAACAGCTCATATTTATACCCCAATACAAGTACAGAATTTAGCTGGAATAGTTCAAATTCAATGTGAATCTTACTATTCAGCCGCCATAAAACAGGTAATCAACTATTCACCGGAAATAAGTAATATTTGTGTTTCCCAGTTATCCGGTGTTATTAATGCAATTTATGATCTTTATGATGAAGAAAATGAGGGCTGTTCAATTCAAATTCAATATAAAAAAGCTAACTCTGATGATATATGGAAAGATGCCGCAATAATCGGAGATTCTTCCAATATCTATCCAAGGCAGGGATTGACAACTCAATGGAAATCGGCTGTAGATATTCCTGCTTCACATGGAGGCCAATATAATATTAGAATCAGAGCAAACGACCCAATAAACCAGACTGCGTGGGTTGAACTTGGAACATATACTATCCCCGATCTTGATAATGACTCAATACCTGATGATTGGGAAATTGCAAATGAATTAAATCTTAATCGAAATGATGCCTATGACGACTCAGACAATGATGGATTAATAAATATCGAAGAATATAACCGCGGGTCAAACCCTTGTAAGACAGATTCAGACAATGATGGGCAAAAAGATGGCGCCGAAATTATAGCCGGAACCGATCCTTGCGATTCACAATCGTGCTTCAAAATATCCTGTGTAAACGAAGAAATATCGCCTGAAGGTAATATCGGATTAAAGATAAGGTTTACTACAGAACCCGGCAAAGTCTATTCAATATATGTTAAATCTGATCTTATCGGACCGGATTTTGTTTTAGTTGAAACTATTATTAATGAAGGAATAAATGATATATTTTTTATCGATTGTGGAAATCCAAAGAAGAATATCCCACCACCAGGTTCTGATCCCGGTCCAAGATTATATAAAGTCTGCGTAAAGAATTGATATAATTAAAATCCTAAGCTAAAATAATATTGGTTATGCAGAGGCCATTAATAAGTAAATGCAGAAGATCTTTTTCTTTTTGAAAAAAGAAACAAAAACTTTTTGTAAGGATGCTTCGCATCCTGTTTTTTTAAGGCATATCATGAACCGTAACTTTTCGCGTGGCGCAAAAGAAGCCAGATAAAAAATATGCCTCCCAGAAACGCCGTAATTATACCTACCGGCAACTCCGATGGGCTCATCACAGTCCTCGCTACCCCATCGCAAACCGCAAGGAAAACTCCGCCCGATAAAAACGACGCCAAAGCCAGCATATTGTGTCTTGGCCCAAGTATCATCCTGCAAATATTAGGTATGATCATATCGATAAATGCTATTGGCCCACAGATAGATACAACATAGCTTATCATAAACGATACCAGCACGAACATGAACAGTTTAAGCCTTGTTACATCAACTCCTTTGCTTGTGGCAATTTCATCGCCTGTCAGCATTATGTCCAATTCGCCTGAATAAAGAAGAATTACCGCCAGTATTCCAACCGCAAACGGAACCATTTTCAATAAAGTAAGATACGATACACTCTCAAGCCCGCCTATCAGCCACCGGAAAATCAGAAATGTCTGGTGGAAATTCGATACGTACTGGATAATCAAAACCATGCTTGAGAAAAAAAGCGTAACCGCTATGCCCGCCAGCAACATATAATCCGTATGAAACGCCTTTTTTATTCTGGTGAGAGAGAATATAAACATTGAGGCGACGGTTCCACCTGAAAACGCGAAAAACGAGATTGGATCTATACCCGCTACCGATTGCAACCCGAACCTGCTGAATAAAACAAGATACACTGCCGCGCCGAATGAACATCCGCTTGAGATTCCAAGCGTAAACGGAGTCGCAAGCGGATTGCGGAACATCGACTGGAACACCATTCCGCCCAGAGCGAGAATACCTCCGGCGCAATACGCCAGAATCACTCTGGGAACGCGCATCTTCCACAACACAAAAGCGTCTAAAGAATCTCCGGAACCGGAAAAATATAATTTAAGCTTATAGATTGTGGCGCCGAAAAGCGGCAGACCCAGCATAAATGCCGCATAACCCAGAATTAAAACAACAAATACCGAAATTCTTAATTTATTCGACTGAATCATGGATTTTCCAATCAGGTATAATAATTGTTTTGCCTGTTTGCTCGTATTTTATAAAACTGAACTCAATTTTGTATATCGATGACAATATTTGCCTGTCCATCCGCGCCGCATCGCCGAAAAATATTTTTTGCCCGCCGGATAACGCCAGGATTTTCTGCGGAAACAACATCGTGAAACTCAAATCGTGTGTTACCGACAGGATGGTTATCTCTTTTTCTTTGTTGAGGTTACGGATCAGGGTGATTATTTCTTCCTGGTAATGAGGGTCGAGATAAGTCATAACCTCATCAAGAAGCAAAACTTTCGGTTGCTGGGCGATTGCGCCAGCGATTACCGCTTTCTGCATCTCTCCTCCGCTTAATGTGGTCAACAACCGGTTGCGCAAATCACCAAGGCGGGTTAACTCTATCACCTCATCGACTATTTCCCGGTCGGTTTTGGAAATTACCTCGAACGGTGAACGGTAAGGGTATCTGCCCATAGCAACAAATTCCTCAACTGTAAACGGATACATAATATTGTATTTCTGCGGGATATAAGCTATTTCGCGCGCGAATTTTTTGTGCGAGAATCTTGACGATGGTTTACCGAGAAAAAACAGTTCGCCGTCCGGTTTTAAAAACCGGGCGAGACATTTGAGCAAAGTCGATTTTCCTGCTCCGTTGGGGCCGATAATACTTATAAAATCGCCTTTTTGGGCGGAAAAACTTATCTCGCGGATAATTTTTTTGTTATCTATGGTTACGCTAAGGTTTATCGCGTCAATAACGGTTGTCATTTGATCCTGCTTTCCAGTTGCGGATGAAAAAAACGCAGAAAATCCCCGGCTATTTTAATGAATCTTGGGCCGGGAATAAAAGCGTAATCGGAATTCATTACAAAAATCCGGCCGTTTTTTACTGCGTTGACGTGGCTAAGGTTTATCCATTGTTTATCCACATTGCTGTAGTTTTTGGAATCGATACGCGAATGGAGTTCCACAATCACGTCGGGGTTGAGCTGCATCACTCCCTCGGTAGTTACAAGAGGGTACGGTACTTTTGAATCGCGCACGATGTTTTCACCGCCCGCAAGTTCAATCAGCGGATTGTAAAAAGTGTCTTTTCCGATAATATACATCTTATTTTTTTCTTCTCCAGCCATATCTTGTCCGAAAACCACCATTACTTTTGGTTTTGTAACCTCTTTTGTTAGATCGCGTATGAGATCCATCCTTTTGTGTGTTCGGGTTACTATTTTGTATGCGATATTTTCCCTGCCGAATTTTTTTCCGATAGTCAGTATGGAATTCAATATATTTTCCGGAGAACTGTTGTCGACCATTACCGTATTGATATTGAGTTTACGCAATTTTTCATCAATAAGTTTATGTTCAGTACCCACAATAACATACGCTGGGTTAAGACGTGTTATCTCTTCGAGATTCGGATCGTAATAACCGCCGATTTTTTTTATCGGTTTTGCTTCAGGAGGATACTCGCAGTATCTCGTAACGCCAATCAGGTTTTTTTCCAGACCAAGAAGAAAAACAATCTCGGTAACCGCCGGCGACAATGAAATTATAGTACACTTGCTCTTCGGAACAGATACATTATTCTCCTCAACATATATTTTGCCCGCGACATATTGTATCATAAAAACAAATAAAAATATTAACGCGACAATAGCAAACTTTTTCATAGATCTTCCAGCATGAATTTAATATTCAGTTCTGTGTCCGAGTTTACCGCCACACCGTTTTTTCGAGCGGGTATAAATTCGGCGTTCAAAACCGAGTTTATTGCTTCTTCATCAAGCTTTTTGTATCCGCTTGATGTAACAACATACGCGTTTATCGGTTTCCCAAAAGTGTTTATGAAAACTTTTACTTTTACGGTACCCTGTTCGCCTCTTCTTCTGCAAACAGCCGGATATCTGGGTGTTACCGGAGAAACAAGTTCCGATCCCGTAACCGCTCCTTTTATTCTTAAATCACCGTCTTTTTTTGTGGAATTTATTGAATTGACCGATCCGGAAACACTTTTTGTATTCGGTTCTTTATTAATTTTCGATGGTTCAGCGGTATCAGTCTTCAATGGTTTTTTATGTGATTCATTAATAGCGGATTTAGCGGTTTTGTTTTCAGGTTTGGTGATTTTGCCTGGCTTTTGCGTATCTTTTTCCGCGATCGGTACTGCTACTTTCGATTTATCTATGGGTTTTATTTCCCGAGATACTTCTTTCTTCAATACAGGTTGAGATTTTTGATTATTTTGTTCCTGCGGTTTGGGTTCGGGATTCTTTTGCGAAAAAATTTTTTCAGGTTTTGGTTTTTGTATATTAATTTCCTGTTTTTTTGTTTCTTTTTTTTGTTCTGTCGAGACTTTTTTTATTTTTTTGTCAACCGGTTTGATTTTACTGATTTGTGTTGAGGCGCAAGACAACCTGCTTGCTGCAGATGGTATCAGAGTAAGTTCCAGGGAAGAGAACCCTGCTTTCATCTTCATTCTCGCGTCGGTAAACTGGAACGTGAATCCGAATTGAAACACGAGAATATGCGCCAGCATCGCCGTGATAAATGAAATTATATAAGTTTTTCTCTCATCAAAAAAAGTTATCATTATTATCCTCAAGGGAGCGCAGGGTTACCCCGCGCTCCCGATATTGTTCACAACTCAACTTTAACTCCTCCATAAATGGAGAAAGGCTGGTTTTCGTATCCGTAAACCGTCTCATAATAATTATCGAGCAAATTGTTGATTTTGCCGAATACCTCGACATTTTTCGTGACAGCATATTTTGCTGTAACATTAACCAGTGTATATCCTTTTAACCGTACTCGTGTAGCGGGCCATGTGCTGAAATCGTTATCGAAACTGCCTCCGACATATTTTATTTCGCAGTTTATGTTGGCTTTATCATCGAAAAATCTGTAATTGGTATTGATGCCGATAGAGTTTTTCGGGCGGCGCAGAAGGTTTTGTCTTGTGGCAAGGTCTTTGGTATTTAAGTATGTGTAATTAAATCCGAGGTCAAGGTTTGTTATCATATTATAGTTTGCAAAAAACTCGATCCCTTTTGTTGTTGCCTCGGCGATATTTGTATATTTTGATGTGCCGAAATCATAATCGATAAGATTTTTCAGGTTATTTTGAAAATAAGTTGTGCCGAAAGAAATTTTGTTATTGCAGAAAAACTGTTCAAACCCGGTTTCCCACGAATCGCTTTCTTCAGGCTGGAGGTTCCTGTTGCCGTAATCGGAGAAAAGCTGATATAGAGTTGGAGCTTTAAATCCGTTGCCATAAGATACTTTAAGTTTAGTTCCCGTCTGATTGACGAATACCGACGGCACAATCCTTATTGTCGGATGTGTTCCGAACTGTGAATGTTCGTCCCAGCGGGCGCCGAAAGTGGTGAAAACGGTATCAGCGATAGATATTTTGTCCTGCAGAAACAGGCTGTCGATTCTCGCTTCCTGGCGGGGTGTTACGGATGAAGACAATACTTTCGAGAATGTCCACCAGTCGAAAGAATCGTACATTGATTTTGACCGGCCCGCTTCTTTTTCGTGTTCAAGCCCGGCGGTGAAAATATTGTTTATTTTCTGATCGAATACCTTGAATTCAGGAAAATAAAGGTTATGCTGGTAATCAAATTTATAAATTTTTGAATCGTAAGAATATTTTGAAAAATAGATGTCGATGGGATCGGATTTGTCGCGCAGGTCACGGTTGTAATTGCTGAGCGAAAATCCGAAAATCTGTTCGTACATATCGTCAAAAAGAAGAAGTTTCCCTTCGTTTCGCATGAAATACTGTTTTATATATGAATAATAGTTCGGATCGTCTCCTCCTCGCCCGCCGCTGTCATCGAGTTCAAACTCGGAGTCGGTATAGCGGATAATATTAGTAAACTCGAGGCAATCAAGGGGTGTAACTCCAAATCTTGTGGATAACGTAGTGTTTTTGTAACCGTCTTCTTCGCGGTTGCCTTTGGTATGGGTAGCGGCGCTGAATCCTTTGCTGTCTGTTCGTGATACGCCGAATGAATAGTTGTACAGATCCGTGCCTCCGGATACTCCGCCTCCTTCTCTGAAAGTTTCAAACGATCCCATTTCCGAAAACCCGTAGAATTTCGGTTTGCCGGACCCTTTTTTTGTACGGATATTGACAACGCCTCCAATCGCGTCGGATCCGTAAAGGGTGCTTTGCGATCCGCGAATAACTTCGATACGGTCGATGTTTGTCGTCTCGAGCTGTCCGAAATCAAAAGTTCTTCCCGGATTAAACGGATCGTTTAGTTCGATGCCGTCAAGGAGCACAAGAGTATGTTCGGATTTCGCACCGCGTATAAACACGGATGCGGGTTGGCCCGCACCTCCACTGCTGACAACGTTTATTCCCGGTTCTCCGCTTAAAAGTTCGGTAACAAAACTTTTCTTTTTCTGCTCTATTTGTTTGGAGTCTATTACCGATACGGAACTGCCTATTTCTTTTGTGGGGGTAGCAAGTCGTGTGGCGATTACCACAACTTCGTTATCAGGTTTATCTTTTGATTGCAAAGATGAGTCGTTATCTTTTTCCGTTTTTTTATCGGATGCGGTTTGATTGTTTTTAATTTCTATGGATTGGTTATCAGTGCAATAACCGAATTTAGCAATGGCTAAAACCAGTATAAATAAAATAAGAACTTTCTTCATGTTTTCCCTTTCTCTCCCGCGAGACAAATTCGGGGTTGGTTATCCGTCAGGTCTCCTGGCTTTCGGTCATCCTAATTTCCGCGCCTTCCCGGTTTAAACCAGTGGCGTATTGCGGATTTCGTCGCGATTACAGTCGCGGGGCGGCAGGGGATTTTAACCTCATTTCCCTTAGCGGCAACCAATTGTTTAATTAAAATTTTCCAATGTATTCATTCAATTCACCACAAAAACTCTCTTTTTTATGTTCCGTGCGCCTCCTTTTTTTTCATCGATACCAAAAAACAAAAAACCTCAAACCGGAAAACAAACTTTTCCTGATTTGAGGCTTATCCCAATATATCGCGTCAAATATAAAATTCGCCGTCTTTTGACCTCGAAAGACAACTTCATTTGACCGGGCAGTTCTTCTGACTCTCGGATTGTCCTCCATCCGCTCCTTCCCGGATTTGGTATCCAGTGGAACATTGCGGATTTTGTCCCCGATTACAGCGGCGGGCCCGTTCTCGAATTTAACGAGATTCCCTTTTAATCTCTTAAAAGAACCCGATCTTTTACAACAATAATTTTTTTCAAATGATTTGTCAATAACAAATATGAATATGTTCAGTATTTAAAAACAGGATACGAAGTATCCTTAGAAAAAGTTTTTTGTTTCTTTTTTTCAAAAAAGAAAGAAGTTTTCAATTTTTAAAACTTTTTCAATAAGCTTTCAAATGTCACGGGAAATTTATCTAATTACAGAGCATCAACGACAGCCCCTTTTTTTCGGACATAATTGATAAAGATTCGTTCTTTTTGAAAAAAGAACCAAAAACTTTTTGTACTGATGCTTTGCATCAGGTTTTTAAAACTTTAGGGCATAAGCAATCAGTTGGAACTAAATTTTAGGTTTAACTTTTTCTATTTCCCTGCCAAGTTCGATATCTATCAGCTTTGATTTTTTAAATAGCAGAATTTGAGATGGATACACACTTCTATGCCCTGTCATGAGAAAACTAATCACACATACCAGAGCCGCATACGGTGCAATCTGAGGGCCGAACAGCTCAATTGACATGATACTCGCGGCAACCGGAGTATTTGCTCCGCCCGCCAGAAGCCCAACAAACCCCAGAGATGAAAAAAGCGCCACATCCGACCGCATTACTTGCGCAAATAGGTTCCCCGCGCTGGAACCGATAAAAAATATTGGTGTCAATATGCCTCCGCTTCCCCCGAAATTGAGTGTAATGCTGGTTGTAACCGATTTGAGGATAAATGAATACCAGGGCAAAACCTTACCGCATAAAGACGACTCCATTACATTCAGGCCCAACCCCAAATAATCGGTAGAGAACACCAGAGCCACCATGATTAAAACCACACCGCCTATCAATCCTTTTATTGGTTTCCAGACATTAATTTTACCTGAAATTTTTTTGCCGATATTCAATATTTCAATCAACAGAAACGAACAAAACCCAAAAAATATTCCCGCGAGAATTATCTGATAAAATAATATCGCCGAGAAATTCAAAGGCACTGACAGAGAATGATGAAAATAACGGATTCCAAGCGCCGATGAGACATTGTAACTGATCACTCCGGCAATAAACGACGGCAACATTACATCATAAAGGATACTGCCAACAAAAAGAACCTCGACTCCGAAAATCGCGCCCGCGATAGGTGTGCCAAATACAGCGGCAAACCCCGCGCTTATACCGCAAACTACAAGTTTTTTGCGGTCATGCGCGTCAAAACGAAACAGCCGGGCAAATGTGGAAGCGATCCCGGCGCCTATTTGAGCACAAGGCCCTTCTTTACCGGCAGATCCGCCTAAAGCGATAGTTATGATTGTGGCAACAAGTTTTACCGGTACGACAGCCGCCTTGACTATACCCTCATTCTTGTGAATCGCTTCTATTACTTTTTCGGTTCCGTGCCCTTCGGCATCAGGCGCAAAAAACTTGATTATGAGAACACTCGAAAATAAAGCTAACGGCAGAAGATAAAAATAATATTTCTGTGATTCTGCAAAATTTGTCGACCAACCCAATCCCTTCAAAAATATAACCGTGGATATACCGACCAGACATCCGACTATCACTGATAGAAAAACCCATTTCAATACACTGTAAAAGATAATACTTTGTTCTTTGATTCGCCTTTTCATTAATTAACCCCAATCGTTTAAAAACCGCACTGGCGTAACGATTATATAAGAATATACCGGTTTATTTCAATTTTTTTAGTTAGCCGAAGCAGAATTGACGATTTATTACGCGATAATATCCATTGCGTTTCTAACATCCATACCGGCATTAATGCCTAAATCTTTTGCTCTTGAATTTACTTTAACGATTGTTCTGTTGGGAAACCGATCAAGATTGCCGATAGGGTTTTCAGGTGTGCTTTCAACAATAGCCGCCGCGCCTCCAAAAGCTTCTATTGCTTCCAAATCAAATACCCCGCATGCCAGGAAAGCCTTTTTGCCTGTGACCAACAGTATGCCAAAACCCTGCCATTTAACCTGGACTCCCTCAACCAACCCGTTTTTTGTCTCATATGATTTTGTTATAATTTCCATATCGCAGTACCTTTTTCTATTTTATTTTTCTTCTCTTTATCCGCGATTTTTTCCGCCATTAGATCAAAAAAACAATTTTGTTTCGTTTTCCGGTTTATCCCCAAAGGAATATATCAAATTACCGGCGGTAACGGCTTAAAATTATATTAACGCGGTTATTCTTTGAATTTTACGTATACCCTTTGCCCGATAAGCAGATCCTGGTTATCAAGGCTGAGCACGCATTCAATAACCCTAACATCCGCGCGTTCCTGTGGGTCATCCTGCGCCTGGCGTTTCGGGCCGAATATATGCCCTAATCTTATAACTTTACCGCAACATTTCTGTGATTCGTCCGCTTCGGGCACAATTTCCGCCTGCATACCTTTTTTTACTTTACGCACAAAGTTCTCATCGAGTTCCGCGCGAATTATGTGAGGTGTTTTGGGGACAAACCAGAACAATGGAGTAACATTGAGCGTGCTTGCACCGTCTCCCGGACGGGCCATCCGGCGAATTATAAAACCATCGAGAGGTGCGCGTACAACACGTTGCTCAACTTCATATTCCGCTATTTTTTCTTTTGCGTCGCAGACTTTTGCCGATGCTTCATTCACTGCTATTTCTGCATTAAGTTCTTTGATCTGATCTATAATCTGATCGAGTTCTTTTTGCGATACGACATGGTTTTTATTTAGTTCCACCAACCTTGTTTTTTCTCTTATTGCCGCTTCAAGTTTAACTTTCAGCGGTTCAAGTTGAGCCCTGGCGAGTTTCGTTTCCGATTGGCTGAGGATATGGCTTAGTTTTGCCTCATTGTTATCGAGTACGGCAAGTACCTGTCCTTTTTTTACCGGATCGCCTTCCTCAACATATACTTCATTTATTACGCCGTCTCGTTTGGCGGCAAGCTGGACAACGCCCCCTTCAACATCTACTCTTCCTTTTGCCACAGCTACATAAGATTGATCTGTTTCTTTTTTTCCCGCCTGCAGGTTTGAGTCGGTGTTTTCGCCCATATAATAGAATAATAAAACTGATATTATTGTTATACAAACAACAATGAATTTAAATGATTTTAGCTTCATTTTCCTCAGCCTCGATTTTTAGTTTTGATATTCGTTCATCTTTGATTATTTTTCCGTCCTCAAGGCGAACTATCCTGTCAGCGTGAGACAACAGACGCGGATCATGCGTTACCGCCAGAATTGTGGTGCCGTGAACCTGAGCCGCTTTGTGAAGAAGGCTGATCACAATCTGGCCGTTTTCTTTATCCAGAGCGCTGGTAGGTTCGTCGGCAAACAGCAGTTTGGGTTGTTTTACCAGAGCCCTCGCGATCGCCACACGCTGTTTTTGCCCGCCGGATAATTCTATTGGTTTCAGGTTGAGGCAATCATCAAGGCCCACTTCGGTTATAACGCGCTTTGCGGCGTCCATAGCGTCTTTATCGCTGAAACCCATATATTTTTGCATCAGCATTACCTGTTCTATCGCTGTTAACGATGAAAACAGATTGAATCCCTGAAACACAAACCCGCAATTGTTCATGCGGAACGATTCTATCTGATTAGGGGTCAGCGACCATAAATCTGTGCCAAGCGAGAATACTTTTCCGCTGTCGGGTTTTAGCAATCCGCTCAATACAGATAAAAGCGTGGTTTTTCCCGAACCGGATGGGCCGACAATCATTGTCAGTTCACCCGGATATATTTTGAGAGTGATCTCTTTTAGCACAACATTTGTTATCTTGCCACTGCTAAACGATCTAACCACTGTCTCGCATGATATTGACGGTTCACGTAATTCTCTTGTATTTTGGCAAATATGTAAGTTCATCTTAACAACTCCGCCGGTTCGGATTTATATAATATTCTCAAGGCGAGCAATCCAGACAACATCGCGATAAGCATGGTAAAAATCACTGTGAACGATACAGACCAGATAGGAATCTTTATGGAAATCTGATAGATATTTGCTATCATTAAAATACCGCCGGTTAAAATACCCGATACGCAAAGCCCGGTCAACCCGACCCAGAAAGATTGTTCAAGCACGACATTGCGCAAACATCCCAGCGGTACCCCCAGCGCCCTTAAAGTGGCGTATTCTCGAATAGACGCTAGTATTGCTCCCCGCAATGTCTGGCTTGTTATCGCTACTCCAACCAGCAACCCCAGCAAAGACGAAAATCCGAATCCCACACCCGCTCCCGATTCAAAAAGCCAGTATCTCTGCGATTTGCCCGATAATTCCTGCGGAATCCATACGGAATATTTATCGCGGCTATTTTTGTTCAATTCATCTTTAATCTCCACAGCACGTCTGTGATTGCGCAGTTTAAGCAGGAAAAACTGAGTACGGTCATAATCTAACGCGTTGCCAAAAAGTAGTTTTGATGTGTATCTGGATACAAATATATACACTCCGCCAATATTCCTGAACCCGGAAACAACGCTTGCGACTTTGATCCGCTTTTTGTTAAGTTCCGCGATATCTCCTGTTCTGACTTTGAGTTTTTTGATATCAGCCGAATCGACAATAACAGACATTGGTTCCTCAAGCAACTTTCTCTGGCGCTCGGTAAAATTTACAGGCAGGCTTAAACTGTCGCTATCTGTGTCCAGAGCAATAACTACCGCAACTGCTTTCGTTCCATCCGGTGCTCTCCAATCAGCCATCGAGAAATCGAGTTTCTGGACCTTTTCAACCTCAGGATGAAGACGCAAAAAAACCTCGTTGCGGGCAGGCATCTCCCTTGCCATATCAAAACTCGGTATATTTAAGGAAGATACCCACAGGTCCGCCCTCGATTTGTCTACCACCACCGATACCGTGGAAAACATCCCCAGAAGCAATCCCAACTGCACAATAACCAGAAGCGCGGAAAACGATAATGCCATTACCGCCGCCAAATACCTTCTCCATTCGTGTCTTAATGTCGAGCGAGCAAGTGAAATCATATTTTTTTTTCCTGGTAAAAGTTTTTCGATATTTTTTTCTTGAAAGAGAGAAAATTTTTTGAGATCATAGCGAATGAACGTTCATTCGCATATTTAATATAAGGATACCGCATTTATGGCAAATGTCAATAAGAATTTATTTGAGGAAAGGCGAAAACAGATTCTGATCGCGGCTGGAAAATGTTTTTTCAATAAGGGGTTTCATGGTGCTTCAATGAAAGAGATTTGCGATACTGCGGAATTGAGCCCCGGGTCTGTTTACCGTTATTTTAAGAGTAAGGAAGATATAATTGAGGCGATGGTTGAGGAGGACAGAAAAGAGCATCGTGATATTTTTGAGCAGATAAAGAAACAGGACAATGTGTTTGAGTCTTTTTTACGGTTGGTGGATGAGCATTTTAATCATAATTATACCGACGAATATTTATCTCTTAACTGTGAAGTTATGGCTGAATCGGCAAGAAACGCCGGTGTTAGAAAGATTGTGGAATCGTACAACGAGGAAATAATAAATCACCTGCGCGATATTTTCAAAATCGCTCAATCAAAAGGTGAAATCAACAATGGTATAGACATTGATTCATTCATATATATTTTAATTGCTCTTGCCGATGGTTTTTCGTACCAGACGCTTTTGAAAACGGAAATTGATAAGGAATCTATTTCCCTTATGGTTAAGGAATTTATACGGTTTATCACAAAGAAATAGATTCAGAAACTCTCTTTAACCTGGGATAAAATAAACAGCTAACCTATATCTTATTTCATTCCAGTATGGTTGTTTTATAAATATCATTCTTCCGAAAGAGGAATCGCATGAATAATAACATTATGCGCTATATTTTTATACCGCAGTCACAGGGTATCGGCAAGATGTTGAGCTACAATATTATCAGATTTAATAGCGTTAGGAAATCCTGATCAATCCCGCAGGTCAAATTTTATACCGCCCATAGTGTTTGAGAACAGATTATACAGTAGTGCCACTATGACAAAAAACAGACCCCATGCCAATCCGATCGGTATTGAGAGAAGAAGTGATATTGTAAACGGATTGATAAAATTTTCAGCGAAGGGGAATTTTTCAAATATTTGCTCGGGTATATATTTGGAATAAACCGATAAACTTATCACATTGAACCCGTCAAGAGCGATTAAGGCTATTATGGATACTACCAATCCGATACAGGTCATTGTGGAAAAAACCGGTACCGGTTTAATGGACATTATTTCTATTTCCCTGTTCTCTTGTTTAAAAACAGTCATCAGTATAAATCCTCCATATAGTTTGCTTAATAGTTTTTAATATAATATTTTTCGGTTTAAACCGGCTAAAAAGTTATATTCAATTTAAAAAAATCCAATTTATAAACAAAAGTATTAAAAAAAATCTGGAAATGACGAGATAATTTAAAAAGAATTTAAAAAAAATTAACCTTTTTATTTGTAAATGATCGAAAATTGTTGACCTTTTTAATTTTTTGGGTTATTTATTTTATTATAGATAAGAATTAAACCATGCGGTGGAAAATGAGTAATAAAAAAACAACATTATCATCAATCAATTTAATTACGGCTCTTGTGGTTGTGGTGGTGGTAGTCGTGTGTGGAGTTTTGCCGTAAGGGTTTGTATAGTTTATGCCCCTCCGGCGAAAACCTGGAGGGGCTTTTTTTTTGCCATGATAAAATAGATAAAACAAGGATAATGATCAATGAAATATATAAATAACTATTTAAATAGATATAATAAAACCGGGTTTAACCTGATACTAAATTCAGTTACGGTTGTGGTGGTGGTAGTGGTGTGTATGTCCGCGCCGTAGCGGGATAGCGATAACTGATTGATCGCCCCTGACGGTGTGGAAGCCGGCAGGGGCTTTTTTTTTGGTAAATACTTAAATATAAACAGAAAGGATCACGTAATGAAATTAACCGGAGCGCAAATAATCATTAAACTTCTTGAGATGCATGGCATCGATGTCATCGCGGGTATACCCGGCGGAGCTAATTTGCCGTTGTACGACGCGTTGCACAAGAGCAAAATCAGGCATATTCTCACGCGTCATGAACAGGGAGCGGGGTTTATCGCGCAGGGTATTGCCCGTACAACAGGCAAACCGGCGGTATGTTTCGCCACATCCGGTCCGGGAGCGACCAATATCATCACCGCTATCGCCGACGCGAAACTCGATTCTATACCGATTATAACCATAACCGGGCAGGTCCCGTCCTCGCTCATAGGCACAGACGCATTTCAGGAAGTCGATACTTACGGAATCACTATCCCCATAACGAAACACAATTTTCTCGTAAGATCCGCATCTGAATTATTGACAGTTATTCCCGAAGCGTTCCGGATAGCCGGGTCAGGACGGCCTGGACCTGTAGTTGTTGACGTGCCGAAAAACGTTCAGACCGAATCAATCGAATTCGACAGTTGGCCGGATATAAATTACACGGAAACAATCAGACAACCGGAGTTGCCTGAAATCAGCCGGATTGCGGGCATGATAAAAGACTCGAAACGGCCTGTGTTATATATTGGCGGAGGAATAACCAACTCACAGGCGGAAGAACTGCTTATCCGGTTCGCTGAAAAAAATTCCATTCCGGTAACTTCAACATTGATGGGATTAGGCTGTTTTCCTGCCGATAACCCTCTGTATATAGGTATGATCGGTATGCATGGAGCAAGGTATACTAACTTTATCCTCGATAAAGCCGACCTGCTTCTGGCTTTCGGTACCCGATTTGACGACCGCGCTACAGGCAAAGTCAGCAAATTCTGTCCTCACGCTAAAATTGTCCATGTTGATATCGATCAGGCGGAAATAAACAAGATAAAAAAAACCCATATTTCCATATCCGCCGATATTAAAGACGTTCTGGCGAGTCTTATACCGTTGACAGAACAAAATAGCCGGACTGATTGGATAAACGAGATAAATGCTTTGCGCGAATCACACCCGTTTATGATGCCCGGTAACAGTGATCCACTGCACCCTCTGAATATAATAAAATATATAAGCGAACTGCTTGATTCTCAATCGATTGTAACCACAGACGTTGGCCAGCACCAAATGTGGACCGCACAGGGGTATCCGTTCAGAAAACCGCGCACGCTCCTGACTTCGGGCGGTTTGGGCACAATGGGATTCGGGTTGCCAGCGGCGATCGGGGCGGCTCTGGCCAATCCGGGCAAACGCGTGGTTTGTGTTAGCGGCGACGGATCGATTCTGATGAATATTCAGGAACTGGCAACCCTGGCGGATTTGAACCTTGATGTTACAGTTGTGATTTTTAATAACGGACATCTTGGATTGGTTCGCCAGCAACAGGAATTCTTTTACGAACGCAACTATATCGCCTCAAGGTTCGAGACGAACCCGGATTTTGTCGCGATAAGCAAAGGGTTTGGTGTTAACGCGTATAACATCGACAGCGAATCCGATCCGGTTGAGGTTTTGTCTAAAGCAATATCGCAAAGCGGGCCGTCCCTGGTTAACGTGCCGATTCGTCACGGTGAGAACGTTGTGCCGATGGTTCCGCCGGGAGCGGCTAATTTCGAAATGATAGGAGGGGTAAAACATGAATAATAACGGATACGATAACACAATCATTGAGTTGACGGTTCAGAATCACGCGGGTGTGATGTCACACATAACAGGTCTATTTTCCAGACGGGGATTCAATCTCGAGGGGATCCTGTGCGGCAAAATCGAGGATGGATCCAAAAGCCGGATATACCTGCTTGTATACGACGATGACCGTTTGGATCAGATAATCAAACAGTTGCGCAAACTATACGATGTACTTGACGTATCTCTTCGCCATGATTACGACTGCGCAATATTCGGGCGGTTGAACGAGTATATAAGCGCGCGCTAATTTTAGAGTTTAATGATCTGATGATGATTTGCCATTTACATGGTAAACATCATCAGATCAAATAATTAATACAAAATAGGGTTTGGTTTTGAAATATACCGCAATGGAAGAAATGTCATGTTGCAGAGACTATTGATTATAAAAATTAAACATTTTCTGCGCAATCGGTACATTATTCAAATATACACATTCTTTTTTACGCATAAGTTCTTTAGCTAAAATACATATCCCTATTGAAATAATTACTGATAAATGTTATATTATATATAGAATGTTTTTTTATATACATAATTCATTTTGTATTATAACTCTATTAATTTGTAATAATCTGATTTTTGGAGATTCGGATTTCATACTAATAAAGGCAAAAACTTTTTAAAGGATGCTTCCTATCCTGTTTTTTGTAGTATAGAACGCGTAATCAGAATTAATTGCGTATTAACATATTTTTCTGGGGGATATAATGAATCGGATCCGGATGGCTTTCATTATTACTTTTATTTTAACCGGTTTGGCGTATGCCGATACGTACCGCGTCGGTAATTATTATATACAGCGCGTGAATTACAATACCGGCATAAGCGCATACAACTGTGATATAAACGATAATGGTTCTATTGTATGGCAGGATTATACGAATATATATTTATACGATGGTGTATCTGCCTCAAAAATAACAAAAACCCCTAACGCAAAAACAAAACCCATCATAAATAATAACAATTATATTTCATGGGGGGAAAATGTAAGCGCTCAATACGATATAATGCTTTACAATGGTTCCACCATAACCAACGTTTCTTCCTTCAATAATACCGGTGCCGACAGAAACCACGATTTAAACAATAACAACGTTTTGGTATGGGAAGGCTATGATGGGCAGGACTATGAAATTTTCATGTATTCAAATGGGACAGTAACCCAGATGACTAACAATACTTATAACGATTTATCGGCAAAAATAAACAATAATAATTATGTTGTATGGAGATCAAGAATCTCGGGAACTCTTCATGAAATACTTTTATGCGATGGATCAAACACAACTCAGATTTCCGGTAGCGGATATGAAGAATATTATCCGGAAATAAACGATAACAATCATGTTGTATGGAGATCACTGGTAGCCGGGGCAAACTTCGGTATTTATTATTATGACGGATCGAGTTTAAAACTGCTTACAAACCAGGGTAATAATGAAGATCATCCTAAAATCAATGACAACGACCGTATCGTATGGGAGGTAGGCGACGGTGATTTCGAAATATATCTGTCTAATGGAACAATCAATTATAAAATAACCGATAATACAACCGCCGATACGAACCCTCAGATAGATAACTACAATAATATTGTTTATGAAGGGTACGACGGACAGGATTATGAAATTTATGTACGGCTTTCCACAGGCGAGATAATTCAGCTAACCGATAACACCTATGATGACAGGTATCCGAAAATAAACGCGCTGGGGGATATCGCGTGGGAAGCAACCGAAGGTAACACCGATTATATCTTCTACGCCAATTATGTACCCGAACCGTTGTCTTTCATTTTAATGTTATCCGGTATTTCCGGTATTTTTCTCAATTTGAGAAAATTTAAAAGATAACGGATTCCAAAATAACTACGCAATAGTGTATGTTATGAAAAAATGTCAAATAGACATTACCCGCGCCATACCAATTATTCGCAAAAGTAACCTGTGTAGAATCTTATCCGTTGAGGCGATTGAACACGAATCCGGTATAAATTTTCGGGAAAAAGTCCGTTGTTTTCTGAGGCATCGTTTCTCCTTCAAAAGATATCCGGCATACTTTGTCGATTTCTGTAGGAGGAAGGAAAAACGCCAGCTGATGCGATCTGTCTTTAACAAGCGATACAGCCTCGTCAACCTTAGCGGCATATGTGATATTGGATTGCATAGATAACTTTTCCGCGCTTATCCCGAAGATTTTGTCCAGCACAAGTTCATGAAGCACAGTTACGGATAACTCATACCATGCCTGAGGTTTACCGCCCGACATATTGCTTTTTACATCCGCGTTACTTTTTAGAGTAAAAACGGTTACTTCGTTTCCTGATTCGTAAACCGCGAATTTGACTTTATCGCTCTTTAAATCAAACGGGTTGAATTTATCCACAGATACCGTTTCGGAATCGAAGAATTCGTTCATTTTATCGCGCCAGATTTTGATCGTTTCACGGTCGATATTCTTAAGTGTCCTGTGGGTAGGCAAAATAACAAGGCCAGGATCGTTTATGTTGACGAAAGACATCATATGGTAATCGAAATCGGTTTCCGTTCCGAAAGATGCGTTATCCAGCATCATGTTGCGGTAATTAATGGATGTTTCGTATCTATGGTGCCCGTCGGCGATAAGGAGTTTTTTATCCGCCATATCTTCCTGTATATTTTTTATTGTCTGTTCGTCGGATATTCTGGAGAACTTATGTGTGATACCAAGATTATCTTTCACGGTATAAAGAAGTTCCGATTTTGATTCAATCATATTATTGATATTGTTTTTTTTGTCGTCATAGAGCATAAATATATGGCCGAACTGTGATTTTGTGGCGATAGTCAGGTCGAGCCGGTCTTTTTTAGGGCCGCTCAAAGTTTTTTCGTGCGGGAACACTACCTTGTCGCTATAAGGCACAATTTTGCAAAGCGCCACCAGTGCTCTGCGGGTAAGTGTGCCTCTGCCTTCGACGGTGAATTCCTGATCAAAAACATACATGCATGGTTTATCATCGCGGATAAATATTTTCTCGTTTATCCACTGGTTAAGATAATCCGCCGCGCGGGTATAGCGGTTGTTATCCTGATTATCGGAGTCAAAACCTTTGCCCAGTATTATGCGCACTATATTGTACGGATCGGCGTTGTAATAATTTTCCTGTTCCGCCAAAGATATTTTGTCATAAGGTTTTGTAACGGTTTTTTCGATATTTGTTTTTTCAGTATTGTATCTGTATCCGCGAAAAGGAACTATTTTTGCCATAAAAACACCTCTTTTTTTTGATTTATTTTTTGAATTCAAATAAAATATCATTTTTATTTTTTGAATTCCATAAATAAATTATTTATTTCTGATCGTCTAAATGATTCAATTAGTTTTCAGCTAACTTAAATAAACAGGAGATATAAAATGAAAATAGCGTTGTTCAGGGAACTTCCTCTTTCGTTTCCGGGCGGTGTTACACATGTAATGAATCACCTTATAAAATACCTGGTCTCAAATGGTCATGATGTTATGCTTTTTGTTCCTGACGCGCAGGTTAAAGAGCATTTAGGCGCAAAAGTAGTTTCTATGCCGTCATTTCATTTCCCGTTTCTGAAAAAGACGAAATTCAAGCTGGTTAAACCTGTTCCGTCAGTGCTTGAGGCGGAACTTACCAGATTCAAACCCGATATTATACACTTGCTTCATCCAATTACGCTGGGGCTGGCGGCCATGTGTTACGGCGAAATACTCGGTGTACCAGTGGTCTCTTCTTATCATACGCAATACCATTTATTTCTTGAATACTATAATATGCATTTGTTAAAGAGGTTAATGTGGTTTTATACAAAATGGACGTTCGGCAAATGCGATATAAACATCGCTCCATCGGATTCTGTAGCGCAAATGATGTGCGATGGCGGTATCAGCCGGCTCGGTGTATGGGACAGGGGAGTGGACAGCAAAATATTTTCACCTTCATGGCGCGATGAGAGTTTCCGGGAAAAATACCTCAATGGCAACGGTAACAGCGGTTCGAAGATAATCCTTTATGTGGGCCGGCTTTATAAAGAAAAAAATTTAAGAAAAATCATAACGGAGATAAAAAACACGGATAATGCCATATTCATGTTTGCCGGAGACGGCCCGGAACGCGAGTTTTTGAGCAAAACTCTGCCGGAAAACAAAACCGTTTTTTTAGGCAGGCTGGAAAAAGAGGAGTTATCACGGGCATATGCCAGCGCAGATATTTTTCTGTTTCCGTCTAAAACCGAAGGGTGTCCGAATGTGGTTATGGAGGCGGTATCCTCGGGGCTTCCTGTAATAGCGATAGACGCTTATGGCGTAAAAGATATTGTGAACAGGGCTAATTGTGGGTTTTTATACCCTGACGGCGAGGAAAACCGGATAAAACCGTTGCTGGCTAACCTTATAAACGACGATAAACTCCGCTTTGAGTTATCCGCCAACGCCCGGAAATTCGCTGAGGAAAAAACCTGGGATTCCGTCATGGAAAAACTTATGCGCTATTATAAACAGGCACAGGAAAAAGGAAGGATTCCCGGATTAATTACCGAACACAGAAAAAACGATATTCTGCTGAAATTCTCCATGTTTAATCCGGGCAAAAAAAATTATTTCAAAATATTCTTCAAACGGGTTTGAACATCAAGAAAATTTGACCATTGGAAATAGTTTATCCCTTCACGGGCGCAATAGCGCGCCAGTGAGTCTTTGGCAAACACGATATCGGATATTTTCACAGGGCAACGATCGGTTGTTCCGTCGCCGATATAAATTATGGGTGAATAACCGTTGTTGGCGGATTTCTTCAGGTGTTGTGTTTTGCAATGCCCGCAGAAACTGCATCCATTGGGTGGATAAGGAAACTCGATTCGCGCCATGTCGCCGGTAAATTTTATTATATTAGCGTGATAAACCACATTTTTTATCCCGTATTTATTGAGGATAAAATCTATAAATAATGTAAACCCTCCGCTGAGTATGGAAAACTCTATTTCTGATTCTTCGCAGAAATTCAGAAACCCGCTGAAATGAGGATCGATCTCAATTGAATGGTCAAGCGATTCGCGGATGTCGTCCCAGGTACCTTTGAGCATGTTGAATTCCTCGACCAGAGATATTCGGGAACCCATTTCCCCGTTTTTTACTTTAACCTCGATTTCTTTCCAAGACGGCCCCACGAATTCATCAAGGATATGCACAAGTGAATCCTTGAGAGTTATTGTTCCATCAAAATCACAAAATATTACTGGTTTATTTTTCATAAAAATATTGTATATTAATTTAGTTTGGTTATATTGAACGCGCGCATATTATAATATATTTTTTTTATTCGCGCTAACCAAATTTCGCGATTTATTTGGCGCCGATAATTAAGCGCGGAAAAAATTATGCGAAGTCATTTAATAAAAGAGAGCTGATTCGTGTTCTGTTATATAAAAGGTAAACGTACAACTAAAAAGGAGTAATTGATGCGGGAATATTCCATATTACACGCGCTTTATTTTTCTTTTTTCTCAAGAGATTTTTACCGTGACGCGGCTAAAAACTGGAAAGGAATAATTTTTCTTTATTTATTGATACTTATAGCGTTATCGAATCTGCCAAATCTTGTGCATATGGCAACAGGATACTATGAGTTCTCAAAAGATATCGCGCCACCCGTGATCAACCAGGTCCCACCAATCACAATAAAAGACGGCAAAGCGGTTATCGATGCCCAGATGCCGTATAAAATAACCGATCCCGAAACCGGAAAAACATTTGTCACAATCGATACTACCGGCAAAATAAAAACTCTTGAGGAAGCTAAATCCGTCGCGCTTTTGACTCAAACGGAGTTTATAGCCAGTAAAAATAAGTTCGAATCGCGTATAATAAAGCTGTCATCAATAAAAAAGCTTGATATCAATCAGGATATTTTAAAGAAATGGCTCAGGCTCGCTGTGTTTGCCATACCCGCGTTATACATTTTCAACATTGTTCTGTCCTTTGTTGGTAAATTGATTCTGGCTCTTTTCTATTCGCTAATCGGATTGTTTATCGCCAAATCGAGGAATATTGCTCTCACTTTTTATTCTGTGTTGAGCGTAACAATCTGCGCGTTAACACCCGCTGTCATATTGAAAGCTTTGTTGAATCAAATTCCCGTACATATACCTGCCACAGGATGGATTTTTGTATTAATTTCAATGGCATATATGGCATTCGGTATATTTGCCAACAGCAATGATTCGGCTGGCTCGGAGTATATGGATCAAACTGAAAGCGCCGATACTGACGAATCTTCAACGGATGATGATCCATCAAATTAACTATGTTTCGGGTTACTGAAAATACGCGGCTAAAATAATTCTTGGCGTTGTTGCGAAAATGCCCATATTTGTCTAAACCGTTAAAAAATGATATTTATTTTTTCAAAAAAGTGTTTTTTCGCAAAATTAGTTAAAAAAACAAAGGTTACCCGGATATTTTTTTTTACGAAATAATGAACACTATCAGCGAAAAAATTTCCCATCAGCGAAAATTTTGCCTTTTTTTCTTTTTGTATTGTGCTCAAAACGGGATGGTATGATATTTGCAATTATATCATTATGTAACATAGTTCAAAAAGGAGACAAAAATGCAGATAGGTTCGGTTACCAATTTTTCGGCGTCGAGCAAAATAAAGAATTTGAGTCCAAACACAAGTAAATCCGTATCCTCTGATTCATCGAATATATTTTCAAAAACGGATAAAGTGGAATTATCCGATAAGAAACTTAAACTCGACTCATTAATGGGTGATACAAATAATGACGGTGTTATTTCATTGGATGAGATACAGGGCACAATCGATTCGGATTTAGCCTGTGTAAAAAGTATTTTTTCAAAAGTAGCGTCGGATTTGGGTATTGATCCGAGTTCAAATATATCGCTTACTCGTGATTACCAGGGTAACATTCGGGTAAAAGGCAACCTTGAGAACAAGGACGAACTCGAACAGTATCTAAATGAGAATCAGGAATTTTCACAGAAGTTTGCACGCCTTAGCGCCAACAGCAGTCTGGTAGCCGCCGCAAAAGAAGGAGCAAAATTCCAGGCCGCTTACGCGCAAAATCCCGTAAAGGCGGTCGCGCAATATTCATATCTGTTCAATAACAACCGTAAATGGGATTTTATGCTTAACATAAACAATACGGAATTTCTGCCGGAAGTTAAAACAGGTTTATAAACCAAATTTATGATCCGAATTGTTATTTTCTGAACCTGCGGGCTAATCCACAAATACCTATACCGGCAAGCAATACAGTTGCTGGTTCCGGTATGGGCGCCGCGCCCGGAGTGAGCAGTACCGCGCTATATTTGGAACCGTCATAAGCCTGCCCGCAAATAAGCCCGTCATTGTTGATTCCGGTAACAGTCGTTACTGTCCATCCCTGTGTGAGAAGATAATCGTTTATATTAATCGCCTGTGACCAGTCGGATTCCTGTTTTACCCATATTACCTGCGATCCGTTTGAGGTTCCGATAATTGTTTTACCGTCATCGGTTATGTCGTTTGCGACACCGGTTCCCAGATCGTAAGGCTGGGAGGTAAAACTGTCCCATATAACAGCATGCGTTACTCCGGAAGAATCAAACGACCAGCCGACTGTCTGGTAAAGCGAGTTCATAGCTTGCACCCTGCTTTCCGCTCCACCTGATAACCTGTTGAAAATGCCTATATTTGAAGCGGATGTCCAGTATACCGCAAGATTGTTTATCGCTGAGCCCGTACCGCCGTTTGACAGGTTATACGCCGTACCAACCAATTTTGTTGAGGATTCCATATCCACCGGATATGCGTAATTTCTTCCGGGACAAAGAACTAAAAGTGTTGGTTGTATTGAAGAATTCCAGTATGTTGGATTGGCTCCGTTCCTGTGTCCGCAAACAGCTCCGCCTTCTATTACTTCTGTTGCATCACCATAAGCGTTGTGAAGCGTCTGCAAACCTGTTGAACTTCTCCACCGGAACGGTTTGGAATTGTAAGCCCCGCAGACATAACCATCATCGCTGATTGAAGTGGCATAAGACGGAGAAGTTCCTGTGATGTTTACCATTCCGTTTACGTTATCCCATATAAACGCGCGGTAAGAACCATCTGATACCTGGGCGATACCGGCAATCTGTCCGGAACTATTTATCGCACTGGCGTAACTATCGTATCCGCCCAGCGTACCCAGGCTCTTAACTTCGTAGTACGTTGAAGCGTATATACCTGAACATATCTGCATCGCAAAACAAATGATAAAGAGGTATAAGGGTTTTCTCATACAATGTGTCTCCACTAATATTATTTTATTTCTTTAATATTACCTTAATAGTAATTTTATCATAATTGTATCTGGATGTAAATAGATCGGATAAAATTTCATATGAAATATCGTTTTATTCATTACATTACTCTGATTTTTGGATATTAATGACAGGAAAAAGAAGAGAATGAAGTTTGAATAAGATATGATGTGATTATTTTGCGATCAAGGGTTATAAGAACACTTCAAATCATAAATCTCCATAAACTATTTAAGTAAATGCAATATAATGTATTATTAAGCGATTTAGTGTATAATAAAGAATTTTACTAATTTTAATATTGACAGTGCCGATTATTATGTTATCATAGTAACTGTTATTATAATAACAATAATTTATAAAATTATGGGGAGTAAATGAAAAATCAATTTGAATTTTCTGAGATAAGCCTTGGATATTTACTGAACAGGACGGCTTTGTATATAAGAATTGCCGCTCTTCAGTTATTTAAGGCGAACAATTTCTGTATAACTCCCGAACAGTTCGGGTTGTTATATACCTTAAGCCGGGAAGACGGTTTGTATCAGCGACAGTTATCGAAGATTCTCCTTAAGGACAGGCCCAATATTACAAGAATTGTGGATATTCTTGTTAAAAAGGGTTTTGTGACTCGAATATCCGATCCGGGCAACAGGCGCATCTACAAATTATATATTACGGATGAAGGTAAGGAAATACTTCTGCAAATAATCCCGAAAGCCCGTGAGTTACACGATAAAGGAATTGATGGGTTGACAAAAGACGATATGGATAACCTGAAACGGATTATGGGTAAAATCAGGGACAATTTTGAGGAGAACTTCAAAATACAGATTTAAAACAATAAATGGCTAAATGCGTGGTGGTAAATATGGAAATACAAGAAATTGAGGAATTGAAACAGATTAAGAATTTTGAGAAAAAAACCGGATCACCAGAAATAGATTCTCTAATTTCTTCGGTATCCGGAACAAAGAAACCTGAAAAACGGAAAATGTGGATTTTCGCGGTTCTGGGGATAATCGGAATCGGCGCCGGTTTGTTATATTACCGTTATTGCTCAGCGTATGTCTCTACTGACGATGCTTTTATAGAAGGGCATATTATCAGGGTGAGCCCCAGAGTACAGGGAACGGTAAAAAAAGTTTTTGTGGTTGATAACCAGAAAGTTAATAAAGGCGATTTGTTATTTGAGATAGACCCTCAGGATTATCAGTTGAAATACGATCTTGGTCTTGCGCGTTTTGCCGCGGCGCAGGAAAAACATAAGAGTGCTTGTGCAAACCTTGAATTGATCTCGATTACCTCAAGAGCGGCAGTGGATGAGGCTAATTCAGCAGTCGAAGGAGCCCGTGCGGGAATAGAAATCGCCGAAAAACAGATCGCTCAGGCAAAATCGAATCTTGAGCAGATCAACGCCGATATTGAATCCGTTAAAGCTGAACTTGAATTTGCCCAAAAAGAATTGAACCGGTACCAACAGTTATCGGACCGAAAAATTATATCGGATCATGATTTTGATTCCGTCAAAACCAAACATAAAACAGCACAGGCAAGGCTAAATTCGTATTTGCAGAGAGCTTCATCAGCGCAGTCGGCGCTTCAATCGGCATACAGCAGTAAAGAGGTATCCGAAAAAGCGTTGAACCAGGCTATAGGCAGAATGAAAGCTGCGGATACGGTTAAGGAGCAGGTTTCGATAAGCAAAGCGCAACAAAAAATAGCTGAGGCTGAATTAAATCAGTGTACCGCGTCGCTAAAACAGGCGGAACTTGATTTATCTTATACAAAGGTTATCGCTCCACAATCGGGATCGGTAACAAGCAAATCCGTTGAAGAAGGTGCTTACATACACGTGGGCCAGCCTGTTTTATCTATTGTTCCTGAGGATAATTGGGTTATAGCGAATTTCAAAGAAACACAATTAACCGATATGAGAATTGGCCAGCATGTTTCAATTAAACTCGATACATATCCCGGTGAAGAATTTAAAGGGCATGTTGAAAGTATACAGTCGAGCACTGGATCAAAGATGAGTTTGTTTCCGCCGGAAAACGCTGTGGGAAGTTTTGTCAAAGTGGTTCAGCGTATACCTGTAAAGATAGTTTTCGATGAAAAACCGCGACGAAATTTAATTATTGTGCCTGGTATGTCGGTTGTTCCCGAGGTAAGGATCAGATGAGTTCCAATTCAGCGCCTGCGCAAACATGGAAACCTAAAGCAGGACCGTATGTAACTGCTTTTGCGGTTATGCTTGCTCCGTTTATGGAAGTGCTCGATACATCGGTTGCCAATGTGGCGTTGCCGCACATGTCCGGAAGTTTTTCGGCCACATCCGAAGAAATTCTCTGGGTTATAACAAGTTATCTTATAGCAAACGGTATTATTATACCTACAACGGCATGGTTCAGCGGGTTTTTCGGCAGGAAACGTTTTCTATCCTTATGCATAATAATTTTCACGTTGTCGTCGGCATTGTGCGGAGCGGCAAATAGTCTTGGCCTGATGGTAATCGCGCGTATAATCCAGGGAGCAGGAGGCGGAGCTCTGGTTCCTATATCGCAATCGATTCTGTTGGAGAGTTTCCCGCCGGAAAAACGCGGTGTCGGGATGGCAATATTCGGATTAGGCATAATCGTGGCGCCTATTATCGGACCGGTACTTGGAGGTTTTATTACCGATCACTATTCCTGGCGGTGGATATTTTATATAAATATACCTGTGGGAATACTGGCGATAGTGTTGATCAATCTCCTTATTGAGGATCCGCCGTATATAAAAAAAGGGAATGTCAACCGGATAGATTATATAGGGTTTTCCGCCCTTATTGTGTGGCTGGTAACTTTGCAGATAATACTCGACAAAGGCCAACAGGCAGACTGGTTCGCTTCAAACTGGGTATGCTGGATGTCGGCGTTATCTTTTTGCTCGATGGTATTTTTTATCATTTGGGAATTGACTTATGAAGACCGGATAATAAACCTGAAAGTTTTCGGCGACTTGAATTTTACCATGGGAAGCATTCTTTCGATGTTTGTCGGAGCGGTACTGTACGGTACGTTGGCTATGTTACCGTTGTTTTTACAGACACTTATGGGATACTCGGCGCTAAAAAGCGGATTGACCGTCGCACCAAGAGGAATGGGTGCTTTTACAGCTATGGTATTGGCAGGGATTTTATCGGACAAAATCCCGCTGAAAATTCAGATCGGCAGTGGTTTTTTGTTGTTATTCATATCCAATTATATGCTGGCAAACATAAATTTTCAAATCGCCCCGCAAAATATTATTTTCCCGAATATACTTAGTGGCATAGGAATAAGTTTTATTTTCATACCGCTTACCACAGCGGCGTTTATGACATTGAAAAACGAGCAGATCGGTAACGCCACAGGCTTATTTAATCTAATGAGAAACATCGGTGGGGGGATCGGAACGTCTCTTGTAAGCACCATGTTGTCGCGCAACGCTCAGAAACATCAGGCGTATATGGTCGATCATCTTAATAGTTGTTCTGCTGTATTCCAGGAAAAACTGAATATTATGTCCAATTATTTATCAATGAATATGGATTCCGTTACCGCCTCATTAAAGGCAAATAAAATGATGTATCTGAACCTTCTGAGACAAACAAACCTGTTTTCGTTTGTGGATAATTTCAAAATGTTCGGTATAATATCATTATTTGTTATACCCTCTGTTCTGGTATTCAAAGAACTCAAGTCGGTTTCAGGCAAATCAAAAATGATGATGCACTGATAAAAATTACTTTTCAGCGTTCTCAGATTTAATTTATACTTATGCAGAGGTTTAAGTCCAAGATTTTAAGTTTCATGCAACAAAAAAAGCGAAGCTTTTTCGAGCTTCGCCTTTTTATGTTTTTTATGTTAAACCTGAACAATTATTGAATTGCAACAACCTTATAAAACCTTGATTTAGTCGTAATTTTGCTTGAATCCGCATCAGTCCAGCTCCGAAGGTTTAGCCCCAGATCCTGTATTTCGCTTGTCGGAGCTTCTGTCCATGGATCATTTTTTGTAGTTTTCCAGTATACTTTAACCGTTGAACAATATTCAGCCACAAATGATAACTCCATGCCGTTTACAGTGTTGGTGATTCTAAAATCACTGATTGACGGAGGGTTTAAAGGAGTAAGCGGACTGCTTGTCGGTGTTGGTGTCTGGTTTATTTCCCAATCCGCGGAGCCTCCATCGGTATCTACAGGTACGTCTGCAACCGTTTTTCTTTTTATATAATAACCGGTTGAGTAAGTCCTTATTCCATCAATATTTACAGTAGGTATGTTCTTTATGTCCGTTCCATCGCAAAACCCGGCGGAATTCAGCATCTCCGGATTCGTTTGTATTGGATTACCTGCAACAGTATGCCTCCCATATAGTACAGCATCCAAAACTTGTCCTTCGTTATCCAAAACCCGTATACCGCGTGCAGGAAGATCTGATGCCAGCGGTTTGCTAAACAGCATGGGAGAATTGACGAAAATATCAGGCGTAATAGTTGTTTCCCCCAATGTAATTGTAGCGGTATTGCTTATTAGAAAATACTGGTGCGCTTCAATTAGCTTTGTCTGCGCGTTTACATTGGCGCTTCCCAGAGTGATAACTACGGCGTTTCCATCGGTCCATGACTGACCGGAAGATCCCTGAAGGGTTATAGATGTTTGGGTTAAATCTATAGCTGTATCGGATAAATTATAAAGCTCTATCCATTGATCATATCCTCCGGCCGTGTTTGGAACAAAGCTCCAACTGAACTCGCTAATAACAAGGGAATCGGACACACAGTAACCAGCACTTGTAATCGACATCATCAACGCAAACATCGCCAGAATTTTAAATATACTACCTTTCATTGTTATCCCTCCATATTATAAATTATTGCATTTATTTATCTTTATCTATAAACTTTAACAGGATATTATTAATTAACTATAAAAGAAAATTATCCTTCTTTTATATAACTACATATCTATTTAAAATATAACACTATTTTAGCAAAAAAACAAATTAAGGATTAATTTATCTGATATGCCTTTTCCAATAAGTTTCGCGGCAGGCTGTTTTAATATAATATAAAGATATTTATTTTACGATATATTTAAAATAACACTAAATCCGCAAAAAAAGTACAAAATATTTTATTATGCGCCCAATCTTTAAAAAAATTCGCGGTTATAATAGAGGATATTCTTTCACGAAATTCCCACGGATAGATAATATTGAGGATACAAAATCTATTGCGGTTACAGGAAACCCAGATAAAAATATCCATGAAAAACTCAATTTCCTGCTGAAACCAAAACAAACACATCCGCAATGCGTAATCAAACTTTTTTCTACGGATCCTATTATTCATAACTTGAGTTCATGGGGCGAAAAATTATCGGATAGTATCCACAGTACGTTGAAATATATCAGCGATAAATACGGCGCGACGAATATTCACGTTGTTATCGATAAATCCGACAAAAATTTCGCGGGAAAATTCTTTGAGGATTTGCCAGGAATAAATATTTATCTTGCCCCAAATATATATCCGATAGACGATTTTCGCATTCTTTCGCCTCTTATACTGAAAAAAAGTTTCATAAACGCCTGTGAAAATACCGTTTTCCTGAATACAAAATCAATTCTTAATATCGCGGAGATTATCAACACACAAATCGTATCCGATCATATCATATTTTATTCCGATTATAAAGAGGAGCTGAAAGCCGTATTTAAGGTAATTCCGCAAATAAAAATAAAAGATATTCTTGATTTTCTGAATATACCTGAAGAAGAAGTTCTGATAATCGGAAACGGGTTTATCCGGGGCAGTCTGATAACCGATTGCTCAACCATTATAACCGATGATACCGAATCGATAACCGTACTGCGAAAAAAAATTGATAAATCCGTTCTCATGCCGTTTATGCGCCCTGGTGTCGGGCTCGATTCTTACACGAACAGTTTCATGCCTTCAAAACGCTTAAAATTTGAAATGAACATACAGGGTGGATTGCGCCCATGCGTAAATTGCGGTTACTGCGCTAAAGTATGTCCGGTCTTAATTTATCCGAGTATGCTGATTAACCTGATTGAGCACGGATTGTTTGAGGAAGTCCAAAAAATGGGTGTATTTAATTGTATTGACTGCGGGTTATGCTCTTATGTATGCCCGAGTAAAATACAGGTTGCGAAAACCATAAAATCCGGCAAAGAACGGATTTTTTCTGAATGTTCTTTGATATCAGGGAATAATAAATTATGAAATTATCTGAAAAAACCAATAAAATTTTGGAATACAGGTTTATTAAACCTGTCGCAGGATCGCTGAAAACATTTTTTTTCGGCGAATCGGAACATGCTCTTTTCGCACCGTTTATAAAAGACAATATTGACTTGAAAAGATACATGGTGTTTGTTTTGCTGGCGCTTATACCATCGATTATCGCGGGTATTTATTTTTACGGTTGGCGAATTGCGGCTGTCATCGCGGTATCTTATGTGTTCGGTGTCGGTACAGAAGCGGTTTGCGCGGGTATCCGCAGGCAAAACGAGATACACGAAGGCGCGTTTGTAACGTGTATGCTATATGCGCTGATTCTTCCCCCCACAGTTCCTTTGTGGATTGCCGCTGCCGGCATACTTTTCGGAACAATTTTCGGAAAAGAAATTTTCGGGGGAACCGGCAAAAATATTTTTAATCCGGCAATGTCAGGCAGGATATTCGTTGCTTTCGCTTTCCCATCAGACATATCAGGCGGGTGGATAGGCCGCGCGCATGACGCTACCGGAGGGTTCGCCGTCTGGGTATCCGATGCGGTAACCGGCGCGACACCTCTTATGGATTTCAAAAGCAGTCACATTTTAGCAAGTTTTAAAGATGTTTTCCTCGGATACATCCCCGGTTGTATCGGCGAGACCTGTAAACCGCTTATTATCCTTGGAGGAATTTTTCTTATAATAACAAAAATAGCCGATTGGCGAACACCGCTTAGTTTTCTTCTGGCGATTATAGCAGGATTCGCGGTTTTGCATACCGCGGATACCGCGCGGTTCGCGCCTGTTTGGTTCCATTTGTGTACCGGCGGTATACTTTTCGCATCGATGTTTATGATTACCGATCCGGTAACTTCGCCTCTGACATCCGCCGGAAAATGGGTTTTCGGGTTTTTATGCGGCATAATTACTGTTTTGATACGGTCGTTTACCGGATATACCGAAGGAGTGATGTTTGCGCTGATCATTATGAACGTTTTTGCTCCCCTTATTGATCAGGCGGTTTTTTCTTATAAATTCAGGGAGGCAAAATATGACAGCTGAAAAAAGAATTTTCTATCAGCTTGTATCGGCAGGTTTTTTGTGCGCTGTTATCATAAAATTCGTTGTGGTCTTTACAGAACCATATATTGCAAAAAATGCGGATATTGCTGAAAAAAAAGCACTGTTTTCACTTTTTGGCTTAAATTATCCGGATAACCGGATAGACGAGGTTTTCTCAAAATACATAAAAGTAATTAGAACCGAAACAGGCTCGGTTTATAAATATTATACCGATAATACTCTGCGGTCAATCGCGTTGCGTATTGACGGGATGGGATTCTGGGGAGAAATCAGCGCGCTGATTGCACTTAAACCTGACCTGAAAACGATTGACGGATTAACCATAATATCACATAACGAAACTCCAGGGCTCGGAGCAAAAATTACCGAACCGGAATTCCTGAGTAAATTCCACAATAAAAAATTTTTACCGGAAATAAAAATAAAAAAAGAAGCTTTGGCAGATAACGAAATAGACGCGATAACCGGCGCCACACAAACATCAAATGCTTTAGAGAAAATAATCAACGACGATATAAGAGAATATCTTGCCCAAAAAGAAAAATGGATTTCACAATGAATTTGGATAGAAAAACAGCCCACAGAATTTTTATAGACGGGGTATGGATAAACAATCCCATTGCCATAACCGGGCTCGGGTTATGTTCGGCTCTGGCGGTAACAGGCAGGGTAAAATACGCGTTAACCATGAGTGCGGGCGTAATGTTTGTAAATCTGCTGAGTTCTGTAGCGGTATCGGTTATCCGCAAAAAGATTGAGCCGAGAGTTCGTATGGCGGTATACACGCTCATCATAGCGGTACTGGTAATATGTTTCGACAGGTTTCTGAAAGCGTTTTACCCGTTGATATCAGGTGAATTAGGCCCTTATGTAGGGTTAATCATCACAAACTGCGTCATTTTCGGAAGGGCTGAAGTATTTGCCTCAAAAAATTCGCCGTTGTTGTCGGCAATAGACGCCCTGGGGCACAGTACTGGGTACGCGATGGCGCTGATTTTCGTATCGGTTGTGCGCGAACTGTTCGCTTCCGGCACGATTTTCGGATACAATATGTTTTCACCGGCTTTTAAACCGTGGGTTGTGATGGAAATGAGCCCGGGAGCGTTTCTGGTGCTTGCCGTTTACATATGGATTGTCAGGTTTATTCAAAATGTAACCGAAAGGAAACAGGCATGAAACTGTGGATAATCTTTTTCGCCTCGATTCTGACAAACAATATTGTGCTTACATATTTTCTTGGAATATGCCCGTTTCTGGCAATGACTGCGCAAATATCTACTGCTGCGGGAATGGGGTTTGCCGTAACATTTGTAATGACCATGACCTGCGCTATCATATGGCCCATAAACCATTTTCTGCTGGCCCCTTTTAATGCTCAATATCTTCAGCTTATAGTTTATATTCTGGTGATTGCCGTATTGGTTCAGGTGGTTGAACTGGTTATAGACAGGTATTACCCTATTTTATACGCGCGGATGGGTGTGTTCCTGAGCCTGATCACGGTAAACTGCGCTATTTTAGGTGTAGCGTTGTTTATGACTCTGCGAAATTATGGTTATATAGAAAGTATCGTGTTTTCAACTGGTTCCGGTATCGGATGGATGATAGCGGCAATCGCTATGGCGGGAGCGCGGGCAAAACTGCGGTTCTCCAATATTCCTGAACCGCTAAAAGGTATGGGGATATCTCTGGTAATCGCCGCGATTTTATCGATGGGGTTTATGGGGTTTGCCGGATGGATAAATTTAAGGTGACGCATGGATTTTATAACACCGGTTTTAATTATGGTTTGCGTATCGGCATTACTTGGCGTTGTTCTTATTCTGGCGGAAAAATATCTGGCGGATTACGGCAGGTGCGATATTCACATCAACGATGATTTCGTGATCCCTGTCGAAGGAGGCAAAAAACTCAACACACTTCTTGCCGATAACAAGATATATCTGCCATCCTCATGCGCTGGCAAAGGTACATGCGGTCATTGCAGAGTAATTGTGAAAAACGGTGGTGGAGATATTCTTCCTACGGAAAAAGATTTGCTTACCAGACAGGATATTCGCAATAATGTGAGGATTGCGTGTCAGGTTAAAGTTAAGACCGATATTTATATCAGCCTGCCTGAAGAATCACTGCGCGCTAAAATATTTGAGGCGGAAACTGCATATATAAAAGATATATCGCCGGATTTAAAGGAAGTCGGTTTCAGGCTGATCGAACCGCCTGAGATAGATTTTACCGCCGGGCAGTATATCCAGCTTAAAATTCCGCAAACCGATGAGCAAAGAGCTTATTCGATAATATCTTTGCCGGATGCAAAAAACAGGATCAGTTTGCTTATTAAACTCGTAGAAGGGGGATTATGCTCAACATACATTCATGATAAATTAAGGGCGGGCGACAAGATTTGGTTTACCGGGCCTCACGGTTCGTTTTGTATAAACGATTTATCTCGAGACATCATTTTTGTTGCCGGCGGATGCGGGATTGCCCCTATCCGCTCAATTATGCTTAATCTTATTGGAAAAAAGTTTTCCGGAGAAATAAAATATTTTTTCGGTGCCAGAACGTCAGAAAACCTTTATTTTTATGATGAATATATGGATCTTGCTCGAAAAATGAAAAATTTCGAGTTTATACCCGCTCTATCGCATCAGGAAAAAGATGATAGCTGGGCGGGTGAAACAGGTTTTATCCATGAAACCATAGAAAAATACGAGTTTCGCACTACAGATTATCTTGTTTACGTGTGCGGGCCTCAGGCGATGATAGATCTGGTTACAAAAGTTTTTCGCGCGAAAGGTTTTTTCGCCGGCGACATCTTCACTGATAATATCTGATGTTATGTTAATCCATTGCGAATTTCCAAAATCATTAATTTTATAACTCAAAGAATTTTTTAGTTCGGTTCGTGAAACTGATTATTGATCGTGATTTGAAGTTACGGGAGAATATGTTTGATTTCATCAGAAGGAAGAGTTTCCCGGTATGTTTCCTGAATCTCGGTCATTACCTCGATAAGATTGAATATTTCTTCAACGATTTGCGGGTCAAAATGGTTTCTGCTGAGTTTTTTTACCATATACCATGACTGTTCGATAGAATAAGCTTCTTTGTATGGGCGTTTTGTGTTGAGAGCATCGAAAACATCCGCAACCGCGACGATACGTCCTTCAATAGGTATTTCATCGTTTGTCAATCCCATTGGGTATCCTGTGCCGTCCCATTTTTCATGATGAGTCAGAGCAATTAAAGCCGACATCCTTATAAGCGGCGATTTTTCATTCTCTATTATGCGAAGATATTCTCTTTTTTTTGCCATACATTTTACCGTATCGGTATAAGGAATAAATATTCCCGCGCCGATCATGCAATGAGTTTGCATAACAGCTCGTTCTTCAGGTGTTAATTTTCCTTGTTTATGGAGTATGCTATCCGGAATGCCGATTTTGCCTATATCATGCATCTGAGCCGCCTGAAAAATCATATCTACCTGATCTGGAGGGAAATTAAGCCCCTCGGCTATGATTGAGCTGTATATTCCTACTCTCAACACGTGTTCGCCGGTATCGTTGTCTTTAAGCTCGGCGGCACGCCCCAAAGTGCGGATAATTTCTTTTATATTTTCATTGACCTTTTCTTCGAGAATACTGTTTGTTTTTTGGAGTTTTTTTGAATCGTATCTCAATTTCGCGAAATTGGTTACTTTTGCTGTCAGTTCATAAGGCGTTATAGGTTTTTTTATGAAATCCTGCGCGCCCAAATCAAAAGCTTTCTTTTTTAAAATCTGGTTTTCAATGGATGCGATAATTATTACGGGAATACTGTTAAGCTGATTAATATTCTTAATGTTTTGCAGGATATCCAAAACGTCTTTGCCGTATGTATTATAGTCGAGAAGTATAATATCTGGAGTATTTGTAATTGCCCATTCAATTATATTTGCTGACTTGGGAAGATACGAGATATTCTTGTATCCGTCCGCTCCGAGGATCATGCTGATTACCCTGATGTTAACCGGGTTATCGTCTACCAATAGAATATGTGTTTCAGTGTGCATATTATATATTTCTGTTTATGGTATTCGCAAAGTTCTATTTTTAAAAATATAAAGCCAATCAGGGTGTTAACCCGACGACATTTTTTTTATTATAATATTTTTGTAAATCATTTATTAATAAAACGGCATTTTGATGTTTTTTTATAAGTAAAAAATTGTTACCGGCAATTATATATTTTATGAAAAACTGAGCATTGTTGGGTAATGGAGTTAATCAGGAGATAAAAATAAACGGTTATGTTTATGTTATTGTTTCTTCTGCCCGGAAGAGATTTGTTAAAAATAGTTATGTGTTGACATAATATAATGCAATCTGACATTATAAATTAAATAATATTTTACCGCCAATACCTTTGGTCAGCAGGTGATTATCATGGAAAATAGTTATCCCGAAAAACCGGAAGAATCAAAAGATGTAAAAATCAAACAACCGCCTGTTTTGTTTAGGAAAACGCAGAAAATTATAAAAGAAATTTCATCAAGAGTCGGTGGGATTCTGCTAACGTACTGGAATAATCCCGGAGGTTCTGTTTGTGATAATGATGTTGTTGCATTTTATCAGATGCTAAAATCCATTGGATACCAAGAAAGAATATATTTGTTTTTGAAATCATGCGGTGGCAATGTTGAAGTCAGTATTCGGCTGATAAATCTTCTGCGTGAATATTGCGGTGAAATAGTGGCGCTGATTCCGCTTGAGTGTTCATCTGCGGCAACGATGATAGCTCTTGGAGCGAATGAAATAAGAATGGGTCCAATGGCGTATTTAGGTGCTGTTGACACATCGTTGACTCATGATATGTCGCCTGTGGACCGGGATAACGATCTCGTGAGCGTAAGTCTGGATGAACTCAAACGAATTGTCCGGTTGTGGAGTAAAGAGTCCGGTGTGAATTCAGATAACCCATATCACGCTTTATTTCCGTACATTCACCCGCTTGTGATCGGCGCGGTGGACAGGGCGGATTCGCTGTCGGTTATGTTGTGCAAAGAAATTCTCCTGTATCATATTGATGACAAATCAAAAGCGGAGAGTATTGCAACTGCATTGAACTCAAAATACCCATCGCATTCGTTCCCGATTCTGCAGAAAGAAGCCTGTAAACTCGGATTAAATGTAGCGAAACTGGATAATGTGACCAATGATTTGCTTCTTGATTTGAATGAATTATATTCAGAAATGGGGCAAAAAGCGATAACCGATTTTAGCGAGTTGAAGTATCATAACAACGAAATCTGCAATATAATAGAAACCGATGGGCTTCAAATTTATTTCAAATGGGACAAAGACTGGTATTATCGGAGCGCCGAACGCCGATGGGTACCAATGAATGATGAGAGTCACTGGTGGCGATGCGAGTTATCCGGAGGTAAACTGAAAAATACCATGTTTCATCTTGCCTGATGT
>CAYVGJ010000027.1:0-26079 GCA_964451165.1 uncultured bacterium
TACTGACATAAGTTCAATTCTTTAATTACTTTTTGAAATCATTACATTATATTTGTGTATAGTATATTTCCATACAGTAATACAACTTAACCTTATTCTTTTATCCAATGATTTATATGTTTTATTACTATATGTAATTTTAAATATTTTACATTATTTTAAATTGGAAATACCATGTATTCATAATTGAATCAGGATTTTATTTATTTTCATCAAAATTATTAATATTTTTTAATAAATATGATTTAAAAGGATGGAGTATTAAAATCATAGCATAATATTAAACAAATATATCCATAATGATAAAAATGAAATAGCCGATCATTTATACACACAATAATTATTCAAGCGTATAAAAATATTTTTTAATATTATTTATTTTTATGATAAATAATATATTCTTGACAAAATTTGACTAATACCATAAAAATATAATAAATTTTTAAACAATATTTTAATCCGAACATTTTTTTGTGTATCCATATATGTCGAATTGCATGATTTCAACCCCAGACAAAGCCCAAAACCGAACAAAAGATAAATGATTTTTTTTGATTGAACAGTATATAAGCGTAATTTTTATTTTATTGACAAATCATAATCCTAAAAATATTATATACCAACTTTGTTTTTTATGATTGCAAGATTACCATATAAAATCTAAATAAGGAGTATTTTGTCTATGAGAAAATTGTTTTTTGTCATGATTTCTTTGTTATCCATGGGCACTCCTGTGTTTTCACAGGAAGCCGGATCCGCTTTGCCTCCAATACCTTTTGTTTGGTGGGTTGCCCCAATTGGATCCATCCTCGGCCTTATTTTCGCTTATTTTTTCTATAAAGAAATTATGAGCAAAAGCGAAGGTAATCAAACGATGAAAGAAATTGCCCAGTATGTCAGGGAAGGCGCTATGGCTTATCTCAGACAACAATACAAAGTTGTTACTATTTTCTTTATTGTGGCTTTCTTAATGTTTGCTTTTCTGGCATTTGTATTAAATGTGCAGGCTAAACTGGTACCTTTCGCATTCATAACAGGCGGTTTTTTCTCAGGTTTAGCAGGTTATCTCGGCATGAAAACCGCAACTAATGCTTCCGCAAGAACAGCACAAGGCGCTTCTATATCTCTTAATCAGGGATTGAAAGTAGCTTTCCGAGCCGGAGCTGTTATGGGCCTTGTAGTTGTCGGGTTGGGACTGTTGGATATTAGTTTATGGTTCTTGATATTGTATTACGTCGCTCCATTGTTCAATGTTCATTATAATTTGATGGAAATTACAGTAACAATGCTGTGTTTCGGTATGGGAGCATCCTCTCAGGCTCTGTTTGCGAGAGTTGGCGGCGGTATTTTCACCAAAGCCGCTGATGTTGGCGCGGATCTTGTCGGTAAAGTTGAAGCCGGTATCCCTGAAGACGATCCACGCAATCCTGCAACAATAGCTGATAACGTAGGCGACAATGTAGGTGACGTTGCAGGTATGGGTGCCGATCTTTATGAATCTTATTGCGGATCTATTCTCGCAACCGCCGCTTTGGGTGCTGCGGCTTTTGTTAGTTCTACCGCCAGAATAAACGGTGTCGTTCTACCAATGCTTATTGCCGGTATCGGTGTTATTGCATCTATACTTGGGATTTATTCTGTCAGAACAAAGGAAAATGCTACTCAAAAGGATCTTTTAAGATCTCTTCTTTTCGGGGTTATTATAAGTTCCGTTTTGATTATCGCTGGATCTTGGTTTTCCGTTAAATTATTTTTCCCCGAAAACATGGGTATTTTCTGGTCAATTTTAACCGGTCTTGCAGCGGGTATTATTATAGGTCAATCCACAGAATATTATACATCGCATGATTATTTGCCTACTCGGGGTATTGCCAATCACTCAAAAACCGGGCCTGCTACCGTAATTATTGCCGGTACAGCTATAGGTATGTTATCTACGGGTATTCCGGTTATCACTGTTGGTCTTGGTATGATTTTAAGCTATGCTTTCGCCGGAGGGTTTAGTGATCCGAGTCTCGGTTTATATGGTATAAGCATTGCTTCAGTAGGTATGTTAAGTACTCTTGGAATCACTCTCGCTACCGATGCATATGGACCTATTGCCGATAACGCTGGCGGTAACGCTGAAATGAGCGGGCTTGGACACGATGTAAGAAAAAGAACTGACGCACTTGACGCTCTCGGCAATACAACAGCCGCGACAGGCAAAGGATTCGCTATCGGATCCGCGGCTTTAACTGCTCTTGCTCTTCTTGCTGCATATATTGAGGAAATAAGGATAGGCCTTGAACGACTTGGAACACAAACCATTCAGGTTTTCGATAAAGTAGTCGCCGTTACAACTCATAGTTCTAATATTACTGGCAAACCACTTGCATCTCTCCAGGATTTTATGTTGTATTATAATATTACACTGATGAATCCAAAAGTTTTAATCGGTGTTTTCCTTGGAGCAATGATGGCTTTTGTTTTCTGTGCTCTTACAATTCAAGCAGTCGGTAGAGCCGCTGGCAAAATGGTTGAGGAAGTAAGACGTCAATTTAGTTCGAAACCGGGAATAATGAAAGGAACTGAAAAACCTGATTATGCATCTTGCGTGCAAATTTCCACACAAGGCGCTCAGAGAGAAATGTTGTTCCCATCGCTTCTTGCTATCATTGTACCTGTTCTTGTGGGTTTAATACTTGATGTACCTGGAGTTATGGGATTGCTTTGCGGTGGATTGACATCCGGTTTCGTCCTTGCTGTATTTCTTAATAATTCAGGCGGCGCCTGGGATAATGCTAAAAAATATATTGAGACAGGCGAACATGGCGGTAAAGGATCGGTATGCCATAAAGCAAGCGTTGTTGGTGATACTGTTGGTGATCCTTTCAAAGATACTGCCGGTCCATCTCTTAATATTTTAATTAAATTAATGAGTATGGTGAGCGTTGTTGTTGCTGGTGTGACCGTTAAGTTTGCTCCGATAATTTCTCAATATTTACACATAAAATAATATCGGATGCAGCTAACGTTTCTTGGTACCGGAACTTCGTATGGGATTCCAATGATTGGATGTGAATGCGAAGTTTGCAGATCGGAATCAACATTTAATAAGCGGTTGAGAAGTTCCGTTATATTATCTTATAACGGTAAATTTGTTCTCATAGATACAACGCCTGATTTGCGTACACAATTGCTTAACAATCCCGTACCACATATAGATGCGGTTTTATTTACGCATCATCATGCAGATCATTTATTTGGAATCGATGATATCCGTATTTTTAATAGAATACAGAAATCATCGATTCCTTGTTTCGGGTCAAAATTAACCATAGATACTTTACGCAAAAGTTTTGACTATATTTTTAATGGCTATACCCCAAAAGGAGGCGGATTACCAAGTTTGGAGCTATATGAACTTGACTCGGGAATCTCGTTCGATCTCTTTGCTAAAGAAATAATCCCCGTTCCCATTATGCATGGAAATTTGGAAATTTATGGTTACCGATGGGATAAAATCGCCTATATTACAGATTGCAGTTTTATTTCAGATACGTCGCTATCAATGCTTGAGAAACTCGATATACTTGTTATTAATGGACTTAGATATAAACCTCATCCGACTCATCATTCGATCCCGGATGCGATTAATATCGTGACAAAACTTCAGCCCAAAAAAGCTTATTTAACTCATATTTCACATGAGATTGATCATATTAAAGTTAATTCTGAATTGCCCGAAAATATTTATCTGGCCTATGACGGCCTTGTTTTAAATATATAATTTCCTGATATTAATTTTTTTATTGATTTTAAAATATTTTTCCGTATAATATTTGCAATTAAGTGTGGGGGATTAGCTCAGCTGGGAGAGCACAACGCTGGCAGTGTTGGGGTCAGCGGTTCGAGCCCGCTATCCTCCACCATTTTTTTATCTGCCTTCCAAGCTATATTTTTTTAAATCACATAAATAGAATTATCAAAGAAGATAATACCCAGCAGTAAATAGAGAATATAAAAAGTTTTCTCTCTTTAAGCACAAACAAAATTAGCTTTATGGCAAGAATACCCGCTAATGAAGATGTTATAAATCCGGTTAGCAAAGGAAATATCCAATCGTTGTTAAATCCATTTGCAATTATATCTTTCAATTCAAGTATAAATGCGCCTGCTATAGCCGGTATAGCAAGCAAAAACGAATATTTTGCAGCATCTTTCTGAATAAAACCAAGGACCAGGGCACAGGCAATCGTTATACCTGATCGCGATATTCCAGGCATTAGCGCAATTGATTGTATCAGACCAAGAATAAAGGCATCTTTAATAGTAAACAGGGTCAAATCTTTATTATTGGACCTTTTACTTATTCTTTCTGAAATATATAAAATCAATCCGGTGAAAATTAGATTTATACCGACAATTTTAGGTTTATCAAACATTATCTCAATATGATCTTTGAATAATATTCCTAAACAGCCTGTGATAAAGGTACTTATCAGAATATAAACAATCAATTTAAAATCAAATTCATTTTTAAATGATTCTTTCCAGCTTAAAAATTTAAATCCTTTTTTTATAAATACATAAGTTAAATTTTTAACGTCCGGCAAAAAGCAGATTATAATTGCCATAAGTGTTCCAAGATGGACAGTTATGTCAAAGAACATCTGCAGATCTTTTTCGACATTAAAAAATTGTTGAAAAATCACTAAATGTCCTGAACTGCTTACAGGCAGAAATTCTGTAAGCCCTTGAATTATCCCCAGAATCAAAGCGCTAAGTTCTGTCATATTAAATATTTTGTCTCCAGTAATTTAATATATCTGTTAATGATTTTGAAAGTGGTATTTTAGGTTCCCAGCCGGTAAGTTTATTTAATTTACGATAAGATCCTTTAAGAAGAAGATTATCGTTTTTTCTAAATTTTGTTTCATCTACAGTCACTTTTATTTTTATTGTTGATATACTCAATAATTGATCAAGCAGTTCTCTGATTTTTATTGCATTTCCTGAACAAATATTAAACAATTCACTATTATGTATGCATTCCGCCGCGAGAACATAACCTTCGACGATATCTCTAACATCTGAAAAATCCCGCATCACTTCCAGATTACCGACCTTAATTTCAGGCTCGTTTTGACCTTTCTCAATCAAAGCTATTTTTCTGGCGAATTCCTGCGCTACAAACAAAGGACTCTGATACGGGCCTATATGATTAAAAGGACGGAATATTATTATTTTTAAATCCCATTTTTTGGAATATAACGAACACAACATTTCCGCAGAATATTTTGTAATACCATAAATGTTTGAAGGCGAAACCAAATGAGATTCAGTATAAGGCATTTTTTCTTCCGGCATAGGGGCATATACTTCACTTGAACTCACATAAATCATTTGGCAATTGGGTTTTTCTTTTAGCGCATTAAGTATATTACCCGTACCAATAACATTTACAGAAAATGCGGTTTCCAGATTTTTTTCTGCAAACGGTACATGAGCAATTCCTGCAAGATGAAATACAAGATCAAAATCATGCGATAAAAATATCTGTCTTATTTTTTCCGATTCTGTTATGTCGCATTCAAATAAAGTCAACTGTTCTTTCATTTGCGATGGCAATAAATCGATATCAGCCGGCAACTGGTATATACCATATACCATATAACCTTTTTTTATCAATAACTCCGAAAGATGGCGTCCTACAAATCCGCATATCCCGGTAACCAAAGCTTTTTTCATTTTGAATACCTTTTGAGATCAGCGTCCGTCATCATCTCAACAAGTCCCTTGAACGATACTTCAGGTTTCCATCCAAGCTTATTTTTGGCTTTAGTGCAATCGCCTATAAGAAGGTCTACTTCAGCAGGCCTTACGAACTGCGGATCGATTTTAACAAACTCTTCCCAATTTAACCCGGCATACTGGAATGCAAATTGACAAAAATCCCTAACTGAATGAGTCTCGCCTGTAGATATGACATAATCATCAGGTTCAGGCTGTTGGAGCATAAGCCACATTGCCCTTACATAATCCCCGGCGAATCCCCAATCTCTTTTCGCGTCAAGATTGCCTAAAAATAATTTATCCTGCAAACCATTCTTTATTCTTGCTACTCCATCAGTAATTTTTCGAGTAACGAATTCTTTCCCTCTTCGTGGCGACTCGTGATTGAATAGTATTCCTGAACACGCATATATATCATAACTTTCCCTGTAATTGACAGTTATCCAATGTCCATATACTTTAGCGACCCCATATGGACTCCGCGGGTAAAACGGTGTATGTTCATTTTGCGGTACTGCTTGAACTTTGCCGAACATCTCACTTGATGACGCCTGGTAAAATCTTATCTTTTTATTAACCAACCTTATCGCTTCAAGCATTTTAACTACTCCAACAGCCGTAAATTGAGCCGTAAGAACAGGCTGTACCCATGATGTAGGCACAAATGATTGCGCGGCAAGATTATATATCTCATCAGGTTTTACACTTTCAATAAGATTTATTATTGAAAGCTGATCGAGTAAATCCGCCTGATGAATCTCTATTTTATCGCGTATATGCTCAATCCGTGAGAATGTTTCCGTGCTTGCCCTTCTAACCATCCCATGTACAGTATATCCTTTTGATAATAAGAATTCCGCAAGATATGATCCGTCCTGGCCGGTAATACCTGTGATCAAGGCAGTCTTCATAATATCCCCTTAATTATGTACTGTTTTTACTTCATTATGATAAAATACAAATTTTGAGCAAAGATCTTTTACCTCTTCTCTTACTTTCGAGATAACATTTTCATTGCTTATATCTTTCAAAACTCTAACAATAAAATCGGCAACCTTGAGCATTTCCGGTTCTTTCATACCGCGAGTAGTCAATGCGGGTGTTCCGATTCTTATTCCGCTTGTCTGAAATGGGCTTTGCGTATCAAACGGAATCATGTTTTTATTTACCGTAATTCCTGCTTTTTCGAGAGCGGTAGATGCATCTTTACCTGTAATTTTCAAACCGAAAACATCTACAAGCATAAGATGATTATCAGTTCCGCCGGAAACAATTCTCAATCCTGATTTTTGTAATGAATCAGATAGGATTTTTGCATTCTTGACAACTTGAGCAGCATAATCCTTGAATTCCGACTGCAGAGCTTCATTAAAGGCAACCGCTTTAGCGGCTATAACATGCATTAACGGCCCGCCTTGTATTCCTGGAAATATCATTTTATCTATATCTTTAGCGAATTCTTCTTTACATAAAATCATACCGGATCGTGGCCCGCGCAGAGTTTTATGAGTCGTTGTCGTAACAAAATGTGCGTGAGGAACCGGGCTCGGATGAACACCTGCCGCTACAAGCCCGGCGATATGAGCCATATCGACCATAAAATACGCGCCTACTTTATCGGCGGCAGAACGCATTTTCTCAAAATCAATAAATCGTGGGTACGCGCTTGCTCCGGCAAGAATCATTTTCGGTTTATGCTCAACAGCAAGTTTCTCAATAAGGTCATAATCAAGTTGTTCAGTATCTTTTCGCACTCCATAGGATACCACATTATAAAAAATACCCGAAAAATTAACTTTACTTCCGTGCGTAAGATGCCCGCCATGCGAAAGGTCCATCGCAAGAATCGTATCGCCCGGTTTCATCATGGCAAAATAAACCGCCATATTCGCCTGAGAACCGGAATGAGGCTGAACGTTAACATGGTCCGCGCCGAAAAGTTGTTTTGCTCTTTCTATTGCTAATGATTCGGCTACATCAACATATTCGCATCCGTTATACCATCTTTTTGCCGGATAACCTTCGGCATACTTATTTGTCATAACAGAACCTTGAGCTTGCATAACAGCCCTGCTCACAAAGTTTTCAGAAGCTATCAGTTCCAATGTATAAGTTTGCCTCTCAGTTTCTTTTTCAATTGCGTCAGCTATCATAGGATCACAAGTTCTAAGATAATCCACTGTCATCTCCTTATCTCAATTGTTACCATCAATTTCGTTTATTCTTCTCAAATGCCTGCCGCCCTCAAACTTTGTATTCAACCAAATATCAAGGATTTTATTTGCTTGTTCGAAAGTTGTGTATTGTGCGGCAAGCACAAGTATATTTGAATTATTATGCGCTCTACTCATATACGCTGATTCTTCGCTGTTGCATAGAGCCGCACGAACATTTTTAAACCGATTTGCCACAATCGACATTCCAATACCTGATTTACATGATAAAATACCCAGAGGTACTTCCCCTAAAGATACTTTCTTCGCTACTTTTTTTCCATAATCAGGATAATCCACCGATTGACTTGAAAAACAACCTTCATCTTCAACTTCATATCCTTTTTCCATAAGATACCTTTTTATATACTCTTTTAGTTCAAACCCTCCATGATCCGATCCAACAGAAATTTTCATATTTTTTCCAGAACTCCTTTTATTGCTTTTTCCAGTTCAATGAAACATAATTCATAAACTATCTCATCCTGCCCTATAGGGTCGTCAACATCTGGTGAAAACGAACCGTCATCGGTTTGTGCAAACTCTTTTAATATATAAACCCTTTTTGAATATTCCGGAAACTGTTCTTTAATTACCTGAAGATGGGTTGATGTCATCGCAAAAACATAATCTGCGTTTTTTAGTATTTCTTCGGAAATATTTTTTGATAAATGCGAAGTTATATCCACACCATACTTCCGCGCAACTTTTAGAGCGTTTGGGCTCGCCGGAAACCCTGGATAAGCCGCCAAACCAGCGGATTCGCATGTCAGTTCCTGTCTGTGTTTTGAAAGAAACCTGAAAATACCTTCAGCCATCGGACTTCGGCAAACATTTCCGGTACAAATAAATAATATATGTTTTCGTAATGATTTATCCATACTTACAGATTAACCTCTTTCAGTAGTTCTAATATTTTCTGCTTGTTTACAGCTCCTTCGCGCAATACAGAAATATTTTCCGCATCCGAGAGATCAATTATTGTCGAATCCTTTCCATAACCTGTTGTTCCGGAATCCAGTATAATATCAACCTTATCTCCCATTTGCTTATAAGCATCTATAGCGGTAATCGGGCTAATTTGAGTATGAACATTCGCGCTGGAAGCAATTACAGCTCCGCCACACAGGTCTATCAATGATAACGCAACCGGATGTTCCGGAAACCTGAACCCGTATTTTTCAGAAAGATTGGATTTGGAAGGAAGAATCAGCGTAACCGGACCAGGCCAATATTTATTCATTATTTGTTTTGCCCTTTTATCGATAACACATCCTATTTCATCGATAATATTTACATTTGATATATGAATTGAAAAAGGTTTATCTTTACCGCGCTCTTTAACTGAATAGAGTTTATCTTCAGCTTTCTTGTCTCCATATAAAGATCCGACACCATACACTGTTTCAGTGGGAAACACCACCAAGCCACTGTTTTTCAATACAGATACGGCTAATTCAATTATCATTCGTTCAGGACGAACCGGATTAACCTTAACAATTTTATGATTTAGAATATCCAATCTGTTCTACCTCTTTTGAAGCAGAGATGACGTTGTCAGCCATTGTTTTTTTCATCTCTTTTAATTTATTCGCAATATTTTTGTCGCTAATTCCTATTATCTGCGCCGCAAGAATCGCCGCGTTTGAAGCACCGGATTTACCTATCGCTACAGTTGCCACAGGTACACCGGCAGGCATTTGCACTATCGACAGTAAAGAATCCAGACCATTTAACGGAGTGGATTCTATCGGAATACCTATTACCGGCAATATCGTGTGAGCCGCTATTACACCAGCAAGATGAGCCGCTCCTCCAGCCGCCGCGATTATGACTTTCAACCCTCTTGATTCAGCGCTTGAGGCATATTCCATAGCAAGATGCGGTGTTCTATGCGCCGATAATATTTTTATTTCAAACTGAATACCGAATTCCCTCAATTTCTCTATCGTTGATTCTATAACAGGCAAATCAGATTTACTGCCCATCAAAATTCCTACTACAGGAATAAGGTTATTATTGATGCTCATATGCCGCTTCCCCTTTTAAATATTTCAACGCTTTACTTCCTATATCTTTCCTGTAATGCATTTTATCGAAATATATTTTTCGCACGGCGGCATATGCCCGATCCTGGGCTGTTTCTATGCTTTTCCCTAACGCGGTTACATTTAGAACCCTTCCACCTGTAGTATAAAACCTGTTATTCTCAAATTTTGTCCCGGCATGAAAAACCATTACCTTATCCATTTTTGAAGCGTCTTCAAGCCCCTGTATCTCAATCCCTTTTTCATATTCACCGGGATAACCGCCGGAGGCAAGTACAACACTAACAGCATATTCCGGATTCCAGTTTATTGTTATTTCATTAAGTTTGTTCTCATGGATAGCAACAAATATCTCCATCAAATCGGTTTCAAGCCTCGGAAGCAATGCCTGCGTTTCAGGATCACCGAATCTTACATTGAACTCAAGAACTTTCGGATTGTTTTCAGATATCATTAATCCCGCGTAAAGAATGCCTTTGTATGGATTGCCCGATTTTTTCATCTGGTAAACCATCGGCTCAAGTATATTTTTAAGTATTCTCTGTTGTAAATGAGCATTTATAAGTGGTGTCGGGCTATATGCCCCCATTCCGCCAGTATTTGGGCCTTTGTCATGATCATTAACCCGCTTATGATCCTGGGCAGAATCGAGAGGCACAACAGTATCGCCATCGGTAAACGCGAGAATCGATGCTTCCTCTCCTTCAAGAAACTCCTCGATTATTATTCTGTCACCGGATTCACCGAATACTTTGTCTTCAAGGATCAATCGGACAGCACCCATTCCCTTTGCGATAGTATCAGCTACTATAACTCCTTTACCAGCGGCAAGCCCATCGGCTTTAACGACAATCGGGGTTTTTTTGTTTTTCAGGTATTCCAGCGCTTCATCGGTATCTGTAAACGTTTTATAAAACGCGGTCGGTATATTTGCCTCATACATTATTTCTTTAGCAAATATTTTTGAATTTTCTATCTGAGCCGCCGCTTTTCTTGGCCCGATTATAGGCATATTCTCTTCTTCAAACCTATCTACAATTCCCAAAGCCAATGGTATTTCCGGCCCAACTACAGTAAAATCTATCTTTTCTCTTTTTACCAGACGCATTAATTCATCAATATTTTCAGGCGATATTGATACACATTCGGCAAGCTGGGATATACCTCCATTGCCCGGTGTACAATAAAGTTTATCGACCATCGGACTCTGCTTTAGTTTCCAAACCAGCGCATGTTCTCTACCGCCACTGCCAATAACCAGAACTTTCACTACCTATCACCTCTCTATTTTATTTTAATGTTTAAAATGTCTCATGCCAGTAAACACCATAGCGATTTTATGTTCATTACAGGCATCTATTACTTCCTGATCCCTGATTGAACCTCCCGGCTGTATAATTGCTTCAACTCCATACTTTGCCGCTTCATCAACGTTATCTCTGAACGGGAAAAAAGCGTCCGATGCCATAACAATATTTTTAAGAGGCTTTACAGCTTTTTTTGCGGCAAGCATTGTTGAATCTATTCTGCTCATCTGGCCTGCACCTATTCCAATTGTCTCTGTACCGCAGGCAAATATAATTGTATTTGATTTAACGTGTTTGGCGACTTTCCATGCAAACAAAAGGCTTTTTATTTGTTCTTCAGATGGTTTTTTCTCGGTTACACACTTTAAATCGGATGCGCAAACCATTCCTGTGTCGGGATTCTGAATCAGATTGCCTCCGAATACCCTTTTTATATCCATTGAATAATTCAGATACCGGTTTTTCTTATCGGATCCCTTTTTTATTATACGCAGATTCTTTTTTGAAGCAAATATTTTCAATGCCTCTTCAGAAAAATCAGGCGCGATGATCGCCTCTACAAATAAACCGACTATCTCAGAAGCAAGATCAGACTCAACTTTCTTATTGAACGCCAGAATACCTCCAAACGCGGATACCGGATCGGTCGCGAGAGCATGTTTATAAGCGTTTATAAGATTATTAGCTTCAGCAACGCCACAAGGATTATTATGTTTCACTATAACTGAAGCCGGATTATCGAATTCACAAACAAGACCGTATGCCGAATCTATATCGACAATATTATTATAAGACAATTCTTTTCCCTGAAGCTGGATTGCTGAAGTCAAATCGTTGCGGCTATCAATCGTAAGTTTATAAAAAGCTGCATTCTGATGAGGGTTTTCACCGTATCTCAAATCCTGTATTTTCTCAAAGGGCAATGTGAATGATGACGGAAACTCTGTCTTTTCCGATTGGATTGTTGAAAAATAATGCGCGATAACAGAATCATATGATGAAGTCATCAAAAAAGTGTCGTAAGCAAGTTTTTCAAGCAATGTTTCAGGTAACGTGCCGTTATTTTTCTCCATCTCGCCGATAATTTCATTATACCTTTCAGGTTTACAGACACATGCTACATATTTATAATTTTTTGCGGCTGCGCGAAGCATCGTTGGACCGCCAATATCAATATTCTCTATAATTTCTTCTTTTGAAATATTTTCTTTCAATAAAGTCTGGTAAAAAGGATATAAATTCACAATTACCATATCGATATAAGGTATATTATGTTTCTCAAGATCTTTTTTATGTGAATCGACATCACGAAGCGCCAGGATACCGGCGTGTATTTTTGGATGAAGTGTTTTCACTCTCCCGTCAAGCATTTCCGGAAAACCGGTATAATCCGAAACAGGAATTATTTTTATACCGGCTTCAGCTAATGTCTTTGCCGTTCCTCCAGTAGATAATATTTCCACTCCCATATCAGACAATTTTTTTGCGAAATCCACTACACCTGTCTTATCGGAGACACTAATCAGTGCCCGTGAAATTTTTTTCATCTCCGCTCCTTTATTTTTTTGAGCTATTTTTACCGATTAATTAATAATAACTTTTTTAGATCCTTCACTTAATTTGCCAATAACATAAGGTTCATAATTCCTTTCACTTATGAACTCCAATATCTGCTCGGATTCGTTTTTATTAACAAAAAAAGTAAGTCCTATTCCCATATTGAATACCCTGAACATTTCCAGTTTATCAATATTGCCTGTCTTCTCGATCAATTTAAAAATCGGCAATACAGGCCAGCTTGACGAATCAATAATCACATCAAGGTTATTATGCAGTATACGTGGGATATTGTCGATCATTCCTCCTCCGGTAATATGAGCCATGCCGTGAACAGAGAAATTATCACACAATTCATGAATTATCTTACCATAACATTTATGAGGCACAAGCAACGCGTCAGCTATACTCATCCCCAACTCCGATGGAACATCATCAACTGAATATTTTCCCGTACCAAGCAAAACTTTTCTCGCGAGAGAAAAACCGTTTGTATGTAATCCGGTTGAAGGCAAACCGATCACAATATCATCAGCGGATATTGATTTGCCGGTAATTATTCTTTGTTTTTCCATTATGCCTGTTATACATCCGACAATATCGAATTCGTTATCGAAATAAACATCGGGCATTTCAGCAGTTTCACCACCAAGGAGAATACAATCCTCTTCTGTGCAGACTTTCAGAATCCCTGCGATGACTTTATCAACAAGATTAGCTTCGAGTTTGCCAACCCCGATATAATCCATAAAAAACAAAGGTTTAGCGCCTTGAACTGCTATATCGTTAATACAATGCGAAACTATATCTTCGCCTATTCCTTGGTATTTACCGCAAACAGAGGCGACTTTCGTTTTTGTCCCTACTCCATCAATGCTCGATACCAATACAGGTTCCTTATATCCGAATTTTGATATATCGATTATACCGCCGAATCCACCTATTCCGCTCAAAACATTTTTTTGCGAAAACGATTTCATTCGTTTTTTTATGAATTCAACTGCTTTTGCGCCTTCATCAATATCAACTCCGGCATCTCTATAAGTCATTTTATTTTTATTTTCTATCATTGATATTCCTTTATATTCTAACTGTATTATTTTTTTCCAGAATTTCTTTTGTTACACATTCCGCAGTTTTTATAGGGTATTCACCGGAAAAACAAGCCGTACAATAATGTTTATGGTTACCCGCGGCTTTTATCATTCCCTCAATACTCAAATATCCAAGCGTATCCGCCTGAATGAATTTAGCTATTTCTTCAACATTATATTTCGCGGCGATTAATTCTGTGTTTGTAGGAAAATCTATCCCGTAAAAACAAGGGAATTTATGCGGTGGACAACTTATTCGCATATGAATCTCTTTCGCACCCGCATCCCGCAACCGCGCAATACGTGATTTACTGGTGGTTCCGCGTACAATAGAATCATCCACTACAACAACACGTTTTCCTTTTATAATATCTTTAACCGGATTGAGTTTTATCCGTGTATTAAAGCTTCTTATCATCTGATTCGGTTTCAGAAACGTCCTGCCGACATAATGGTTTCTTATAAAACCCATTTCAAACGGTATCCCCGATTGTTCAGCATACCCTAACGCGGCTGAATTACCTGAATCCGGAACTGAAATAACTATATCAGCATCAACAGGATTCTCTTCAGCCAACCTGCGCCCCAAAGCTTTTCGCACAGTATGAACGCTTTCTCCAAAAACAATGCTATCCGGACGCGCAAAATATATGTATTCGAAAATACAAAATTTATGCGGGCGCTGTTCCAATTTTTTTATAGACTGCATACCGTTGCTGTTAATCAAAATTATTTCTCCAGGTTCCACATCTCTTATAAATTCGGCTCCAATAAGATCAAACGCACAAGTTTCTGAAGCAAGAACGTAAGAATCGTTAATTTTTCCAAGACAAAGCGGACGAATACCATATGGATCCCTGACACCAATAACATCTTCTTCATCCATCATAACAAAAGAATAAGCTCCATCAATTTGATTCAGGGCATAAACCAGCCTGTCTATCTTATCGGGATATGAAGCTTTCGCGAGAAAATGAACTATTATCTCGCTATCGGTTGATGTCTGAAAAATCGAGCCCATTTGTTCAAGTTTGTCTCTCAACTCGCCGGCATTTGTCAGGTTACCGTTATGAGCTATCGCCAGTACTCCATGATAATAATTGATTACCAACGGCTGGGCATTAATCAGGGAACTTGATCCGGTTGTTGAGTACCTCACATGCCCAATAGCTCTATTACCAACCAACCCGCGCAAGTGGTCTTCCGTAAAAACCTCACTTACAAGCCCCATATCTTTATGCACATACAAATTTTTTCCATCACCGGATACAATACCCGCGCTTTCCTGCCCCCTATGCTGGAGAGCATACAGTCCAAGATAAGTTAATGTAGCCGCTTCCTTATGCCCATAAATTCCAAATACTCCGCAATATTCTTTTGGTTCTTCATGCATTTTTATATCATCTCCTGACTACGACATCATTTTTATGATCTCACTGCTCCAAACAGACGATAGATCCTTAACAGACTCATTAATTATTATTTTTTTATTGTAACTAATTTTTATGCAATCAGGAACAACTTTACCAATTGCCAACGAAGGAACATCTGATCCTATTGCTTCCTTAAGAATAGTTTCAACATTTTCGGCTTTCACGGATATAATGATTCTCGATTGGCGTTCTCCAAATAAAATACCATCAAGGCGTTCTTTTGATTCGGGTAAATCAATTTCAACACCCATAGTTTTGCCATCTTCCGTACCGATTATACACGATTCGGCAATACAAACAGCAAGCCCTCCTTCGGATACATCATGGGCAGATTTAACCAATCCTTTTTTAATCAGACCAAGACATAATTCCTGAACCCGCTTTTCAAAACTTATGTCAAATTCCGGTATCATTCCGCCTTTAATATCATGTATTTTAGCGAGATATTCACTTCCGCCGATCGAACTTTCAATATGCCCCAAAATGATAACTGCATCGCCATAATTTTTAAATCCTGCTGTAGTAACATGCGATTCATCTTCAATCAGCCCAACCATACCTACAACCGGAGTCGGGTCTACAGCACCCATAGGATTCTCGTTATAAAAACTTACATTGCCGCCTGTAACAGGTGTATTGAATTCCCTGCATGCCTGCGCCACACCTTCAACACAATTTTTAAACTGCCAGAATATTTCCTCTTTCATCGGATTCCCGAAGTTCAGGCAATCGGTTACAGCTAAAGGTTTCGCACCGCAACAAACAACGTTTCTCGCGGATTCGGCAACGGCAATCATTCCTCCAATGTATGGATCGAGATAACATAATCTTCCATTGCAATCCGCTTTCATAGCAAGCAATTTGTCGCTTTCTTTGAGGCGTAATACCGCCGCATCTCCTTTTCCCGGCAATACAACTGTATTTGTGATCACCATATGATCATACTGTTCATATACCCAGTTTTTAGATGATATTGATGGATCGCCTAACAGCTGTTTTAATGTATAGCCGTAATTCTCAGGCATCGGCACAGAACTCAAATCCATGTTTTTTAGTCTCTGATAATATTCCGGTTCCCTGTATTCCCTGATATAAAGCGGAGCATCTTCGGCAAGAGATTTCGCTGGAATTTCGACAACTTGTTTTCCATGAAATAAAACTCTCATCATACCGTCATCCGTTACTTTTCCTATATTGACGGAATGAAGATCCCATTTATCAAATATCTTCGTTACTTCATCTTCTCTACCTTGTTTAACAATAACGAGCATCCGTTCCTGCGATTCGGACAACAATATTTCATATGGAATCATTCCTTCTTCGCGTTGCGGAACATAATCAAGCTCAATTTCTATACCGGCATTACCGCGTGAGGCGGTTTCACAGGTAGAACAGGTCAACCCGGCGGCACCCATATCCTGGATTCCGACAACTGCATCTGTCTGAAGTAATTCCAGACACGCTTCAAGAAGAAGTTTTTCCATAAAAGGATCACCTACCTGAACTGAAGGACGTTTTTCCTCGGATTTCTCATTCAATTCCTCAGACGCAAAAGTGGCTCCATGTATCCCATCTCTGCCAGTAGCGGCACCAACATAAAACACGCTGTTTCCTACTCCCGATGCCCTGCCAAGCACAATATCTTCGTGTTTCAAAATACCAAGGCAAAACACATTTACCAGTGGATTCCCTTCATAAGTCGGATCAAAATATATTTCTCCACCGACTGTCGGCAACCCGATACAATTCCCATAATGCGCAATACCCCTTACAACCCCGTCAAAAAGCCTCTTTACGTTCGGTAAGGATATATTGCCAAACCGAAGCGAATCCATCAGGGCAATAGGGCGTGCACCCATTGTGAATATATCTCTTATTATTCCGCCAATGCCTGTAGCGGCACCCTGAAACGGTTCCACAGCGGATGGATGGTTATGAGATTCTATTTTAAATGATACAGCAAGCCCTTCTCCTATATCAATAATACCCGCATTTTCGTCGCCTGCTTTAACCATCACGTTCGGTCCTGTTGTAGGAAACTTTTTCAACCAATGACGTGAATTTTTATAACTACAATGTTCCGACCACATTACAGAAAAAACACCCAGTTCCGTAAAATTAGGTTTCCTGCCAAGAATCGAACATATTTTATCAAACTCTTCTTCGGTTATTCCGTGTTCCTTTATAACTTCCGGAGTTATTTCTCTATCTTTCATTATGACCTGCACTTTGTTAGTGAATTAATTATCGATTGAAAAATACCTTTGCCATCCGAAGACCCTAACCGCGGATCACAGCATCTTTCAGGATGAGGCATCATACCAAGAACATTACGCCGTTTATTGCAGATTCCGGCAATATTTAAAACCGAACCGTTCGGATTGGTACTATTATTAACTTCACCTTTTTCGTTACAGTACTGGAAAACAATCTGATTATTGGCTTTCAATTCTTCAAGCCCTTCATCATCAATATAATAATTTCCTTCTCCATGAGCAACCGGTATCCGTAAAACTTCTTTTTCAGGTATCGCGCATGTAAACGGAGTAGAATTATTCACGGTTAGTAAATTCACGTATTTGCAGATAAACCTTAAACTATTGTTTTGTAACATTGCACCGGGTAGAAGCCCGCATTCAAGAAGGATTTGAAACCCGTTACATATTCCGATTACGAGTTTACCGTTCTCCGCAAATTTTTTTACTTCCGACATAACAGGAGAAAACCTCGCTATCGCACCTGTTCTCAGATAATCTCCGTAAGAAAACCCTCCCGGCAAAACAATGCAATCGTAATCATGTATTTCCGTTGTTTTATGCCAGATAAAATCTACAGAATTGGAGAAATAATTTTTTATTGCGTGATAACAATCATGATCACAATTTGATCCGGGGAACATTACTACTCCAAACCGAGTCATTTTTCCCCCCTTGAGGATGATTTTTTAAATTCAACCGTATATGTTTCTATAACTGGATTAACCAGCAACTTTTTACAGATTTCATCGACCTGTTCTTCAGCGGATTTTTTGGATTTAGCGCTCACATTCAACTCCATGAATTTACCCATCCGTACATCGTTTACATCGCTGTATCCCATATGATGAAGAGCTTCCATTACTGTGCTTCCCTGAGGATCCAATACGCTTTGTTTCAGCGTTACAACAATATTGGCTGTAAAATCCATTTATTTCTCCTTTATAAATAATTTTTACTCGATCCCGAGTTTTTTGAACGTCTCATCAACATATTTAAAATGATAATCAAGATTGAAACAATCCTTTATTTCGTCCTGTGACAATAACTTAGTTATGTCTTCATCCAATAGCAAATATTCCATAAACTCGCCACCTTCAAGCCAAACCCTCATCGCGTTACGCTGAACAATTTTATATCCGTCTTCCCTTGTAACTCCCCGCTGAACAAGTTCAAGAAGGATTCGCTGTGAATAAATCAAACCTTTCGTGATATTCAGGTTCTTCATCATGTTTTCAGGATAAACCAAAAGTCCATCCATTACCTGCACAAATTTATGTAACATATAATATATGGCGTGAGTGGTGTCGGGTATTATTACTCTTTCAACGGATGAATGAGTTATATCTCTTTCGTGCCATAGTGTTACGTTTTCCATTGCCGCCATTGCGTTTGCCCGCAATATCCTTGATAAACCGCATATTCTCTCGCATACGATCGGATTCCGTTTGTGAGGCATAGCCGACGATCCTTTTTGCCCTTTCGCGAAAGGTTCTTCCACTTCACGAATCTCTGTATGCTGCAGGTTTCTTATCTCTTCTGCGTATTTTTCCAAAGTCGCACCCAAACACGCTATCGCGGATAAGAAAAACGCATGACGGTCTCTCTGAATAACCTGCGTAGACAATGTAGCCGCCTTCAACCCAAGCTTTTCGCATACAAATACCTCAACCGCCGGATCAAGATGCGCATGTGTTCCCACCGCTCCAGATAATTTGCCGACTGCGATATCTTCCTTTGCAAATTTCAGCCTTTCTATCCCTCTGCACAACTCGTCTGTCATAAGCGCAAGTTTCAATCCGAATGTTATCGGCTCGGCGTGTATGCCATGGGACCTGCCGATCATAGGTGTCATTTTATATTCACGTGCTTTAATTTTGACTTTCTCAATAAGAAGCTCACATTTTTCGAGAATCAGGTCACAGCTCTGCACCATATTTACAGCCAGTGCCGTGTCTAAAACATCCGATGATGTCAGCCCCATGTGAATATATCGCGATGATGGTCCCACATACTCGGAAACAGAAGTCAGAAACGCTATAACGTCATGGTGAGTAGTTTGTTCAATCTCATTGACTCTATCTATTGAATAATTTGCTTTTTGCTTTATTTGCGCAAAATCTTCCTGAGGTATTTCACCTCTCATAGCCAGTGCTTCACAAGCAAATACCTCTATATTGAGCCAGGTATCAAACTTATTTTTTTCAGACCATATGTGTTCCATTTCAGGGAGACAATATCGTGGAATCATGAATAATTCTCCTATAGGTGATTTAATAGAATATAAACAATTGAAGCAGAGATTCTATCAGAAAACCAGACCAGCGTCAACAAAAGTTAGAAAAAAACCGAAAGGTACAAAAATATTTACATTTGCGGAACTTCAAAATATTTTTGCAATTCGTTTATAAGATTTTTTACTCTGAAATATTGAGCACTTCGGGCTTCGAGAGCGTGTTTCCATGATTTTTCATATTCCTGCTGAGAATAATAAATACAGGCGATATAATAATGTGCCGCGCCGAATTTTGGATAGATATCTATCGCTTTCTGGAATTCTTCGAGAGCGGATGGATCTTGTTCGATAAACCAGTATAACATACCGTTGGCAAAATGGATAACCGCTTCTTTATATACGAAATACAATCCAATGATTGCTCTTTGCAGATCAAGAGCAGGTTCCAAATCCGGAGATATTTTTAATGCTTCAGTAATTTCTTTGAGCGCATTTTTGGAATCTTCATTGCTCATATACGCATAAGCGAGTTTCATACGGCCTTCAGCGCTATTGGGATTTTTCTCAACATATGTTTTATAATTATCAACTTTGAAATAAGAATTCCTGCGCAATATATACGTATCCGATTTAGCGACAAATACACCAACCGCCACACCGAATAGAATCACGCATATATACGTAACCACAAGGGTATATGACATAGTGATTACCCTGTCATAAGTCCATACAAGATCCTGAGGGCTTAAAACAGTATAAAACAGATACGCTAAAAGAAATCCGCCGGAAAAAATAATTGGGACAAGCCATATTTTTTCAAATAAAAACCCGAGGGAATCGAAAACCAAAGCCCCAAGCAACGTAAAAATAAAACTTACAGGCAAAGCCATCATGAAACAGACAAAAAACAAATGCCGGTTTCGCTTTATATCATACTCGTCTTCACCTAAAACCAGATAATCTTTAACGCCCTTAAGCTTTCTCTTTGTGAAAAAACCTACATATACCAGATCATCATCAAAAGAATTTTCCGCTTCATCAGCCTCTTCCGAAGAAAGTTCTTTCACTTCCTCTACAGGACTGTAACTATACGGATCTTCATCAGGCTCTACAAAATCTACGTGTTGCGGTTCTGATTCATCATTATTTGATTTTCTCGCGATCCCTGATTTACTGAAAGTCTGAAACTCTTCTTCCGAATCAGTGGCCGCATGGCCAAGAAAATATTTTTCAAGTCGCGATGAATTCTCGTACTCCCTTAACTCTTCCCAAAACTCAATAGCCTGTGTCGCCGAATCGATTATTTCTTTTCGGTTTAATTTGTATGTACGGATAATCTGTTTTATCTCATACTTTAATGCCGGAGACAACTTTTTATTCTTTAAAGTTTTTATAAGTTTTTTCTTACCTAAAAGAGCAAGCATTTTTTATCCTGTCATTATTCTTAAAATCCATAACTTATAATACTATCTATAGTAAATCGGTAAATATATATAATAATTTGAATTTAAAATGTCTAATCTTAATTTTATTTTAGAAAATATCCAGATCAACAGTAAGACTATTTTCCACCTATCAAGTTTATTATATATATGATCTTATTCCATAACGATTATTTTTCCGGATTGCCTGATAAATTCTATAAAATTATAATAATTTGATTCTTTTATGTTATCTATTAAGCTCATATCCCCCACTACAATCAATTTTGATTTCGCTCTTGTCAAAGCAACATTAAACCTGTTTGGATCTTTAAGCAACTCGGGCAAACCACCATCTTTCATTGCCGATGATAAGATTATCACCTCCTTGTCAGATCCCTGAAACCTGTCGATTGTATCTATATCAAGTTTGTTTATCTTGAGCATTTTGCGAATCTGCGATACTTCATGTCTGTATGGCGATATTATCCCTATGTCTTCGGGTTTTATATCAGTAACCATAAATCCTTTTAATACTATATCTATTATACATCCGATACACGCGAAAGGTTTATCATTTCCTTTAAGATCCACATAAACCAAAGGTTCTTCAGGATCAAGAACAGATTCTATCCATCTGTGTATTTTTTTTCCGGTTACGTCTATGGATAATTTTCTTAACCCGACTTTCATATTGCCGGTTTTTATTTCGCCGTTATAAAACGCTTTTGACGGAAACTCAATTAATTTTTGATTCATTCTGTATTGATTTTTAAGCATCAGAACCGAATTAGCGTTATTTTCCTGAAAATATTTTCGCATCCGTTCAAATAAACTTATACCTAACCCGCCATTCAACGCTTTTACGCTCTGAATTATTGGTGGAAGCTGTTTATCATCACCTACCAAAACCAATTTATTAGTATTATTTACTACACCTAAAGCATAAGGTTCCGGCATCTGGCTTGCCTCATCAATTATAGCGCAATCAAATTTTTTCTCAAACAACCGTGAATATATTCCGGCGGAAGTAACCCCAACTATTATTTTGCTTTCAAGTTCTGCAGTAAGACAATCGCCTGATAAACTCTCGTCTACGATAATTCCCTTCTCTTTCAATATATTATGAACCATCGGCGTTCGCCCAACCCGCGCGATTTGATCAAACGCAACAAACCTCGAATCAGAGATTAGATCGGTTATTTTTATTAAAATCGCGTCCAATGCCCTGTTTGTATAGGCGCATACCAACACCCTGTTTCCTTTTTGCACAAGTTCTTTTACCAAATGTACGATTGTCAGCGTTTTTCCGGTACCGGGAGGCCCTTGTATAATCATCATATCTTTCGCATTAGCTGCGTATTGAATCGCTTCAGCCTGATACGAATCAAGATCTACGGATATATTCCCGAGTTCCTCTTTAAGCTCATTGTACTCGGGTAACTTATTGCGGAGTATCAACTCCTTTAATGGAGATTCATTCATGTAAAAATCCATCAGATTATCTTTCATCCTCGAATATGTAAGCGGATCCGAAAATGGGCAAAAATAATTAAATCTCTTCCAGTCTTTTAATCCGTTAACAAAAAAATTGATGGTATTTTTCCCTATATCAGCGATTTGAGCGGATTGCAAAATATCGTCTTCGCCTTTTAGATTTACGAAATCACCCTGGCGGTATCTTAAAAAATATGGCTCCACAAAATACTCCACAATAGAATATTTCTCTTTGCAATCTATAACCCTATTAAACGTTATAGGAGTAATTTCCTGATCTTTTGTATCGATACATTCCTTTTCCTCGCAATTAAGCAACTCATAAAATTTTAAATAATATGAATCTATATCAAAGAAATCTTTTTCGTTAATATCTATTTCGCATTTACCTGATTCTTTATAGAGACAATAGTTGCACAAATATGACTTTTTATGAGAGAGATTACCTGACTCGATTTTTTCCGCTATATTTTTCAACAGATCTTCTGCTTTAACGAGAATATTTTCATCTATTTTTATAATCTCTATTTTCTTCTGGTTTAAGAAAACAAGTTCAACCTGAATTTGTTCGGGCTTGAATAATTTTTTGCAAGCGATTGAATATAATTCCATCTGGAATAGGTATTTATCAACTCCGCCCATAAAACCGGTTTTAAAATCGATTATCCTGCAGATTCCATCTTTTATATACAATCTGTCTATCTGTCCGCGCAACTCTATATTATCTATATTAATGACAAAGGAATACTCAGATATGAAATTCTCGGATGAATCGGTATAATAATCTGTGGTTTTATAATAATCGAGACAATCTTTGATAATTTCTTCTTTTATATTTTTTTCACCATCTATTTTTATTTCCGCTAAATTCTCAATACTTACTTTTTTATCAAGCGTATGATAATCCTCAATTATGGAATGTATGGATGTACCTATTTTATCCCATCTTATATCATTCTCCCCTTCATTCTCATCAATAGGAACCTTCAGGATATTGCCAAGATAAAACTTATATGGGCACTCAATAAACTCATGCAATGTGGAACAATTAAGAGAAAAGGTTTTTCGTGTTGAATCCGGTATTTCTATCTTATTGTAAATATTATCTTTTATGATACCCAATCTTTCAAAGAAATTCGCCTCATCGAATTCAAAATCCGTTTCAACCGGATAACTTATCGGATTTATTATTTCTTTCCATGATTCAGCCGGCAAATTGCACAGCGATTCACGAAACGAATCAAGCTTTTTCCCTGTTAGATAGAGCGTTTCTCTGGCACGTGTTATACCTACATAATAAAGCCGGTATAATTCATCAAGTTCACGTTGTAATTTGTTTTTCATGAAAAATTCGTATTCTTCGGAATTTTCAAAAATAAATTCCAAATCATCACTTACAAAAAAACTTGACCGCTGATGATTTTTCGACTCTTTTAAAATATTCAGATCGGATAAAAAAACCACAGGGAACTCAAGCCCTTTTGCCTTATGAAGAGTCATAATTTTTACGCAATTCTGCGCCTGAATTCTTTCAAGCTCCGCGTCATCTTCAGCTTCATGAGCGGCAAGATTGAAATACTCTATAAAATCCTCGATATCGGATGATGAATGTCTGGATGAATATTTATGCATTATATTGATTAATTTATTGATATTTTCCTTTCGGTTAGTGAACTCCGCAGGTGTATCGAATAAAACTTTATTCAAATTGAATCTATCGTAAATCAAATAAAACATATCTATCAGGCTGATTTTATCTTTCATTTCTGACACCCCGGAAATTTCGGCACAAAAACCTTTCAGTGAGGATTCAAATGATGCTTGCTCGAAGAAAGTAACCGAATTTATTTTCGCTTTGCGTTGAATCCGGTATAATTCAGATTCAGGCAAATAATTCGGATACCCCATAAGAAGCCTGCAAAACGGTTCTTTGTCAAGCGGATTATAAATTACCCTGATATAAGAAAGTATATTTTTAATCTCATCTTTATCGAAAAATGATCCCGCCCCGCTTGTATAAAAAGGGATTCCCTCGCAAGATAAAGCTTTTTCAAAAGAATGAACTTTATCCTTGGTTTTTCTAAGTAAAATTACAATATCATCCGGTTTATATTTCTTTTCAAGGATTAATCTTTTTATTTCATAAGCGACAAATTCAGCGTCTCCATCTGGATTTTCGTGCAAAAATATCGCCGGTTTGCCATAGAAACCTTTTGCGGCTTTCAGCTTATCCGATTCAGCATACCGTGCGGATATAAACTCCGTAGCGAAATTTAAGATTTCACCGTACGACCTGTAATTTTCCGTAAGACTTAATTTACAGGAATTTTTTATATTATCGTTAAACCATTTTAGATTAGATGGATCCGCGCCTCTCCATTGGTATATGGATTGCCGTGGGTCGCCAACTATCGTCAGGTTCGATAAACTTTCATTGGATAAAAGTTTTATCAGCTCAAATTGCGAATGGTTGGTATCCTGAAACTCATCAACCATAATAAATTTGAATTTTTTCTGATATTTTTTCCTGATTGATGGATATTTCTGCAATAAAAACACAACATCAGATATAAGTTTGGGAAAATCTTTAGCCTCAAGATCATTCATAACCGAGTCAAATCGCCGGTATAGACAATATATTATTCGCTCCATTACGGATCTCTGATCCAAAGAATTGTTTTTCCTGAAATGATTCCAGTACTCATCAACATTAACAAGCCGGTCTCTAAGAAACTCAATTGTTTTTAGAATATCATCGGAAAACGATCTTAAATCGGTATTCCTTATTACAGCCAACTCCTCTTTCAATTCCTGGAAATCACCGGAAATTGTTATCAGTTCATTATAGACAGTTCTGAACAATAATTTCTGTTCAGCAGTATCAAGCGGTTCAAAATCAGGTGAAATATTCAGTGAGAAAGCTTCTTCCTTTAAAATTCTCGCGCAGAATGAATGAAAAGTATGAATCCATAAGTTCTCACGTTCTGAGAATGCAAAATTTGTTTTTTTTAATATTCGTTCTTTCATTTCATTGGCGGCTTTGTTGGTAAAAGTAAGTAGAAGAATATTGTCGGGTTTAATTTTATGTTTTCCGAAAATATGAACGAACCTGTCTGTTAAGGTAGTTGTTTTACCCGTTCCGGCACCGGCGGTTATTATTAACGGCCTGTCTGGTGAAGATAAGATAATTTCCTGCTGTTGTTGATTAGGAATTTGAGTCATATTTTACCCGCATACCAA
>CAYVGJ010000027.1:26179-37032 GCA_964451165.1 uncultured bacterium
TAGAAATATAATTATTTATACATTCAGCCGCATTAAGAAAATTCAGTTCACGCTGAAGTTTGGGAAATTGGACAAAATCATCGTTTTTTTTGCGCAAAATTTTTAATATCGATTCATGTAAACCGGAAATATCTATGGAAGATCTTATGTCCCGATATATAAAATGGAATAGCTCAAGTACACTGTGTATAAGCTGACCGAAAAATTTTTTATCATTACTTTTTTGGTCATCTATATTGATACTCATCAATCTTTCAAAGAAGAATTTTCGCGGACAATTAAGATAACTGTCTATATCTGTCGGTGAAAATACAAAATCTCCAGGCAATTTTACCAGTTCCTTATTTCTTGGTAAAATGTTATTTTCATCTCGACCCATATCGGGATACTTTGAGCAAAATTTTGATTCCAAATCCTTTTTTAATTCATCTTTTAAGTTATATATATTATTTTGAATCCATATTTTTAAGCCGGATATGCTGTTTATTGAATCAACCGAATTATAATTGGCAAATCCAGCACCGGTATCGATAAATTTCACGGATTCAATATTTTTTAGTTGATCAAATAACGGTGAAGGTTCACCGGATTCCCTGTTGTGAATAAGATAACATCTTTCCCGCACATTTGAGAGCGCTTCCATAAGGATATGCCTGTCATGCCGGTTATAATTGTTGTTTTTCAGGAATCCTTTTAAAAGAGGCGGTGTAAAATCTATAAATTGATCAGGGAAAAATTTCGCGGTCATACAAGGCACAAATATAGTTTTGAAATTATAAGAATCACAATCAAATATCGATACAATCCTTACGCAATCATCAGATCTATGGGTATCATCGCGTATATAATCAGGCAGAATATAATCAGCATATATACTGTAATCATTTATCGATGGGGATTCACCATTAATAGCGATAAAAAAATCTTTAAAAAAATCCAGTGACTGGAATATTTTTTTAAGTACTGCCACTTCAGATGTTTTATCTTTCGCATAATCAAATAAACCGGATATTCGAGCGATATCTTTGAAAAATTTATCCATTTTTGTTTCCGCAGAACAATTTTTCAAATAGATGATGATTTCCTGCAACCTTTTTCTCTGGTCGGACAAGATTATCCGGTCGGCAAAACGCAATATACCGAATAATAATGGAATGCTTTGCTTTTTAGATTCAATTAATATCCGCGAAACTTCCACAGGATTTAACCCAAACAAATGTGAGTTTATTATTTTTCTTAGAATTCCTTCATCATTAATATTTTTGACCGCCAATACGCAATTTTCCATAAATTTGAATGATACGGATCTCCCGGTCTCCAATCCACTCTCAATACGGAATGGTATTTTATTATATTGCAATGTATTAGCGCAAAACCGCGCTTCTTCTTTTATTCGATAATAACATATGCCGATTTCACCCGGTTTATTTCCTTTGGCGATCAACTTTTTTATTTCACTGGCAATAAAAAAAGGTTCGTCCGTTTCCCTGTTTACCTGAATACACACAATATCACCAAGGTTATCACGGAATAGATCAGATTCAACACAATCCGGTGATTTATCGGATTGGTTATCGGATATATATTTCAATACATTTTGTATATGGCTTGGCACATTTGGATTTAAAGATAACCTGATCCGATTTTTATCCGCAATATTTAAATCGGTAACGACATTTTTAATAAAATTCACCGAACTGCCTCGATACTGAGTCAATGTGTAATGAGGATTTGCCGAAACTATTATCTTACAGGACATATTTCTACTTTTTACAATCTCAATATATTTCAGTAAAAAATTATATTCAAGTCGGTTAACGTTCTGAAAATCATCAAGAAATATACAGTTATATGAAGGTACCGAAATATTTTCTTCAGATAAAATATAGATAGCCCGTTCAATAATTTCTTCGGTATATAGAAGATTATTTGCGGCCAACATATTCTCATAATTTTTTATCATTGTCCCAAACCACTCAAATCCTTCTATTCTATCAATTGCGGATACATTAATCCGGTTATTTTTTATAAACGAGATAGAAGTAAAAATGTTCTCGATAAAACTTTTTGACCGTGCGATTGCGCAACTTTCTTTCATTTTTTCCATTACTTTGGAAATAATGAGTTTTTTAGAATTATGATAACGATAAACATCTATTTCTGTTTTGTTCATTTCTTGATTTAAAATATTTTTTTTAATAAGTTCCAAAGCGATATCCTGTATACTCAATACACGAGGGCGGAAAACATTAAATATTTCATTATCTAATAATGAATTTTTGATATAATTAACGCGGGAAGGTTTTCCTGTAACAAAACAAATTGAATTGGCCTTTATTTTTTTTTCCGCAACCATAGCGGAAAAAAGTTCAACAGCTATCTTTAGCTTTTCAAAAGATGATATCGATTCAATAAGATAATTGCCGTTTTCTGTCATAATTAAATGAATTATTTTACGATACATGGGAAGAAAACCGAACTTTAGTTATTTTTTGGACTGATTAATAGAAATTTAACATTTTTTAATTATCAATTTCATTTTAAGATAGAAAGAGATAAAATTTCGTTTTTGATATCTTTAAATTTAATATTATAATCGTAACTCTAAATAATGAAGAATTTTTTTAAAAAATCTATTTTTATTTTTAGAAGAGATTTACGCATCCATGACAATACCGGGTTAATTAAAGCATCCGAATCCTCGGGGAAAGTGATTCCATGCTTTATTTTCGATCCCCGCCAGGTTGAAAATAATCCGTACAGAAGTGACAACGCGTTTCAATTCATGATCGAATCGATAACAAATTTAAAGGATGAAATAGAAAAACTTAATGGCAGGTTATATCTTTTTTATGGCAAACAAGAAGAAATAATCGATAGACTAATCAGATCCCATAAAATAGAGGCTGTTTTTATCAATCGTGACTATACTCCTTTTAGTATAAACAGGGATAGCAATATAAACAATCTCTGCGTCAATAACGGTATTTCCTTCTTTAGTGAACCCGATTATCTCCTCACCGAACCGGAAGAAATCATGACAAAAGAAGACAAACCTTATACAATTTTCACACATTTCTTTAAAAAAACTTCTGAAATAAATATCAGAGAACCACAAAAAACTTTTCCCACAAATTTTGAAACAGATAACATTGAATTTGAGATTCCAGCTTTGTTAACCCAATTAAAATGCACCCGGAATGAAAATATTCATGTTCACGGATCACGTGATATTTGTTTGCATATTCTTAACAATATTAGTAATTACAAAGACTATGATAAATTCAGGGATTATCCAGCAAATGAATCCACAACAAATTTATCGGCTTTTATAAAATTCGGTGTTTGTTCAATACGTGAAGTTTACTGGACAATAAATGATGAGCTCGAACCTTCACATCCACTGATCAGGCAACTTTTCTGGCGAGATTTTTTCACGCATATCGCGTTTCATTTTCCACATGTATTCGTTGAATCTTTCCATAAGAAATTTGATACTATCACATGGAATAATAATGAGGCTCTTTTCAGTAAATGGCGCGAAGGAAAAACCGGATTCCCGATTGTCGACGCAGGTATCCGCCAACTTAACTCAACAGGTTTTATGCACAACAGAATCCGCATGATCACAGCTTCTTTTTTAACCAAAGACCTTCATATCGACTGGCGATGGGGCGAAAAATATTTCGCGAAAAAGCTTGTCGATTATGACCCTTGTGTTAATAATGGAAACTGGCAATGGTCGTCATCAACCGGTTGTGACGCTCAACCTTATTTCAGAATTTTTAATCCATGGCTTCAACAAAAAAAATTTGATCCTGAATGCATATATATAAAAAAATGGATACCCGAACTTAAAAATATTCCTGCAAAAAATATTCACAATATCTTTGATATGGATATAAAAGGATACCCGAAACCAATAATCGATCACAAAACGGAAACAAATCTGACGAGAAATATTTTCTTAAACATCAGTTGAAATAAGGCCTGTCAAGAGACCTGTAATGTATCGCTTCCATAATATGCTGTGTTCTGATATTTTCTGATGAATCAAGGTCGGATATGGTTCTGGCGAGTTTCAATATTCTGTTATATGCCCTTGCGCTGAGAGACAATTTATCCATTGCCTGAGTCAAAATCGCCTGGCATTCGTGATCGAGTTCACAGAATTTTTTGATCGCGGCAGAAGTCATTCTCGCATTAGAAAATATTTTACTTTTTAAAAATCTTTTTTGCTGGATCGCTCTGGCTTTTATTACTCTTTCCCGAATCGCTTTTGAGGATTCACCTTCTTTATTGCGGATCAGATTAACATGATCTACCGGAGCGACTTCAAGATGTATATCAATTCTATCCAGCAACGGACCGGATATTTTAGACATGTACTTCTGTTTTTGTATCGACGAACAACGGCATTCTTTTTTGGGGTCATTCGCAAACCCGCACGGGCATGGATTTGTTGCGGCAATAAGCATAAACTGTGCGGGGAAACTCACTGATCCTGATGCACGAGAGATAGTTACGTCTCCATCCTCAAGAGGTTGGCGCATAACTTCAAGAACATGCCTGTTAAATTCAGCAAGTTCATCGAGAAACAATACGCCGTTATGTGACAGAGAAACTTCACCCGGACGCGGATATGTTCCACCGCCTATCAATCCCGAATCTGAAATGGTATGATGAGGCGCTCTGAAAGGGCGTGTGGCGATTAGCGATTGGTTTGGCGGAATCATACCCATTATACTGTATATTTTCGTTGTCTGGAGTGATTCTTCAAGTGTCATCATGGGCAATATAGTCGGAATTCTTCTGGAAAGCATGGTTTTTCCTGAACCGGGAGGCCCGATCATTATTACGTTATGCCCTCCGGCAGCCGCTATTTCAAGAGCGCGTTTGGCTGATTCCTGTCCACGCACTTCAGAAAAATCAACAGAATACTCCGAAGACTCCATAAACAATTGGTCAAAATCTATCTTATGTGGATCTATGCTGGTTTCGCCATTGATAAATTTTATCGCATCGGATAAATTCGCCACAGGATACACTTTAAGCCCATCCGCTACTGTTGCTTCTGAAGCGTTTTCCGCAGGAACGATAATCCCTTTTTTCCCATTCTGGCGTGCGTATATCGCCATAGGAAGAATCCCTTTAACCGGGCGCACGGTTCCATCCAACGACAGTTCACCGCATATATAATATTGCTGTATTTTTTCAGGATCTATCTGCTCACTGGCGGATAAAATACCCATTGCTATCGGTAAATCGAATCCCGAGCCCTCTTTTTTTGTATCCGCGGGAGCAAGATTTATTGTAATTCTTTTTATAGGATGTTTATAACCGCAATTCTGGATAGCCGATTTTACTCTTTCTTTACTCTCCTTAACTGCCGCGTCAGGCAATCCCACCACAATTACCGTTGGTAATCCGCTCGCAACATCTATTTCTATTTCAACCTTATAAGCATCAATTCCCAAAACAGATGTAGAATAAACTCTTGACAACATTTCTTTTTTCACCTTCTGAATTTTCGTTGTGATATAGGTTTCTGGAGAATTTCATTAAGCACAAACGCATTTCTAACAGAATTTTTATCCTTGATTATATCCTGAATATTTTTCGAAAAAGATGTTGCCGTTTCTGCTTCATGAGTCACAGGAACCTGTTTTTTCTCTTCAACAATATGAATCGGTTGTTTTTTTAAACTTCTATCATCAATATAATCAAACTGCCTGGCTTTTGCGGCAGCATTTCTCTTTCTTTCAGCATTACTTCTAAATTGAGGCAACCCTTCTTTTCCATATGTAGTATCCGGAGTATGTTTTTTTTCTTCAGGCAACTTTATTCCTATTTGCCTGAGAATCTCCTCAATAATATCATCGGCCGGTTCTTTATCAGTTACTTCTTCATAATCAGATTTCTTTACCACAGTTTCCGGTTCTTCCGAATAGCTTTCCGGTTCTGTTTTTTGATAACCTCCATACCCGGTCTTCTTTTTATATTCCTGTTGAGTATGGGACTGAAGATACTCAAGAATTTTTCCAATCATAATTATTGCAAAAATAACAATGATACCTATTACCTGATCCATAAATATACCTTACTTTTTCTTTTCCTGTGGCATTTCGCCTTTTGCTATGGATTGGCGCATTTCAGTATCAGCCATAATATTTTTCATATTATAATAATCCATGAACCCAATATTCCCTTTGGATAGAGATTCCGCGATAGCAAGCGGAATTTTCGCTTCGGCTTCCACAACCTTAGCTCTCATCTCCTGAATACTGGCGACATTTTCTTGTTCGGCGGCAACCGCCATGGCTCGCCGTTCCTCTGCTTTTGCCTGAGCGATTCGCATATCAGCCTGTGCCTGTTCCGCCTGAAGTTTTGCTCCTATATTTTCACCGACATCTATATCGGCTATATCGATTGATAAAATTTCATACGCGGTTCCGGTATCAAGGCCTCTTTGAAGTACTTTTTTCGATATTATATCCGGATTTTCAAGAACTTCCTTATGGGTTGAAGCAGATCCGATAGAAGTGACAATACCTTCTCCGACACGAGCGATTATTGTATCCTCTGTAGCGCCACCGACCAACCTTTCGATATTTGTCCTTACTGTAACTCTTGCTTTGGCTTTGAGCTGAATACCATCTTTAGCTACAGCATCGATGGTATCTTTTACACCACCGGCTTTTGGGCAATCAATAACTTTTGGGTTAACACTGGTTTTTACCGCTTCAAGAACGTCTCTGCCGGCAAGATCAATCGCGGCGGCTTTTTCAAAACTGAGGGTGATATTTGCTTTATCAGCCGCGATCAAAGCTTTCACCACATTATAAATATTACCACCGGCTAGATAATGCGCTTCAAGCGAATTTGTCGGTATGCTGAGACCAGCTTTTGTTGCCATAATCTGCGCGGTAACCATTGTTTTCGGACTGACTTTTCTCAACTGCATCATAAATAATGTCGGTATTCCTATTGGAACTCCAGATGCCAATGCCTGAATCCACAAACTTAAATACCGCATTATTATGCTAAATATAATTAAACAGAATACTAGCAAAATACCGATTAACGCAAATTCCATAAAAACCCCCTTTTATTATACTTTTCTAACTATTAGATTGTTATTATCTATACTAATTATATATATTTGAGATCCTTTTTCTATAAACCCGGATTCCGAAATGCCATCGTATAATCTATCCTCAATTTTTACTTTTCCTACAGGACGAAGCACCGTATAAGCGATTCCTTTTTTATTTAGCAATCCTTTAATATCAAGATTTTCTATACGATTATCTTTCAGCGAACCTGCAAGAAATATTTTTTCCCGGAACGGTATATATTTAGTAAAGCTTGTAACTATTATTACCATTATTGTCAACAATAATAGCATACCGAATGAATAATATATTCCTGTTTTAATACCGAATATTCTAAAAGCTATTATCGCAGATCCTAATAAAAATAAAAAACCTATTATGCCTAATACACCACCAGGTACAAAGATTTCCAATAAAAACAATATAAAACCGGAAACAATCAAAAATACAAACAAATTCATTTATTGGCTCACTATTTCCTTAACAATAATTTTATTCCCCTCAACTTTCATGACCTTTAAATTTCTATCCTTTTCTATAAAGTCGCTTTCTGAAATCACGTCATATAAAATATCTTCAATCATCGCCTTTCCTGCTGGCCTTAAAATAGATTGTGATATGCCTTCTTTTCCAATTAAATCTTTGTAAGTTTTGCTCTGAGAAACAAATCCTGTTTCAGCCGATAAAGTTGTACTCAAGCTTATTCTTCGCGCGATCGCTGATTTTGGCAATACAAACGCCAGAAAAAAAGCAATGACAAAAAACACAAGAAAAGCTAAACCAAAATTTATTGCCCAGATCTTAGCCGATTGTTCTTCCCATGGATAACGCGGCAACACAAATGGTTGAGATACAAGATATAAACTTATAATTACAAGCATAATCCCGGTTATACCGGTTATACCAAAACCCGGGATAACAAATATTTCCAGAATTATTAAAATAAGGCCGATAATAAAAATAAGGATTTCATAATACTGAGCAAGACCAACAATAAATTTGCTTCCGAATAATAGTGCAAAACAAATGATTCCAATTATACCCGGAAGTCCAAATCCGGGGACTTTAAACTCCATATAAAGAGCAAGAAGCCCTATAACAAACAATACCGGAGCAATTTTATCCAAAAACCGAACAACATTTTCAGACCATGATAAACTTATTCGCAATATATTATTTTTATCAATTTTTAGATAATTATACAACTCATCCTCATTTTTGACTATTTTTGAGGCAAATCCCAAATCAAATGCTTCTTTATCATGAACCGTTAAAAGTTCTCCTTTTCTAACTATTGTCTCTATCTTATAAACAGCTTTTTTTTCATCATTTGTAAGTTCATTGTATTCAACACGAGATATATATTTAATACTACCATTACGATGTATCACCTTTAATACCTCGATATCCGAACTCACCATTGATTCAGCAAGTATTTCGGGAATACCATTTTTTTGTGCGAGTTTTCGAAATTCTGCCCTTAATGGAGACTGAAATTTCTCACCGAGCATTTTCGGCCCTTCATTCGTTACCGTTATTGGAGCCACATCGCCGATAGTTGTATTTTCTTTCATGATTATTTCATTTGAGGACAAAGCAATTAAAGCGCCCGCGGAAATGGCTTTTACCGATATATACGATATTGTATGTATTTTTTCGAGATTGACTATACTATCAGAAATTTCCAATGCCGAATCAACTCTACCTCCAAATGTATTGATATCGAAAATAATTGTATTTATTTTTTTCTCTTTACATTCTTCTATCGCCCTCTTAACAAAACTCGATAAGGCATAATCAACCTCACCGTGTACATATACGATAGCGCTTTTACTTTTGTCAGTTATGGAATATATTGAATTCTTGACAGGATATACTAATAAAGTGAATAAGATTACTATATAATAACATATCTTATTTATATTGATCATAATCATATATCTTTCACTAAAAATGAATATCTTTAAATAAAATATATAATTTCAATTTTTACAAACCATTATCTGATTATATATTATGCACTATTGTTGTCAATCGATATATTCAATAAATCAGCACATATCTGGTTTTTCATTGGTTGGAAGAACAATATGAAATGTTGAACCTTTACCTTCACCATCAGATTCAACCCAAATTTTTCCGGAATACTTATTTATTATTCTTTTTACAATTGATAATCCAACACCAGTTCCCTCAACTTTATCATATGAAACCAATCGGAAACATATATCAAATATTTTATCCTGAAATTCCGGTGATATCCCCATTCCATTATCGCGTATAGATATATGGATAAAATCATCTTCAGTGCATGCTTCAATATAAATTTCCGGACAATCTATCCCCCTGTATTTCAGTGCGTTACCGATAATATTTAAAAATATCTGTGAAAGTCTTGATTTATCACCATATATTTTGGGAATCTCATTTTGTAAATATACCTTTGCTTTATCTTTTTCAGAATAAAAGATCTCAAATTTTATATTTTCTTCATTTATATTTACAAAACCAAAAAATTCAAGAACTTCAAGTATAATTTTTCGTGTATCCATACTCCCTTTTTTCTCTTTTACAATTCCAACTAATGAAAATTCAGATAAATCATCAATTAGATTTCTCAACTTTTTTGCGCTTAATCTCATGCGTTCTATTTCATTTAATGCCCTTTTAGGATTTTTAACCACATCTCTTTCCAATACTTCAGAAAACATTTCTATTGTTGTCAATGGCGCTTTCAAATCATGAGTGATAATACGTACAAATTCTTCCATTTCAGTATTTCTAAGTTTTAATTTTTCATTGGTTTTACTTAAATCTTTTATTATTTCCTGCAATTTTTGTTCATCTTTTTCTATTTCATTTAACATCAAATTCATTATTTCAGCTAACCGGGTAATCTCTTTTATATTTTGTTTAGCATCAAACGAAGGTACTCTACTTTTATAATTTCCTGTTTTAACCTCCTGAGCAATAGCCACAATATTTTTTATTGGATCAAGTATCCCTTTATAAATTGAAAATGTACCTGATAAATTTATATAGATCATTATCATGAAAACAATTATAAAGACTATCAACATTTTTACATATCTTGATTTTATCAATCTATATTTAACCTCGTATTCATCATCAGATTCTTTGAGCAACATAACAACAATTTCATCTAATTGTTTAAATACATTTAGCTCTTTATCCATAAATTTTGTTATTTCTTGTTTCTCTCTGCTTTTTAAACTGAGGTCTATTATTTGGTTTTGCAATCTTTTCCTCATAGGAAACAATCTTTGTATTTTGTCATTATATTTGGCTTCAATCTTTATATTTTTTTGTAAAATTTGAAATTCCTCATCTATTTTATTACTGACTTTTTCAATTTCCTTTTCATATCGATTCTTCAAATTTATATCATCTGTTGTTATATGTTTTTCTAATAAATTTGATAATACAATAAGGTTTATTCTTATGGATTCAGCATGTATGTAATATTTTTCATATGAATTTATTAGAAATTCATAATGTTTTTTTATGGATATTGTTGAATACAATCCAAAACCACCCAATAACAGCAATAAAAACATCCAAACAGCTATATGGATAAATACATATGTTGATAATCGAAACTTTGTGTAGAACTCTATCATATTGAATATTCCAAATTAAGTTATGTAAAAATATATTTGAATATATTAAATTATAATATCATTTTCAATTTATTTTGTAATAAAAAAAGGGTGAGCA
>CAYVGJ010000028.1:0-31243 GCA_964451165.1 uncultured bacterium
ATTAAAAAAAGTAATCGCGTAATTTATTGCAAGATTACTCCCCGCTTTGATTTTTTAAGAACATATATCGGTATAAAACAACTGTAATATTTTTTTATTTATATCGAATATTTTGCCTTCTCGACAAAAAATCCATATGGAATATTTATCGTTAGAACTGCTTTCCTGCCTGATTGGCATATTAAAAAACATAATATTAAAAAATTTGTAATATAAAATTAAATTTTTTCCGCGTAGATGACGAAAAAGATAAAAGACAGGATAATTTAAGGGGTAACAAACTGGTTATCCATAGTTACGCAGTAACATTAATTAAGGAGTCAGATGTAATGAAGGGCAAAGTTAAATGGTTTAACGACAAAAAAGGTTTTGGGTTCATCCTGCTGGACGGAGGAGATGAGATTTTTGTGCATCATACCGCCATAACAATGGATGGATTCCGCACACTTGACAACGGCGACGATGTGGAGTTTGAAATAAAACAGACTCCGAAAGGGAAACAGGCTGTCGAAGTAAAGAAAGTATAGCTTTTTAAATAATAAATCCTGTTGCAGAAAAAAAGATAAAATCAAGCGAGAAAATGCGGTATGGACTAAACCATACCGTATTTTTTTTATAACGTTATCACACGTTCAGCCGTAAGAAGCATATTGGTTATTGTATACATGCTCACCGGCCTTCCTATCTCAAGAAGCGACAGGTTGCCGTAATGATGCATACTCTCCTCACAGACAATTATACCTACTTTGGCGTCGTTTAAAACACTCAGGGATTCTATCGCCTTGGACCCTTTCATTACAAGCTGGACAGCACCATTGATAAGAATAATATGATGAATGCGAGGCGGCATTTCAGTAAGAGAATATAAAAAAGAATGCATCAGTTTTTTACCGAGAGAAGGATTGTCGTTACCTATTGTATCTGAAGTTAACAGAAGAAGAATCTGGAGTTCGTTTTCATTAAATTTCGATAATAGAGGTGAAAGTAATGTCTCTCTTTCGAGATCTTTATTAATTTCCATAAAATCGCCTTCTAACTTTTCAGGGCGCTAAGAAAGGATAACCGTCACCTGCTGTTCAGCTGAATCGATTCACCTTTTAAACCTTCTTTGGTTTTATACTGAAGAGTAACATTCCCCTGATTTACCGAATAGCCAAGATACTCGCCGGTATTACTGTAATGACGTGTTATTTCGCCTTCCTGAACAGAATAACCGGTATAATTTCCACGGCTGTTATAATACTGGTTCCTGTCATGTTCGGTTCGAGTATAACCGGTATAAGCTCCGGTACTGTCGTAAAACCTTTTCTGATCGCCCTGCACATCCGACCGCCCAACAGACTGGCCTTGCTGGTTATAATAAAATGTCTCTCCATTTTGCCGTTTCTCACTGCCGGTAAAAAACCGGTCGTTTTTAAAATCGCCAATATTCTGCGGATTAGTGCTGTAACTGTTGTAATTACTGTCGCGGTCCTGAGATAACACAGGAAAACAAACAGATATTATATAAAAAATCATCATCATTTTAATATAATTCATTATATGATCCCCTATATTAAAGTATACCATAAAAAAACATATTGTGTAATCATATCATCAATAATTTTGTGAATTATTTTAACATCACACTAAATTATTAGACCTGTCATTCAGTATAAAGATCAGGCGAAGTATAATTTCTCGGTTTATGGAAATGGAACGGCGCTTCAAGCCAGTTTCTCTCCGCTTCGTCGGATAATCCACGTATAGCGGCACCATTGGGCGTAATAGCGTTTACAGCGTTTGCCGGAGCACTTGCGCCTCTAACAAAATTCTCCACCGTTAAACCGACTTGCGAAAAGAAATTCGCCGGCAATATCACAATATCGTTTTCCCGCAAAAGTATATTATCTTTAAAATCTCCCCGGTAAACTATATCTTTCAGGTTAACTTTTATCATTTCCGGATTATTCAAATCACCCCTGACAACCACTGTATTTTCAGGAGCCGATATTTGAGGTATACCTCCTACTCTTGTTATCAGGTCAAGCACAGTCATCTCGCCCGAATATGGGATTTGAACGGCGTTGCCGGTAGGCCCGATAAAATGAACCTGTTTGCTTAGAAACTGCAATACACTGACGGATACATCAACTTCTTTCAGATATTTTTTCAACTGTTCGGTGATCAGCTCATCTACCTGAACAGGAGTTAAACCGGATACCTGCACGTCATCAATTAACGGCATGGTTATTTTACCGTCAGGCCGGATCTGCATTGTGTTTGACAGATCCCCGTGTCCCCTTACCTCCACGCGAATTACATCCGATGGTTCAAGAAGGTATTGCCCATGGATATCGGATTTTACCGGCCTGTCATAATCGGCGCTCTCTTCCGTATTGGGTTGAATAACTTTCAACGGAGCTCGTGGAGGAGAAACAAAATGTTGGCAACCGGTGATGAAATTCATAAACAACAGGATGGATAATAACACAGGTATACTCAGTCTCCTCATAATTCACTCCTTTTAAATTTTGACCCCTGATTTATACTGAAATTTAAAATTATTTTTTCATGTCAGCTTGATTTACATTATCGGTTATTAAAATATACTACTTAATATTTTACCTATACAAGCATAAAAATTTATATAAGAATATTTTTATCATATTATATCAGGATGAAAATAACGGTAAATCTTTGCCGCTGTATTAATTCCTATACCTTTAACCTGTTTTAACTCTTCCAAAGATGCGGATTTGACTTTTTTTGCACTTTTGAAATAAATTATAAGCAACTTTTCCTTGTATTCCCCAATACCAGGTATGCCGAGCACTTCCGAGCTCAATCTCGATTTACTGCGCAGTTTACGGTGGTATGTTACGGCAAACCGGTGCGCTTCGTCGCGTATACGGTCGAGGATTTTTTTCTCCTCGGTACCTTCTTTAAGAAAAATTGGGTTTTTCTGGTTTATAAGATAAACCCGTTCGTCGGTTTTTCCGGCGGAATCGGATTCTTTGGCAAGCGATATAAAATCTATATGCCTGAGTGTTTCTTTTTGCTGTTCGTACATCGCGTAAACCGCCGCTAACTGAGCTTTGCCGCCATCGATTATACATAAATCCGGATAATTTTTCTCCTCAGCCGCTCTCTTTAGCCGGCGCGACATAACTTCCGCAAGCATGGCGAAATCGTTCTGGCCCGATAATGTCCTTATTTTGTATTTCCGATAAAGATTTTTTTTCGGGAAACAATCCACAAACACCACTGACGACCCGACAGCCGCCTCGCCCTGAAAATTCGATATGTCGTAACACTCGATTCGATGTGGAGTATTCTTCAGGTGAAACCTTTTTTTGAGCAGTTCAAGGTCGACTTCGCGTTCTTTTTTGGATATGAGATTTTGCCGGGCGCTTTTCTGAGCCATTTTCAGCATACGCAGGTTTTCACCGCGAGTCGCGCAAATTATAGTTACCCGCCCGTGTTTTTTATCGCCAAGCCATTCCTCAACGGCTTTACAACCGGCAGGAACATCTTTTACCACAACCGATTCCGGTATAGGCCTCTGCTGGTAAAACTGTTGCATAAACGAGGCAAGTATTTCTTCTTCAGGCAAATCATTATGCGCGAGAATAAAGTTCTCGGTAAGATCAAGCCTTCCTTTTCTGATCTGAAGCACATTGAAAGATACCCATTTTTCATGGTAACACAACCCGATAACATCTTTATTGGATAGAGTATTACTGACAACCGCCTGTTTTTCCAGCGACCTCTCTATAGCGAAAATCCTGTCGCGAAAAACAGCCGCCTGCTCAAATACCTGATTCAACGCCGATTCGTTCATTTTTTCTTTAAGCTGTTCAAGCAACTCGGTTTTCTGGCCGCGCAAAAACATTATCACTTCTTTCAACATAGCGTGATATTCTTCCCGCGATACATTGCCGCAACAAGGCCCCAGGCATTTGCCCATCTGAAAATAAAGGCAGGGGCGCGATCGCGTTTTAAATACCGAATCCCTGCAGTTTCTCAATGGATATACCATCTGCAGGTACTGGAGAGTACTTTTTATATCCCTGCTTGATGAATAAGGCCCGAAATAAAGCGCGCCGTCCTCTTTAACTCTGCGTACAAGCTGGAGAGCCGGAAAATCTTCTTTTATATTTATTCTGATTTTTAGAAAGTTCTTGTCGTCTTTCAATCTGATATTGTAACGGGGAACGAGTTTTTTTATAAGATTGTTTTCAAGAATAATCGCTTCTTTCTCGGTATCGGTTAAAAAAAACTCTATGCTGGTTACGTTGCGTCGTATAAACGTTACCGATACTCTTGTATCGCCGGATTTGCGGAAATACTGTTTTACCCGCGAACGCAGGTTGTTAGATTTGCCGATATACATTACATTGCCCTGAATGTCCTTCATTATATAAACACCCGGATGGGCAGGTATATCGTGCAGGAACCTGTCGGTAATTTTTTTTACATCTATTTTCAGCTCAGGCATTTTATTTCATCATTTCCAGTTTTTTCAGTTCATGGATTTGATCTCTGATGCGGGCGGCCTGTTCAAAATCAAGGTTTCTGGCAGCTTTCATCATCTCTTTTTCCAGTGAATCGATATAATGAATCAGTTCGTCTTCTGATTTGAAGGTATATTCGGGTTTTTTTTCTGTTTTTACGGTTACGTAATCGGATTCGTAAATTGAGGAAAGTATATCTTTTATAGATTTTTTTATTGATTCGGGAGTAATTCCGTTTTCTTTGTTGTAACGCATTTGAATTTCTCTCCTGCGTTTAGTTTCACCAACGGCGGAGTCGATAGATCCGGTTATTGTATCTGCATACATTACAACCCTGCCGTTAATATTTCTCGCGGCTCTCCCGCAAGTCTGGATAAGCGATGTTTTCGAGCGCAAAAAACCTTCCTTGTCGGCGTCGAGTATTGCCACAAGGGAAACCTCGGGGATATCGAGCCCTTCTCTGAGCAGGTTAACTCCGATGAGCACGTCAAAAATGCCCAGGCGCAAATCCCTGATTATTTCTATACGCTGGAGCGTATCTATATCCGAATGCAGGTACCTGACTTTTATGTTTCTTTGTTCCAGATATTTGGTTAATTCCTCGGCCATTCTTTTTGTCAGTGTGGTTACAAGGATACGCTCTTTTTTCTCTACTACCGTTACCACTTCATCAATGAGGTCGTCGACCTGGTTCTTCGCCTTACGCAATATAATCTCCGGATCGATCAACCCTGTTGGGCGGATAATCTGTTCGACAACCACGCCCCGTGTTTTTTCGAGTTCATAATCCGCCGGTGTCGCCGATACGAAAATGCGCTGGGCAACTTTGCGTTCGTATTCATCGAACGAAAGCGGCCTGTTGTCTATTGCCGACGGCAACCGGAACCCGTATTCAACCAGAGTCTCTTTTCGTGAGCGGTCGCCGCGCTGCATCCCTTTTATCTGCGGAACGGTAACGTGGCTTTCATCAATAATCAGCAGGGCGTCTTTGGGCAGATAATCCAGCAGTGTATAGGGCGGTTCGCCGGCTTTTCTTCCGTCGAGATGGCGCGAATAGTTTTCTATACCGTTGCAGTAACCTGTTTCGCGTATCATTTCAAGGTCGAACATGGTTCTCTGCTCAATTCGTTGCGCCTCAAGATATTTTTTCTCGGAATTAAGTTTATCGAGATGTTCCTCAAGTTCGGCCTCAATAGCTTTTATGGCGTATTCCAGCTGAATTTCAGGAACCACATAGTGGCTCGCTGGATAAACCGCTTCCCTCTTTAGTTTGCGCAACACGTTACCGTCTATCGGGTTAATCTCCAGAATCGAGTCGATGTAATCTCCGAACATCTCGATCCGTATAACCTTTTCTTCCTCATACGCGGGAAATATATCTATTACATCGCCTCTTACCCTGAAAGTACCGCGGTAAAAATCAATGTCGTTTCGTGAATATTGAATCTCAACAAGGCGTTTGAGCACCTCTTTTCTTGTGATTTTCATACCTGTTTCCAGAAACAACATCATCTGATGATAAGATTGAGGCGACCCGATTCCGTATATGCAAGAAACGCTGGCAACCACAATAACGTCGCGCCTGCCCAAAAGCGATCTTGTGGCGGAATGGCGCATCTTGTCGATGTGTTCGTTGATGGAGGCGTCTTTCTCGATATATGTATCTGTCTGCGGTACATATGCTTCAGGTTGATAGTAATCATAATAACTCACAAAATACTCAACTGCGTTTTCGGGAAACAGTTCGCTGAACTCCTCATATAACTGCGCGGCAAGTGTTTTGTTATGCGCGATAACCAGAGCCGGGCGGTTTGTGGATGCTATGACATTCGCTATGGTAAACGTTTTTCCCGAACCGGTTACACCAAGCAATACCTGGTAATCCCTGTTGGCGTTTACACCGTCGACAAGTTTTCTTATGGCATCAGGCTGATCGCCTCTCGGATTGAAATTTGTGGTTAATTTATATTGATCCATAACCGGATTATACAAAATATAACGGTGTTTTTTTATCTTTTTCTTTAATTAACTTATTCTATATTAAAATCTCTGCATAACATGTGTTTTCTTTTTCCTTTACACGCAATTCAAGTAAAATAAAAAAAAGTCCAACTGTATTCATGTTTCTTATCCCTGATCCCCAAAAGCTGGTTTTGTGTTATGGAACAGAAGTTGCTTATTTGAATATCGGTTATAAATCTCAACATAAAAAAAGCGATTAAAAATACATAAATACAAGGTTTGTAGCAAAAACTAATTATGGTCAATTCAAATAAAATAAAGGTTGGTTCAGATAAAAAATGACGGATTCGCGTAAACGCAAAGATATAACTGTCGTGATTCGCACCGCCGGCGAACGGACTGTTGAAATATCCAAACGACTGGTCCAAAATCAGATCGATGAAAGCCGGATACATGCTATCGAGGAAAAACCTTTTTTTAATGCCGTAAAAAAAACCATTGAAATCGGATCGCGATCCTCTACTGCGTATTTGCTTGCGTTGGATGCAGATATACTTTTATATCCTGATGCGATAGATTATATGATGTATGAAGTGGATCAATTTGATTTTGATCAGCATTTAAAAATAAGTTTCTGGGTATCGGATAAATTCAGAGGCAGATTTAAATCAGGGATTCATCTATATAACAATATTTATTCTATACCTTTTTACAATTTCCTATCCTGCATCGACCCTTATAGTGATTTTTTAAGAGCGGAAAGCGAGAATATGAAAAAATTCGCTGTCAAGGAAGGTTTGATATATTCATTTGCTCCTTATCATGTTATCGCCAAACACGATTATTTTCAGTATTACAGGGATCTATATTCTAAATACAGGCTTCGTTATAAACGATGTGTTGCGGACGGAAATATGGATAATATAACTAAATATATTCACGCGAAACAGGCCGAATACCCTGATGATCAGGATTATATTTTTGTGCGCGAGATATTCAATACGGCTAATGAAAATATTAGTGTTGATGAAATATTACTAAAATTGGGCATGCAGGAAAAAGAACCTATTAATTATAAAATGTTTGAGTCTATTACAGAATCGTTATCATGCGAATCAGTTATGCAAAAAGTGAAGGATGATCTCGATTTAAAATTAAAAAACTGGATCAACTCATATAACGAAATTAAAGAGTTCTTAACGAAAAATTATCACCTGAACAGTATTTCCGGTCCAAGTGCTATTTATGGGACAGGCGATATATGCGATTTGGTTTTGTCCGCGGGCAAAAGCCTTCGCGTAAAAGCGGTTATCGATAATAATCCGGAAAAATACGGCGATTTTGTCAACGGTATTCCGGTAATGGCTCTTGAGGAGGCAATCAAACTCGATATAAAAAACATAATTATCGGTTCTATTTATCATAAAGACGAAATCCGGCAACGGATACAAAATACAGTAACTAACGGTAACCTGAATCTGATCGCGTTGGATTCTATTTAACAGGAGAAAATCAGATGTGTGGAATCGGCGTTTACATATCCAAAGACCCAATAAGCAAAACCGCCCTGCAGTATAAATTAGACGTGATGAACAATATCCAATCACACCGCGGGCCCGATTACGCCGATATTTATACCAGCAAAAATATAGGGATATGCCATACCCGGTTATCGATAATAGATTTGTCGGATAAAGCGAACCAGCCTTTTGTAACAACAGACAAACGATATGTAATGTCATATAACGGTGAATTGTATAACTATAAAGAGCTTAGAGCGGAACTTGCAGCCAAGGGGCACAAGTTCGTATCGCAATCCGATACTGAAGTGGCTCTCCGCTCGTATATCGAATGGGGAACCGGCGCGTTTTTGAGATTCAATGGGATGTTCGCGTTAGCCATATACGATCGTGAAACCGAGCAGATTATCGCCGCGCGTGACCGGCTTGGAATAAAATTCGTCCATTATTATGCCGATGATAAACAGATCATATTTGCCTCGGAAATAAAAGCGATTCTGAGTTTAGCCGGAGTTCCGCAATACCGCAAAGAAGCGGTAAACGATTTTATCGTGCTTGGGGAAATAAATAAAACCGAATCGTTTTTTAATGGAATTTACACTTTACTTCCGGGAAAATACTGTGTGGTGAACTTAACTGATTATTCAATAAAGACGTTCGGATACTTTAATTTGCAGAGTACTGTCAACCCGTCGAAATACATTCACAACAAGAGTATTTCGCTTGAAGATCACGTGGACACCTTGGACAGACTGCTTCGCGAATCGGTTGAGAAACATCTCATCGCCGATATCCCTGTGGGTACTTTGTGTAGCGGTGGTGTGGACTCAAGCCTCGTAACCGCGATCGCCAAACAGATCAATCCCGATGTGCACATATACCATGGCGGTATAGCCGAAGGCGGTGGTGAAGAAGAATACGCTAACCTTGTGGCGAAACATCTTGATATCGACATAAATTATGTATATTTATCTAAAGAAAAATATTTGAATGAACTGGTAGATACCGTTTATCAGCTGGAGACACCTTGTTTTTGCCAGAACGATATCTCTCTATACAATATATGTAAACTTGCGCGTTCACAGGGAGTTAAAGTGCTTCTTTCCGGTGAGAGCAGTGACGAGTTTTACGGCGGTTACAAATGGTATCCGGCAATGATGAAGAAAACATCGGTTGATTTAGGAAATTCCGCCGGTTGGAACAATGATTACCTCTACACTTCGGGTTTGTTTTACAGGTTTATGGATTATTATGAAAAACCGAGGTTAGCCAACGCGTATTCGCTGTTTGCTCATCAGGGTGAGAAACTAATCCGGTGGAACTGGATACTTGATACATTCGATTTCCTGCGAGATATTAGCGAAAAAGCCGGTAACGCCATTATTCTCGATAACCTTTTGACTTTCTTAAACATTCTTCTTTATACCGCGGATCGAATGGGTATGCTGTCGTCTGTGGAAAACAGGTTTCCGTTTATTGAGAACAACCTGATTGATTTCGCTCTGAACCTGCCTCTTGAGTTCAAGGTCGATTACCGTACAAACAAAAAAATACTGAAACTGGTGGCGCAAAGATACATCCCGAAAGAAATAATCGACCGTCCAAAAAGAGGGTTTCCGACACCAGTCGAATCGTATATAAAATTCGACGAAAACTTTTTCAAAGGCGGGTTTCTGGAAAACCATTTCTCCGTTCCCGCAAGGTTTATCGGCAAAACAGGTACCGACAGGCGCCTGATGTACAGGTTAACAACAACTGAAATCTGGGGACGGATATTCGTATTCAAACAGGATATCCACAAGATCAGGGATCTTGTTAAATCCACTCTCAACAGAGAGTTCCAGTATATGTCAAAATAATTTATGATTGGCAAAGGCAATACATTTCATACACATACCATATAATGGTTAATTTATAAACTGGCAAAAAAAAAGCGGGCTGAAAATCAACCCGCCTGATTAAATATTTCTGTTTCTATTCCACTTTTACCTCGATTTTTTTCGGTTTCGATGATTCCGATTTTTTCAGCCGAAGTGTAAGGATACCATCCTGTATAGCTGCGTAAACGTTTGATTGATCTATTGATTCATCGAGTTCAAAGACTCGTTTGAACCTTCTTGGAGCTCTTTCGGTAACAAGTTGATCGTATCCATCCATTTTATCTTCGCTACGCGCTTCGATTGTGAGTATATTGTTATCTATTTGGATGTTTAGGGAATCTTTATCGATACCGGGCAAATCGGCAACAAGTGTAATTTCCGCGCCGTTGTCTTTTATATCGACTGCGGGGCGCAGAAATCTCTCTTCGTGTTCCAAATCGTCTCTTTTGCGAATAGTTTTCATAGTTTATCCTCCTTATATATTATTATTGATAAATTTATTCGGTTTTAATTGTAATCTGGCGCGGTTTTTCTTCTTCTGTTTTCGGGCAATGGATTTCCAGCACTCCGTTTTTGCAAACGGCTGATATGGAGTCCCTGTTTATTTTGGATGGGAGTGTCAGATGCCGTTCGGCGCATCCGGAAAACCTCTCTCGCCTGAAAAAACTTTTCTTTTCTTCCTGGTCGATATCGGGCCTGCTTACTTTTATCGCGAGAGTATTGTTGATGGCGGATATATCGATCTGGTTTTTCTCAATACCCGGTACATCGATTTTGATTACATATTCCTGATCGTTTTCCCACAAATCCGCGTCAAGTTTCAGTTTTCCTTCATATAACCCGAAAGTCCTGTCAGTATTTGCGAAAACATGTTCAAAAAAATTGCTCAGTTCGTTTTGAATATCGAATAATTCTTCAAGCCGGTTATAGAATGACATGATTAACCCTCCTTTTTTTTAATCAGTTTACTTTGATCTGTTTTACTTTTGATTCCTCAGTTTTTGGAATTGTCAGTTCCAACACGCCGTTTTTGTACACTGCTTTTATGTTTTGCGCGTTTACACCTGTTGGCAATGTAACCGCTCGTTCGAATCTACCGAAAACCCGTTCGGATTTAAAATAATGATTACGTTTTGTTTCTTCTTCAGTTTTACGTTCGCCTGTGATTCTCAGCCTGTTTGCGTTAAACTCAACATGAATGTTTTCTTTTTCGAATCCGGGCAAATCCACTTTCACTTCTATTCGGTCGTCGTTTTCAATTACGTCTATTTCCGGTAAAAACGGATTTCCTTTGTTAATCGAACAATTCTGCGTGAATAGATCAGGCGACTCATTAAAAAAGTCGCTAATCCATTGATTTAGGTTGGCGATTTCATTAGAGACATTGTTTTGTTTTTTCCATTTTATCAGGTTCATATTTTGTCCTCCTTTTGGTTATTTTATGCGTACGGGTTAATTAGTAATCAAAAGGTGTACCTGATAGGACTAATATGATTATCTTATTAATACAAAGGATATAATGAAATTATCAAATATATTTTGGGATATAATGAAAGATGTCATAATGACACAGCTGTATCATATGGATACAATATAAAATAATGAATAAATTGTAACGAAAAAAAGAACCGCATCTGTTTCGATCCATAAAAATTTTTTATTAATACTGTTATTAGTGACTATTCTCTGGTTATTCGATTATATCCCGAATTTCATTCAAGCGAAGGCAGAAAGCATAAAACAAAGCAAGTGAAGAAGTGAGAAAATTATAGAAATATATGAAATAATTGGTAAACATTTAAATTTCATTGTATAAAAAGGATACATGAATTTGTATATCAGGGGAGCTGGCAGTTGTCGATGAGCCGGGTTTTGCCTACGTAAACAGCGAGCAGAATCCTGTCTCCGTGGGAAAGGTTATCTTTCTGTTCGAGTGTAGATTGATCGACACAGGCGATATAATCTATTTCTGTGGATTTTGCGGATAAGATGATATCTTTCATTTCATCCAGAATAAGCGCGGAATCCCTGAATCCGGATAGAAACAGTTCGGTCGCGTGATCGAGTGATTTTTTTAGAAGACGTGTGTCAATGCGTTCTTGTGGTGAGAGGTAGGTGTTTCTGGAACTCATAGCGACTCCGTCGTCTTCGCGTATTATCGGGCAAACCTGAATTTTCACCGGAATATTCAAGTCATCAGCCATTTTTTTTATAACAAGTGCCTGCTGGATATCTTTCGCGCCGAAAAATGCCGTATCGGGTTGGATTATATTGAATAGTTTGAGAACGACTGTGGTAACTCCGCGGAAATGGCCCTGTCGTTTCTTTCCACACCAGTTGAGAGATAAGGTTTCCTCGGTTACGTAAGTAGAGTAACCTGACGGATACATATTTTCTTCGCTCGGATAAAAAATAATGTCGGTATTTAATGATTGGGCAAGTTGTTTATCGTGCTCATAATCGCGCGGGTACTTATTTAAATCTTCTTTTGGGCCGAACTGTTTGGGATTGACAAATATGCTCAAAACAACGATATCCGCTGATTTTCCCGCTTCTTTAAGCAGACTAAGGTGACCTTTGTGAAGGTATCCCATGGTGGGCACGAGAGCAATAGTTTTGCCCTGTTTTTTTAATCCAATTATATGTTGCTGAATCTTTAGAGGATCGTTGAAGGTTATCATAAAGGAACCTCAATAAGAATGTTCTTTACCGGGATACTCACCGGATTTTACTTCTTCGCTGAATTTTTTTATGGCGGTAACAGCATCCTCATATAAATTAGAATAGGTTTTTACGAATTTAGGTTTAAACCTTTTAAATAAACCGAGCATATCCTGAGTGACAAGTATCTGACCGTCGCAGTATGGGCCAGCGCCGATTCCGATGGTTGGCACATCAATATCGGTGGTAATCTGGCGTGCGACTTCAGCGGGTACGCATTCGATTACCATAGCGAAAACACCAGCTTCGTATAACGCTTTGGCGTCATTGATAAGTTTTTTGGCGGATTTCTCATCGATACCCTGCACAAAATAGCCTCCGCTTGTAAGCACGTCCTGAGGAGTCAAACCGATATGCCCCATGACGGGCATACCTGAACGCACCATTCGCGATACGGTATCTGCGATTTCTTCACCGCCTTCGAGTTTCACAGCTTCTGCGTTACCGTCTTTGATAAGTTTGGCGGCGTTATATAGAGCATCGCATACTGTGGCTTGGTAACTCATGAACGGCATATCGGCAACAAGAAGCGCGTTTTTGTTCATTCGGGATACGCATTTTGTATGGTAAACCACATCGTCAACGGTTACATGAAGCGTATTGCTTCTTCCCTGAACGATCATGCCGAGCGAATCGCCCACAAGAATGACTTCAATTTCCGCTTCGTTTAAAATCGATGAGAAAAGAGAATCGTAAGCCGTAAGAGCAGCGAATTTCCGGTTATCTTTCTTAAACTGCAAAAGTTTTTTAGGTGTTATTTTTGATTTGTCCATCGAGCTGAATTCCTTCAACCTTTTTTACCTTGTAGTTACCTTTAATTTTACTCAACATTTGCGCCGGGTTAAAATTCAATACCGGATGCGTAAACCCGGCGTCAATTTCCTGTAACGGTACAAGCACAAAAGGGCGCAAATGCATTTTCGGGTGCGGGATAATCAGGTTATGTGCCCGCACAATTTTATCGCCGTAACTTATAATATCTATGTCAATAATCCTATCTTGATAAACCGGCGATTGTACACGTCCCATATCTGTTTCTATACTTTTTATCAGATTAAGTATTTCAACAGGCGAAATATTTGTTTGGCAAACAATCACCGTATTGAAAAAACTGTTCTCCGATTTCATATCCTGCGGTTCAGTTTCGTAAACGGATGATGATTTAATATCGATAACCAATCCGCTTTCGGTTAATCTGGCGCACGCTGTTTTCAAGTTCAAAAACCTGTCGCCAAGATTCGAACCGAGCGATAAAACAAGTTTAACCATAATAGATCAGATAACCTGTTTTATTCGCGATACCGCTTCGTTGAGCCTTTCTTCAGGCACAGTCAGAGCCGCTCTTACATAACCTTCGCCGTATTCGCCGAACCCATTACCCGGAGTTATGACAATACCGGCTTCTTCGAGCATAAGTTTGGTAAACGATGCCGAATCGTATTTAGGCGGAACTTTAAACCAGATATAGAAAGTTGATTTTGGCAAATCGCACTCAATACCGCAATCGTTTAATCCTTTGACGAAAATATTGCGCCTTCGTTCAAAAACCTTATAAATATTTTTAGCTACCGGCAAAGCTTTAGCCATAGCTACGATACCGGATTCCTGAACCGCCTGAAACGCACCGGAATCGATATTGGATTTTATTTTGGTCAACCCGCCGACAATTTTCTCGTTGCCGAGCGCGAATCCGATTCGCCATCCGGTCATGCAGAAAGTTTTGGACAGCGAATGAAACTCGATAGATATATCTTTTGCCCCGTCCACTTCAAGGAACGACGGCGCCTGGTAACCATCGAAACTTACTTCGGTATACGCCGCGTCATGGCATACAATAATATTATATTTATGCGCGAAATCGACAGCTTTTTTGAAATACTCTTTTGTCGCCGTAGCTGATGTAGGGTTATTCGGATAATTCAGAAACATCATTTTGCTTTTCACGGCGATAGGTTCGGGTATTGCGTCGAGATCGGGCAGAAACTGGTTCTCTTTTAAAAGAGGCATTATATATGGGTTGCCGCCGGCAAAAATGGTTCCGTTTTTATAAACAGGATACGCCGGGTCGGGTATGAGCACATAATCGCCCGGATCGACAAACGCCATAGATATATTCGCGATACCTTCTTTAGATCCGATAAGCGCGACTGCTTCTTTCACCGGATCGATACTTACTCCAAACCTGTTTTTAAACCAATCGCAAGCTGCTTCCCTGAACTCAATCATTCCGACGGTTGAAGGGTACCTGTGGTTTGCAGGGCGGTCAACGGCTTTTTTAAGTTCCTCAACGATTACCGACGGAGTAGGTATATCCGGATCGCCAACACCGAGATCGATTATGTCTTTGCCTCTGGCTATAGCTTCTTTTTTTAACCTGTCTATTTCAAAAAAGAGATAGGGAGGAAGTTTGAGTAGCCGTTCCGCAAGTTCGAATTTACCGTTCATTTAATATCTCCTGTAATAAATTATTTCAGAATTTTAAACCAAGTACATCCTGCATATCATATAAACCGGGTTTTGCAGATGCAACAAACACAGCGGCTTTTAGAGCCCCGAGCGCGAATACATCCCTGGATTCCGCTTTATGTGTAAACTCAACGCGTTCAGCGAGATTAGCAAAACAAACAGTATGGTCGCCGACAACGTTGCCCATTCTCAGCGCGTGAATTCCGATATCGCCTTTTTTTCTCTCTCCGGTTATGCCGACTCTGCCGTGAACAGCTTTTTCAGCGAGGTTCACATCGCGACCCATGGCGGCCATTTCGGCTAACCGTTTGGCGGTTCCGCTGGGAGCGTCTTTCTTAAACCTGTGGTGAGATTCGGTTATTTCGATATCATAATCGTCATCGAGAATAGATGCTACTTTTTTTACCAGCGCGAACAGGAGGTTGACACCAACACTCATGTTTGGCGCGACAACCATAGGTATATCGCGGGATATGGTTTTGAGTATGTTCATCTGTTCATCATTAAGGCCCGTGGTTCCCACAACAAGAGCTTTACCCGCGTGCCCGCAGGAATCGGCATTAAGAATAGTCGATTCCGGACTGGTAAAATCGATAAAAACATCGCAATTATCTATAAACCCTGCTGATGACGATCTCAGTATGACATCGCTGTTTTTTATCTCTGTAAACTCGGATATGTTTTTATTCATCAAAGGGTGACCGGGAAACTCGATAGCGCCTACAACATTGAAGACATCCGGGTTTTTCTGTGACAGCGACAATATACGTTGTCCCATTCTTCCCGCGGCACCGAAAACGGCTAAACGGATCATCGGATGAATCCTCCTATTCTTTGTAACACTCAAGTTTGGATGCGAGTTCGGGTGATTTCGCCAGCTCTTTCAAAAGTTTATATTTGTTAGATTCGGTAATGAATGTCATTGGCAACCTGAGTTCCGGTTTTATCATGTTAAGAAATGCCAGCGACGATTTAACAGGTATCGGGTTTGTTTCTATAAACATTACTTTAAACAGGTCGAAAAGTTCATAATGAATTTTCGACGCTGTCTGGAAATCGCCTGCCAACGCAGATTGAACAAGGCTCGATACCCTGCCGGGCAATACGTTTGCGAGCACCGATATTACACCTTTGGCGCCTATAGACATCATAGGCAGAGTGAGGGAATCGTCACCGGACAACACGGTAATTTTACAAAGTTTGAGTATCTGCGATACCTGATCGAGCGACCCGCTTGCTTCTTTTATGGCTACGATTGTTGGTATTTCCGATAACCGAGCTACGGTTTCCGGAGAGATACTGACTCCGGTTCTTCCCGGTACATTATAGAGGACAACAGGTATATCTACCGATTCCGCTACCTTTTTGAAATGGAGGTATAATCCTTCCTGAGTAGGTTTATTGTAATAAGGCGTAATAAGCAGTGCACCGTCGGCACCCGCTTTTTTAGCGTGTTCAGTAAACATGAGTGTTTCGCTGGTGCTGTTAGAACCTGCTCCGGCGATAACAGGCACTTTACCTTTTGCTTCGTCAATGACAATATCGATTACCTGAAAATGTTCTTCATATGATAACGTAGCCGATTCTCCTGTTGTTCCACATGGAACAATTCCGTTAGTGCCGTTATCAATATGAAACCTTACAAGGCGGCGTAATGCCTCCTCATCAACCCTGTTATCCGAAAACGGAGTAACAATAGCCACAAAAGATCCCTGGTACATGATCTCATCTCCTATATTACTTAAATTTCAATTATTCCTTCAAAAACAGTTTCACCCGGACCGGTCATATATATGTTTCCATCCTCGGCCCATTGTATATAAAGTTCTCCTCCGGGAAGCGATACGCAAACTTCTTTTCCGGCAAGACCGTTGAGGCTTGCAGCAACGACTGATGCGCAAGCACCAGTACCGCACGCAAGGGTTAACCCGGCTCCCCTTTCCCAAACCTTAACTTTAATGTTCTTGTCGTCGACTACCTCAACCAATTCCACATTTGTCCGGTTAGGGAATATAGCGGCGTGTTCTATCATAGGCCCGACTTTGGTTATATCGAGCGAATCAAGTTTGTCGACAAATATCACACAATGCGGGTTACCCATAGATACGGTAGTAATATGGTAAACCCTGTCGGCAAACTGGAACGGTTCGTCAATTATCGGGTTGTTGTCATCGTAAATTACAGGTATTTCAGCCGGTTTAAGTTTCGGGTTGCCCATATTTACTTTTACACCGTTCTCAACTAATTTCGGGCTGATTATACCTGCGAGCGTTTCGACATTTAATTCTACCTTATCACTCAATTTTTTATCCGCGACAAATTTCGCGAAACATCGGATTCCGTTACCGCACATTTCAACTTCACTTCCGTCGGAATTGAATATCCTCATCCTGAAATCAGCGATATCCGATTTCTCAAGAAGAAGAAGCTGGTCTGCCCCTATACCGAAATGGCGGTTACACCATTTCAGCGCGAATTGAGAAGGATTATCCAATTTGTGTTCAATTGCGTTAATTACAATAAAATCGTTACCGCTACCCTGCATCTTTGTGAAATTGATTTTCATTTGATATACTCCTTAATAGAGATCGACTCGTTTCGGATTAAATCTTCCCATGTTTCACGTTTTCTAATTATGTTATACTGATTTTCAGATACCATCACTTCTGCGGTACGTACCCTTGAATTATAGTTTGACGCCATCGTAAACCCATAGGCTCCCGCGCTCATTATCCCCACATATTCGTTCTCCTGCAGAGACTGGATTTCACGGTCCTGCGCGAAAAAATCACCCGATTCACATACCGGCCCGACAAAATCGGCTTTTATTTTCTGGCGGTTCTGATTGGTAACCAGAGGCACTATCTTATGGTACGCCTTATATAACGCCGGGCGAATTAGATCGTTAAACGCCGCGTCAAGAATTACGAATGTCTTGTCGCCGCTTTGCTTTATGTACTCGACTTTCGCCACAAGTATCCCTGCGTTGCCGGCGATATACCTGCCCGGTTCAAGAACGAGTGTCATTCCGAGCCCTTTTATGCGCGGTATTATAACGGATGCGAATTCCTCGGGTGTTTGGGGTATTTCCGTATCGTAAACTATACCTAAACCTCCGCCGATATCTATATACTGCAAAGGTATACCGGCTCGTTTGAGTTCCGTGATCATCGGCACGATTTTATCCAGCGCCTGCGCGTACGGTTCGCTGGAGACTATCTGCGATCCGATATGCATATGGATTCCCACAGGTTCCACCGACGACAACATCATCGCCAGATGAAACGCCGCTTTCGCCCGTTCTATATCCATACCGAATTTGTTCTCTTTTTTGCCCGTTGATATAAACCTGTGTGTCTGCGGATCAACATCAGGGTTGACACGTATCGCCACCTGCGCTTTTGTGTTCATATTCGAAGCCATGGCATTTATCCGCTCAAGTTCTGATTCCGATTCCACAGTAAATATCTTTATGTTATGGTTTAGCGCATAAATTATCTCTTTCTCGGATTTGCCCACTCCCGCAAACACTACTCTGGACGGATCGCCCCCGGAACGGATCACTCTAAAAAGTTCACCGCCGGAAACTATGTCGAACCCGGATCCGCATTTGGCAAGTGTACGCAACACAGTTATATTCGAGTTGCATTTTACCGAATAACATATCATGTGAGGCACAGACGCGAACGCCCTGTCGAGCCTCATGTAGTTTTCCGTCAACGTGTTTTTACTGTATATATACAGAGGAGTACCTTCACGTTTTGCGATATTATTAACAGGTATATCTTCACAGTAAAGCTTATTGCTTATGAATTTGAAATCCGACATTATATAAATTCTCCAAACGAATGAAATTTTATTGTATGTTTTCTGTTATATCAGAAACCAATTTATTTATTTTAAGAAACCAATAATCTATCTGGTTTTCCACTTCATTATATGAGGTTGATCCCTTCGAAATTTTGTTTTTTATTGAGTTCATAACCGTTAACCTTGATTTTATATCATCCTCGAATTTATCCGAGAAACTTTTCCATTGATTCATATCGAGATCGCAAAAATCTTTTTTGTTCTTAACGCAATACCCCACAATTTTACCCGATATTTCGTGCGCCGATCGAAACGGCACGTTTTTCAGCACAAGATAATCCGCTATTTCTGTAGCGAGAATAAAATCGGCTCCCGCCATATCCTCAAGGCGCTCCACATTGAACCGCATAGCTGATACCATACCATCGCATACAGTCAGAATACCTTTTATTGTGTCGATAGAATCGAACAGCGGTTCCTTGTCTTCCTGAAGGTCGCGGTTATAGCTCAAAGGCAACCCTTTGAGCGTTGTGAGAATCGACATAAGGTTACCGTAGAGTCTTCCTGTTTTACCGCGTGAGAGTTCAGCCATATCCGGATTCTTTTTCTGCGGCATGATACTGCTTCCTGTACAATACGCATCGGGCAGAATCACAAACCTGAATTCCGGCGATGTCCACAGAACGAGTTCTTCCGCCAAACGCGATAAATGCGCGCCCAAAATGGCGCAATCCGCTAAAAATTCCACTATGAAATCACGGTCGGATACCGCGTCGATACTGTTTATGGAAACCGTATCGAATTTGAGCAGTTCTTTCGTGCAGTCCCGGTTTATCGGAAGCGGTGTGCCTGCAAGAGCGCATGAACCGAGTGCCATCACGTTGATTCGTTTAAGCGAATCGAAAAACCGTTCCCTGTCCCTGTCGAGCATGCAAACATAAGCGAGCAGATGATGCGCCACAAGTACGGGCTGGGCATGTTGTAAATGCGTAAATCCCGGCATGACCGCGCTCTTGTATTCTTTCGCTTTCTCCAGAAACGATTTCTGAAGTCTTATAATCAGATCAGTTATATCATTTACCTCGTCACGAAGATACATTCTGACATCATTGACTACCTGGTCGTTCCTGCTTCGGGCGGTATGCAGTTTCGCGCCCGCAGGCCCGATAAGTTCAGTCAGTTTCGACTCGATATTCATATGAATATCCTCAAGTTCAGGCCTGAAAACGAATTCGCCAGATTCTATCTGCGAGAGTATCGTGTTTAACCCGGATTCTATCCGGCGGGCTTCATCAGCGGTGATAATACCAGATACGGCAAGCATTTTCGCGTGAGCGATACTGCCTTCGATATCGTGTTTATACAACCTTGAGTCGTAATGTATCGAAGCGGAAAACCTCTCTGCCGCCTTATCGGTGGCCTGCGTAAACCTTCCGCCCCATAATTTCGTGTTAGGATTCAATATAAATTACCTCCCGAGAATCGATTTCAGCCTTAAACGCAACGCGTTTAATTTAATAAACCCTTCCGCGTCTTTCTGATTGTAAACCGTTTCCGCCTCGAACGTGGCGAACTTCTCACTATATAAACTGAACGGAGATTTCCTGCCCAAAACAGTTACGTTCCCTTTATAGAGTTTAAGCCGTACAGTCCCTGTCACGTTCTGCTGAGATTTTTTCACCATTTCTTTTACCATATCCATTTCAGGTGAGAACCAGAACCCGTAATAAATAAGACGCGCTATGTACGGTATCATTGAATCGCGCAGGTGCATAACTTCCCTATCCATCGTAAGCGATTCAACCGCCCTGTGAGCCGCGTGCAGTATAGTTCCGCCCGGTGTTTCGTATACTCCTCTTGATTTCATGCCGACAAACCTGTTTTCCACAATATCTACCCTGCCGATACCATGTTTTCCGCCAAATTTATTCAACTCAGCGAGGAGCCCAGCGGGCGAGAGAACCTGTCCGTTTAGTGCAACAGGTACGCCATCCTTGTATTCGAGTTCTATTATCTCCGGTTCATCAGGAGCTTTCTCCGGCGATACCGACAGGAGAAACATGTCTTCCGGCGGAGCGTTCCATGGATCCTCAAGGATGCCGCCCTCAAAACTTATGTGAAACAAATTTCTGTCTGAACTATATGGTTTTGCCTGAGTTACCGGAATGGGTATACCGTGTTCCTTTGCGTAATTAATAAGGTCTGTTCTCGATTTGAAATCCCAGTCGCGCCATGGAGCGATTACCTTGATATTGGGTTCCAGAGCGTAAAAAGTCAGTTCAAATCGAACCTGATCGTTTCCTTTGCCTGTAGACCCGTGGGCGACAGAAGTCGCTTTTTCTTTTTGCGCAATCTCGATCTGTTTTTTCGCGATAAGCGGCCTCGCCAGCGAAGTGCCGAGCAAATAAGATCCTTCGTATATCGCGTTTGACTGAATAGCGAAAAATACATAATCGCGCACAAACTCTTCGCGCAGGTCTTCGATATAAACTTTTGATGCGCCTGTTGTAATGGCTTTCTCGTATACAGGTTCAAGTTCTTCGCCCTGTCCGAGATCGGCAGTGAATGCGATTACATCGTATCCTTTTTCGATTTTAAGCCATTTTAATATTATTGAGGTATCAAGGCCCCCCGAATACGCAAGAACAACTTTCTCGGTCATATTATCTCCTCGGTCAATATTTGTTTATTTTATCATCTTTTTTTAATAATTTCAAAATAATTGCTTTCTGGACATGAAGCCTGTTTTCTGCCTGATCAAACACTACCGAATTTCGCCCGTCCATAACGTCGTCGGTGATTTCCTCGCCTCGATGCGCAGGGAGGCAATGCATCACAAGAGCATCGGGTTTAGCGTATTTCAACGCCTGTGAATTAACCTGATACCGCGAAAAAATCTCTTTTTTGCGGGTACTTTCATCTTCCTGCCCCATACTCACCCATACATCGGTATATATGGCATCAGATCCGTCAACCGCTTCTTTTATATCATTGGTAATAGTCAAATCTCCGCCGTTTTCTTTCATAAGTTCTTTGGTCCGGCCGATAATATTTTTATCAGGCTCGTATCCTTTCGGGCAAGCCAGGGCGAAACTCGAACCGAGTTTAGCGCAAAGAAGCATCAGCGAATTGCACACGTTGTTGCCGTCGCCGATAAATGACATCTTGAAATTATCGAAATTATTTCTATGTTCAAGCACGGTAAATAAATCCGCCAGCGCCTGGCATGGATGTTCGAGTTCGGATAACGCGTTTATCACGGGAATTTTGGCGTATTGAGCCATTTCAACTATTGTAGAATGTTTGAATGTTCTTGCCATTATTATGTCAACCCATCTCTCAAGGTTGCGCGCTACATCCGCCACGGATTCGCGTTCGCCGAGCTTAATATCTACCGGCTGAAGGTATATAGCATACCCGCCGAGCTGAACCATTCCCAGCTCAAAAGTAACTCGGGTTCGCAAAGATGGTTTTTCGAATATCATCGCCATGCTTCGCTGGCTTAACATCGATTGCAAAGGATACTTTTTTATTTGTCCGGCACACTCAAACAGCGAATGTATTTCCTCGATGCTCAGGTCGTCGATAGACAACAAATCTTTTTTCATTATTTTTTCCCTTCCCTGAGTAAGGCTTGTTCGAAAACATCAATACCTTTTTTAAGATCGTCTCCGGTTATGTTCAAAGCGGGCAAAAACCTGATGGTTTTTTCGCCCACATTATTTATAAGCACAAATTTTTCCCTGCATGCCGCTTTTACATCAGCCGAAGCGACAGTTATATCCACGCCGAACATAAGCCCTTTTCCGCGTATGGCGGTTATGAGGCCTGTTTCGCGCGCGATATCGTTAAACCGAGCGAAAGCGTATTCGGATAACTCTTTCACATTGTTAAGCAGATTCTCTTTTTCAATAACATCGAACACAGCCAGCGCCGCCCTGCAGGCAAACGAGTTCCCGCCGAAAGTCGATGCGTGCATACCGGGTGGTAACATATCTTTCAGCGCCGGTTTTGCCATCATTGCGCCGATAGGTACCCCACCGCCAAGAGCTTTTGCCAGAGTCACTACATCAGGCGACACGCCGAATGTCTGGAACCCGTAGATATTGCCTGTCCTGCCGATTCCGGTCTGAACCTCGTCGGCGATGAGCAGGATATTTTTTTCCCTGCATAGCGATTCGATCTGGCGGTAAAAATTGTCTTGTGCGATATTCAAACCGCCTTCGCCCTGAATCAGCTCAAGCATAATAGCGCAGGTTTTATCCGTGACTAACGACATAACCGACTCGAAATTGCCGAATTCCGCATATTTAAACCCTGCGGGAAGAGGCTCGAACCCCTGCTGGTATTTCGGCTGGCCTGTTGCGGTAATGGCGGCAAGTGTCCGCCCGTGAAACGATTTATAAAACGTGATTATCTCAAACCGGCCGCCGGTCTGGTTGCCGAACCTTCGGGCGAGTTTTATTGCCGCTTCGTTTGCTTCAGCTCCGCTGTTGCAGAAGAATGTGTACCCGCCAAACCCATAATCTGCCAACCGTTTTGCCAATTCTGCCTGAAGCGGATTATAGAAATTGTTCGGCACGTGAATAAGTGTATGGAGCTGATCGCACAACTGATCCGCAAGATACGGATGGCTGTGCCCCAGACATCCGGTACCCCAACCCGGATACATATCCAGGTACCTGTTGCCGTCCATATCGATCAGATACGATCCTTCACCTTTATAAAAGGCGATACCTTCCCGCCCGTAAGTGGAAAGAACATAATCGGAATAAAGTTTTGCTACATTTTCATTCGTATTCATTTTTATATCAACTCCGCCATATGATTGTTTCTGCTGACTATTTCGGTACCTATTCCTTTATCTGTAAATATCTCCAGCAAAAGGGTATGAGGTATCATTCCGTTAATTATGTGGGTTTTGCCCACTCCGTTTGCCACGGCTTTCTGGCCGGCTGTAACTTTCGGTATCATACCGCCTGATATAACTCCGGTATCGATCAGGTTTTTAACCATATCTACATCAATATGTGAAATAAGCGAATTGCGGTCGTTTTTGTCGCGCATGATGCCGTCCACATCGGTTAAAAAAACAAGTTTCTCCGCGCCGATAGCGCGTGCGATTTCGCCCGCCGCCAGATCAGCGTTTATGTTGTAAGTATAACCGTCGCTACCTATTGCCACAGGAGCGATAACCGGGATCTTATTTTCATGAAGTAATGTCGTAAGAGGTTGTGTGTATATGGATTTAACGTTACCGACAAACCCCAGGTCTTCTTTATCGAAAGGAGCGTCGAGCAAGTGTTTCTCCGCTACTATCAGCCCGTGGCGTTTGCCCGACAACCCTTCTGCATCTCCGCCGATAGATTTAATAAGTTCCACTATTTCGTGGTTAATTTCCTCAAAAAGCACTTTCTCAACCGTCTGAACCGTCTCTTCGTCGGTTACCCTGTAACCCTGCACGAATTTAGGTGTTTTGCCCAGATCGCGCATGGCTTCGCTGATTCTGTTGCCTCCGCCATGAACGATTACGGGTTTTATGCCTACGGTATACAGGAAAACAATATCGGTCAGGACATTTCTCATCCATGTATTGTTTGCCATGGCGCTCCCTCCGAACTTAATCAGGGTAATTTTACCCTTAAAAGACTGAATATACGGAAGAGCCTCTATCAGAATACCTGCTTTTTGAATAAATTTCTCCATTTTCGCTCCTTAAAGATTTATATCAATGTAACCGTGTGAAATATCGCAAGTATAATATACATCACTGCCTTCGCCGTATTTTAAATCGACGGTAATTTTGAAACGCGGATATGTCCATATCTCGTATTTTTTTTCCACGCCTTCTTTAATTTCCAGCGAATTTTTCACTATCTGAAGGTTATTCAAATATATATCAACTGTATTCGGGTTAAACTCGATACCGGAAGTACCCAGAGCCGACATTAACCGTCCCCAGTTGGGGTCTTTGCCATTGAGCGCCACTTTAAAGAGCAGGCAGTTTGATATCTGCCATGCGGCTTGTCTGGCACTGTGGTTATCTTTAGCGCCGTTTACTCTGATCTCGATCAGTTTTGTCGCGCCTTCACCGTCTTTTACGATTTGAAGGGCGAGGTTTAAACATGTCTCGTACAATATTTTTTTAAAAACAGGAGCGTCAGGGCTGTCTTTGCAGATAACACTGTTTCCCGCCAATTCGTTTGACAGGAGGATCACCGTATCGTTGGTAGACATATCGCCGTCGACGTTTATCCTGTTGAATGTCAGGTCAACCGCCTCGCGAAGCGATTCGCGCATAAACGATGTTTCCACCGTAATATCGGTTGTAATCACGCACAACATGGTAGCCATATTCGGAGCGATCATCCCCGACCCTTTAGCCATACCGCCCATTTTCACGGTTACGCCGTCTATCTGTGTTTTGTATCCAGCCTGTTTTTCAACGGTATCGGTAGTCAGAATCGCCTGAGCCGCTTTTTTACCGCCCTGTGGTGACATTTGCGTAACCAGACGAGGAATACCGGCCTCAATCTTTGCCATAGGCAACTGCGGGCCGATTCTGCCTGTCGAGCAAACAAGCACCCCTTCGGGCGCAAGAGACAATTTTTTCGCCACACATTCTGCCATTTTGCGTGCGTTTCGAATACCTTGGTCACCTGTAGATGTGTTGGCGCATCCGCTGTTTAGAATAACGGCTTTTATATGTTCTGATTTAGACAGATGATCCATGCTTACCGTAACCGCGGCAGACTTTACGCTGTTGCGTGTAAAACATGCCGCAGCGATGCTGTCGTGCTCGGAATAAACAATAGCGAGGTCAAGATCGTCTTTTTTTATGCCGCAATTAATCCCGCCCGCGAGAAACGCGAATACGGAAGTTACACTGCCATCATCTATAGGCTCAATGTTGTAGTTGTGTGCGTCTGTCATCGAAATAAATTTCCTCTTCTTGAAATTGATCTAAAAAATGAGTTTTATTTTCTTTATTTAGCGTTAAATTACTGGATACACGCGCGAATTAAAATTATCGAATATTTAAATCCTTTACAGTTCCAGCTTTAAAGTATATATGCCTAAGGCAAAGGTTGTATCTGATTTCCATTTTATGAAAAATTTTTTTTAAAAACGTTAATTATACAAATATTTATCCTTAAAAGTCAATTAATTTAAAATAGATCCGGGTTTGATCGTATATTTTTTTTGTTATCACGCGATCCGCTGGTTTTTTTCGCAAAAGATCAAAATGGTTTGTATTGCGCAAGGAGGGACACGTCAACAGCTTTCAGCGGTTTGTATTCGCGGTCTTTGTCTGATAAAACGGGGGTTTTTACAGGCCAGTCGATGCCCACGTCAATATCGGACCACAAAATGCCATGTTCGTCGCCCGGAGAATAGAAATCGGAACATTTATAGACAAAATCAACTTCCTTGCTGAGCACACAGAACCCGTGAGCAAACCCTTCGGGAATATAGAGCTGTCGCCTGTTCTCAGCCGATAAAACAACACCATACCATTTGCCGAACGTCGGTGACCCTTTGCGGATATCGATCACGGCATCGAATACCTCGCCATGCATCACATATACAAGTTTTGCCTGCGGTTGGTTGAGCTGATAATGCATTCCGCGCAACACTCCCGCAGTGGAATGAGAGAAGTTATCCTGCACGAAATCTTTCTTTATTCCTGCCTCAAAGTATTTTGCACGGTTATATGTTTCCATGAAATAACCACGCCTGTCTGTAAAGATCCGGGGTTCTATAAGAAGAAGCCCCTCAATAGGTGTTGCCGATATGTTCATAAAAAACCCTTTTTTATTATCTAATACCATTTATCAGTTTGTATGGTAAAGATTTTTTTGTCCTGCAATAAATAATTTACGGATATCTTTGGATGTAATTTACTCCGACACAGGAAAAGAAAATTATTTTTTGCTACACCGGTATTTGCGAAACCGCATCAGGACGTTTTTCATAAACTACATAATTATAATTAGTTTAATGAATTAACGTATCTATTGAAAAAACTTTTGGTTTTAAAAATCCGTATTCTGTAATAGAATTGGTTTGAACGAAAATATGGAATTTTTTATAATAAACGCAACTCAAACCGGCAACTCTGATAAAGAAGGAGAAAAATTAGTTATGGGTGTTAAAGGAAATGCTGTCATAGGGCAGTCGGGCGGCCCTACATGCGTGATCAACCAGAGCCTCGTAGGCGTGATTGAGCAAGCCCGTAAATCCGATGTTATCGAAAACCTGTACGGAGCGCGTCACGGTGTAAACGGTATCATGAAAGAAGATTTCATTGACCTGTTCAAAGAGAGCCAGGAAACTCTGGAGAAAGTAGCTATCACACCTTCAGCGGCTTTAGGGTCGGTTCGTAAAAAACCCACTGCCGATGAATGCCAGAAGATTTTCGGTGTGTTCCAGAAATACAACATACGCTATTTCTTCTATATAGGCGGAAACGATTCTGCGGAAACCGCCAATATCGTATCTGAACTTGCAAGAGAAGCGAAATATGAACTGTCGGTTTTCCATATTCCGAAAACCATCGACAACGATCTTCGCGTTACCGATCACTGCCCCGGATTCGGCAGTGCGGCTAAATTCGTGGCTCAGGCGTTCATGGGTGACAATTTCGATAACAGATCGCTCAAAGGTATTAAAATTAATGTGATCATGGGACGTCACGCAGGGTTTCTTACCGCCGCATCAAGAATCGCGCGCCTTGACCCTGACGATGCCCCGCACCTGATTTACGTTCCTGAACGCGTATTCTCAAAAGAACAGTTCCTAAACGATGTCCAGAAAACCATGGACAAATACCAGAGAGCCGTAATCGCGGTATCCGAAGGTATTCACGACGATAAAGGCAACCCCATATGCACTACCGGCGAACGGGATTCGCACGGCAACGTCCAGCTATCCGGTTCAGGCGCGCTCGGCGATTACCTGGCAAGCCTCATAAAAACCAATCTGGGAGAAAAACTGCGTGTGCGCGCAGATACGTTCGGGTACCTGCAGAGAAGTTTTCCCGGATGTATATCCGAAGTTGACGCATCGGAAGCCCGCCAGGCTGGACGAGAAGCGGTAAAATATGCAGGCAAAGCCGAAGGCGGTAGCATCAGTTTCAAAAGAATCGCCGGCGGTAAAAATTACAAAATTGAAATGGAACTGGTAGAACTCAAAACTATGGCGAAAGAAACCAAATCGCTTGATCAGGCTTATATAAACACCGAAGGCAACGACATAAACGGTAATTTTCTCGATTATGTATTGCCGTTGGTGGGCGAACTTCCACAACTTGGCAAATTACAGGGATACCCCATCAATAAATGATTTTCATACGGGGGAGGCGCCATATAACGCCTCCCCTTTTTTTAAATTAGGAGGGATTTAATATGGATCAACTCAAAAAACTCATTAATCTCGGGTTCGGAGCCATTGCCCTTACAAAAGAAAAAGTCACTGAACTTGTGGACGATCTGGTAAAAAGAGGAGAAGTCTCTTCTCAGGAAAGCAAAAAGTATCTGGATGAACTGATAGCCAAACTCGAAACCAACAAAAAAGAGGTTGAAGCGAAAATCGAAGAGATGGTTCAGGCGACACTGAAAAAACTCGATATCCCTACCCGTACGGAATTGAACCTACTCAGGCAAGAACTGGATGAACTTAAAAAAGAAATCAAGTCTCACGATCATCCGCATAGCCACGAACCAAAAGACAAAAAATGAAACATTGGTTTTTATCCCAATACAAAGATTAATTAAATGCCCGGCAAAATAAACCGACTACATTTTGATTTAAAAAGAGTACAACAGGTAATACATGTGCTCGTAAAACATGGGTTCGGTTTTTTTGTCGAACAGGCTAAACAGGATAACCATTTTCTCGCACGGCAACTCAAACGGTGGAAAATTTTCCCCATATCGACAAAGGAACAGGATACCACATTAAGCGTGGCGCAACGTCTTAAAATGGTGCTTGAAGAACTCGGCCCGACATACATAAAATTAGGACAGATCCTGTCTACCCGCCCTGACCTCGTACCGATAGATATATGCGAGGAATTCAGCAAACTTCAGGACAAAGTTACACCTATTGATTACTCGAAAATTCACGCTCAGATCGTAAACCAGTTCGGCAAACCGCCCGAAGACATCTTTTTCAGTTTCAGCGAAACTCCTCTTGCCGCCGCATCATTGGGACAGGTGCACGAAGCACAATTAAAAACCGGCGAGAACGTAATCGTTAAAATTCAACGCCCGGAGATTCGCGAATTGATCGAGTCCGATATCCGCATGCTCCTTCAGCTAACCGAACTGATCCACAGGCACGTGCCGGCTCTTCGTGTCTATGATCTGCCGGGAATAATCGGGCAGTTCGCAAGAACCATAAAACGGGAACTCGATTTTTCTATAGAAGGACGCAATATCGACAGGTTCGCCAAAAATTTCAAAAACCATAGATATATTCATATCCCGCATATATACTGGGAATACACCCGCGAGAAAATATTGACTCTGGAAAAAATAGAAGGTATCCGTCTGGGCGATTTTATCAAAACAGAAGGTATCGAGTCCGAAAAAAAAATTATCGCCTCGCATATCGGCGACATTATCTTAAAAATGATATTCATCGACGGATTCTTCCATGCCGATCCGCATCCGGGCAACATATTCGTAATGAAAGATAACCGGGTAGCGTTTGTCGATTTCGGGATAATCAGCAAACTCAATGCGAACTTAAAACACATGATGGGCCAAATGCTAATCGGCGTAGTAAATAACGATACCGACAAAGTTACCGACATGATCCGCAAACTCGGAGCTGTCGGCAAAGACATCGATTTCGCCCAGTTCAAATCCGATATGGAAGAACTCCTTGAACGTTATTACGACCTGCCTCTACAGCAAATAAAAATGGGCGAAATGTTTTCCACGGTTTTGTCACTGATGCGCGGGTACTCCATAAAAATACCGCGCGATTTGTACCTGATGATAAAAACAATAATAATCACCGAAGGTGTTGTGATTAAACTTGATCCGGATTTTAACATGATCCAGCATACTAAACCTTTTATTATAAAGATGATACGATCACAACATACCGTAGCGAAAATCGCCGGAGAAATAAAAAAGTTTTCCATGGAGATGTTGCGGTTCGCCAAATCCGCTCCGGGTGAAATGGCTGAGATTCTTAGAATGATGCGACTGGGCATATTCAAAATCGAGTTCGAACACCAGGGGCTCGATAACCTTATCCGCGAAATCGACCGGTCGAGCAACCGCATATCGTTTGCGCTGGTGATCGCGGCGCTGATTGTCGGGTCGTCGCTGGTTATGCTCACTAACGTCGGGCCGCGCGTTATGGATTACCCCGTGATCGGGCTGATCGGATACACAATCGCGGCTTTCTTAGGGTTCTGGCTGGCTATAGCCATTATCCGTTCCGGCAAACTCTGAGTATACCGCTCAAAATATAAAATAAAAATCTGTGTAACCTGTATTTCAAATTAATCAGGGTTTTTCTTAACCTTCAGGCTGGTTAGAATTTTGTCCGCCGTTACTTTTAAATCGGTTATCTGATCGAGTGAAAGTTCGCCGAGCAACCCGGATACCGCGTTGGCGCGGTTGGCGCAATCGGAATCAGCGGTAAACCCCGATAAATCAAGCACTGTTTTCGCCGCCTTGAACTTTTGTTCCAGCGACGCAGACTCATCGGTAAGAATCGATTTCATCACACCGATAGCCACAGGCACAAGGTTTTCCACTTCTTTCTGCGATTCACTAAGCGGGTTTTGTTTTTTCTGCGCAAGACAATCTTTGAACAGTTTTGAAAATGTGTTGTCGTCTAATGTCATGGGTATTTTCCTCCTTAACCTGCATAAACTACAAATTAAGCTCAATTTGAGCAGGGTTAACTATGGAGGGAAAAAGTATTACGGCAGACTATGATTTAATCCACAATTGCGCGAAAATCAGGGTCATCCCGCAACCACCTGAACTCCTTGCCGATTTTTGCTTTTTCGATATTATCCCGATCAAGCTCAACAGCTCTTTTCAGGCTAACCAGAGCGTTTTTCTTGTCTTTCTTTAGCGAATACGCGCATGATTTATTGAACCACACTATCACAAAATTTGGGTTTATCGCAATAGCTTTGTCGCAAGCAATTATAGCTTCATCATACCTTTTAAGCTTACAAAGGGAAACACCTTTATTTATCCACGCTTTCGCATCATTTGGGTTTATCGCGATAGCTTTGTCATAAGCAATTATAGCTACGTCATACCTTGAGAGCTTTACAAGGGTAACACCTTTATTGAACCACGCTTTCGCATCATTTGGGTTTATCGCGATAGCTTTGTCATAAGCAATTATA
>CAYVGJ010000028.1:31343-36426 GCA_964451165.1 uncultured bacterium
GCTTCGTCATACCTTTTTAGCTCATCAAGGGCAACACCTTTATTGTACCACGCAACAGCATTATTTGGGTTTATCGCGATAACTTTGTCGAAATATTCCAGAGCATCACTGTACAATCCGCTAAAATATTTATCACAGCCAAGAGCAAAATAATCCTCCGCTTTTGGCGGATTGCCGAGCAGTTCACTTAAACCTAATTTTAATTTAAAATCTTCCAGTTCTTTCTTTAATGCCTTCACTTCTTCCTCTGTGGATGTTTTGTCAAGCGATGGCTCTTTCGGACGGGCATTATCCGTATCTATCTGGGCTTTTTCACGAAGTGATTTGATGAATTCACAATCTTTTTTCGCTTCCGCAATTATTTTTTCCCATTTTCGATATTTAATAAAATTGAATCCCAAAAGACAAGTTACAAGAATTGTAATCAAAACCAGAATAGCGTTCATAAACCCGATCGACCAGTCCAGCTGTTTTTGAGCTTTGCAGATTATCCCTTTGTCGATAGCGTTCGATACGGAATTAGCATGGTTGTCGGCGCAGGCGTTGACCTGATCTTTGAGTGATTTGTTCTCTTCGGTGAGAACCCAGATTTTTTTATCGGATATGGACTGGTATTCATCAAGTTTGTATTTAAGAAGCCGGATTTCTTCCTCAAGCTGAACAATCCGCGCGCCGGATTGAGCGGTAACCGCATTTTCCTTGTCCTGCGCTAAAACCGGTACGGACATTATGTACATAAAATAAATAAAAAAGATGAGTTTTCGCATTTTTTCCGGATTCCTTATCCTGTTTATTTAAAAATAAAAGGCTTTTTCTTTTTTGAAAAAAAGAAACAAAAAACTTTTTGTAAAGATGCTCCACATCCTTTTTTTAATACTTATTATATTACAGTAACACAAACATATATAATTTGTAATTAGTTTTTTACCTGTGGATTAAAATATCCATGCTCAATTTTTATGGAATCAAATTGAAAGATGCGGTATTATCTATCTTTTTTCTAAGGATCATAAAATGAATGATAAAATAATAAATCTAATTACCACCGAATTATCACTGGATACAATTCAGGTAAAAAACACAATCAACCTGATCTCAGGAGGCGCAACCGTTCCGTTTATCGCACGGTACCGCAAAGAAATAACCCGAAACCTCGACGAACAACAAATCCGAGCCGTCAAAGACCGGTTCGATTATTATACCGAACTTAACCAGCGCAAAGAAACCATACTGAAATCAATCGACGAACAAGGCAAACTCACCGACGAACTGAAATCAAAAATTCTCGGCACATACTCCAAAACCGAACTCGAAGATATATACCTGCCGTACAAACCAAGCAGGAAAACCCGCGCGTCCATCGCCCGCGAAAACGGGCTTGAACCGCTCGCCCAACGAATTCTGGCGCAAAATGATATCGCTGGCGCGGATATAAACGCGATCACAAAACCGTACCTCAACGATAAAGTACCCGATACCGAATCCGCTCTCAAAGGAGCGCAGGATATTATCGCCGACATAATCAACGTCAACCCGAAAATAAGGGATACCGCCCGCAAACTGATTTTAGCCGAAGGCAAAATCGGGTCCGCATTAGCGAAAAACAAAAAGGACGAATCGGGCAAATACCAGATCTATACCGATTTTCAGGAAAATATTAAATCAATACCATCCCACAGGATACTCGCCGTCTACCGTGGCGAAAACGAAGGGATACTCACAATAAAATGGATTTTGCCGGAAGAAAAAATACTCGATTGCGTCCGGCGCGAATACATAATCAACCGCAAATCGGTTTTTTTACCGCTGATTGAAGATGCCGCCCGCGATTGCCTTGACAGGTTACTGCTCCCCTCAATCACCACAGAGATAAAAAACGGGCTCAAAGAAAAAGCCGATTCCGTTGCAATTGAAACGTTCTCGAAAAATTTAAGGGAAATCCTTCTTTCGGCTCCTCTGGGCGAACAACCCGTTATCGCTCTCGATCCGGGGTTCCGCACAGGCATAAAACTGGCTGTGCTGAACGCGCAGGGAAACCTTCTGTATAACAGCGCAATCTATCCGCTTGAACCGCATAATAAAAAAGGAGAAAGCCTCGAGCTGATCGACCAACTGATAGAAAAATTCGCCGTAAAATATATCGCCGTCGGCAACGGTACCGCCAGCAGGGAAACCGAACAATTCGTGCTTGATTACAAAAAGGTATCTGGCAAACAGGTGCAGTGTGTGGTTGTAAACGAGTCCGGCGCATCGGTTTATTCGGTATCCGATACTGCCCGCGAGGAGTTTCCCGAATTCGACGCGACCGTGCGCGGAGCCATATCCATCGGGCGCAGGTTGCAGGATCCGCTCGCGGAACTGGTGAAAATAGAGCCGAAATCGCTCGGTGTCGGGCAATACCAGCACGACGTCAACCAGAACCTGCTCAAACAAAAGCTCGACGAGGAAGTCGAACATTGCGTCAACCTTGTTGGAGTGGATGTGAACACCGCTTCGGCCCCGCTTTTGTCGTATATCGCCGGAATCGGAAACACCGTGGCGCGCAATATTGTGGAGTACCGTAAAGAAAACGGCAGGTTTATGGCGAGAAAAGATCTGCTCAAGGTCCCGAAACTGGGCCCGAAAGTGTTTGAGCAATCCGCAGGGTTCCTGAGAATCAAAGGGGGCAACAACCCGCTCGATTCGTCGGCGATTCATCCTGAATCGTACACGGTGGTTGAAAAAATCCTTCGCGCGCTCAATACGGATATCGCCACCCTGATGGGAAACGAGAACCTTGTCAGATCAATCAAAATAGATGATTTTATCACCGATATCGCCGGCAAAGAAACACTCGCCGATATAAAAAGCGAACTCCTAAAACCGGGGCTTGACCCTCGCGATACGTTTCAGGAAGCAGGGTTCTATGACCATATCCGCTCGATAACCGATCTTGAGCCGGGAATGGTGTTGCCCGCGATAATCACCAACGTAACCGCATTCGGCGCGTTCGCGGATCTGGGAGTGCACGAAAGCGGGCTGATTCATATTTCGGAACTGGCGGACAAATATATCAAAGAACCGTCCGAGGTAGTAAAACCCGGTCAGAAAGTGAAAGTCAGGGTTTTGTCTGTCGATGTTGCCCGCAAACGGATCGCGTTATCGTTAAAACAGGTAAATACCTGAAGTACCAGAGAAAAAATAGGTAGCTGAAAAACAATCATTCGGTTCCTATGTGTTTGCGAAAATCATTGTATTATAATTGAGTACTTTTTCAGCATTCAAAGTTTATTTTTGAAGTATCTGTTGACTTATTTTTTGATATTTTGTATAAAAGGGCAAATTATTCATGGAGAGGTGTCCGAGAGGCCGAAGGAAAACGACTGGAAATCGTTTGAACTCCAAAAGGGTTCCGTGGGTTCGAATCCCACCCTCTCCGCCATTTTTTTTCAGGTGTTTACAAATTCCCATTATTAAGCTGTTTACAAATCTCATTTAATTGTTTTGATGCTTTGGTGCCCAAAAGGTGCCCACAAAATCAGGGAAAGTGAGGTTTGGTAATGGTTTCTTTACGAAAGAAAAACGGTGTTTATTTTGTCGATTATCGGGTTAACGGCAAACGTCTGAGGAAAATGTCGGCAAATCAAAAAAATTCGCAGAACTTGCTCTGAAAGACATTGAATTAAAACTCGCTAAAGATGAAATCGGGTTTGCTCCCAAAGACCAAAAACTCGAAACATTATTTCAGGAATATCTAACCTATTCAAAAACAAATCACGCACCAAGCTCATATAAAAGATACCGGGCGATAATCGATAATTTTAAATCGTTTTTAAGCAAATATCCGCATCTTAAGCAAATATCTCAGCTAAATGTCAAGATTTTTGAGAATTACAAAACATTCCGCAAAAAGCTCGGTAAAGCCAACAAAACAATCAATATGGAGATTGATACAATCCGCTCAATCTTCCATCTCGCCATCAAATGGGGATACGCAAAAGACAATCCTGTCAGCGGAATAACCATGCTCAAAGAAGATGACCACAAAAAGCCACGGTTTCTCAGTAGGGGCAAAAAGGGGACAGCGCCCTTTATTTGTACAAATGCAATTAAGAGCATTAGAAAGCGTATTTATCTAACAGCTTTTTGATAAACGTTGTCAATATCTCTAAAATAACTTCCTATTCCCATTTGTGCTTGTCCATTGCAAATAGTATCTGCAATAACTTCTGATGAGACGGTAACAACCTTAACACTATTTAGATATACATTCCATTGCAAAACAATAGGTTTACTTTTATACCAAAAAGGGTACCAAAAAGGGGACAGCGCCCTTTATGTGCGAAAAAGAATATTGACATATAGTAATAATTACTATATAGTATATTTATGAATAATGAGCATGAAGAGTTAAAGAAATTCTTTTACGATAAGTGCGCCGATAAGGGGCTTAAGATCACCCCGCAACGTTCGCTTATCTTTGATGAAGTATCTAAAGCAACGGATCATCCCACTGCTGACGCTATATACAAACGCGTGCGCAAGAGCTTATCTAATATTTCTTTTGATACTGTTTACCGGACCTTGTTATCATTCACAAAAATAGGCATAGTTAACCTCGTGGAAGGAACAGGTGAGCAGAAACGCTTTGAGCCGAACCTGCACCAACATCATCATTTTAGATGTATCAAGTGTTATACAATTTATGATTTCGAAAATGATGCCTATAACGATATCGCCGTACCGGAATCGGTGCAAAAACAAGGAGTCATTATCAATAAGAGGGTAGTGTTAGAAGGCATTTGTTCAAAGTGTAATGGCAAATAAATATTTTTTGTCTATTAAGTAGTAATAATTACGAAATAGTAAGCTAATGCAAATTAAAGGAGGTGGATAATTGAGACAATAAACTGTGATTAGCGGCATGTAGTCAATAGTTTAAAAACAGGGGTATCAATTAAAAGGAGTAATTAATTATGTCAAACGCAAAGTACAGATCAATCGTAAAACTTGACTTCCAGTATGCACACAGGTTTATGAATTATCCAGGAGAGGCAAGCTATCTTCATGGACACTCTGGATTGCTAACGATCGAAATTGAAGG
>CAYVGJ010000029.1:0-7530 GCA_964451165.1 uncultured bacterium
ATGCCGCACCATCGGCGCCGAGCGTCTGCGCGCAGATGAGCGAGCCGACATCCGCACCCAAACCCTGCCCGTGGATGTACTGCGCCCCCACCTTGCCCCGCGCATCGAACTCCGCGACTACGCAATCGCCATCGTATAAATACCCTGTCAAAGAACTATTATTAAATATTTTCTAAATTATATTTCTTTTTTGCTTCTTCTTTTTCGATAATTACTAAAGATGGTGGTCCACCACCATGACTATCGCTCTCAAGATATAGAAGTTCCCAAAATCTTTTGTCCATTGGATCTTGATAAAGGATATCCCAACCACTACAATCTGTTTTTAATTTTGTCAAATATTTTTGAACCAAAAAATCAATTCTATTACAAGTAGCATCTGGCAATATTTTCCCATCTATAATTTGCCATCTCCCATGTAATTCAGTTTCTTCTGGCTTTAATATCATCATTCTACAATCCTTATTTTTGCCTTTTCGGGAATTTCAGTATTTGGAATTACAAATTCACGAGCACCTCCACTTGTTCTCCCTCCACCGACAAATCCAACATTTGAACGATTAACGGGTGATGCAATACCTGCCGGTGTATCGAATTCGATTATTTTAAATCCTTCATTATTAGGAGGTATTCCTAATCTGTTAGCTATACCCTTCGTATCTAATCCCTTGATATCATCAGCAGCTGTAACAAATACATCTTTTGCATTCGATTTACCTAGCATATTTGTCGAAATATTTGTGGGTATGACTCTGGCAATCGTTTTAGGCAAAGGATTTGCAATTTCATCAGCATTTTTTACTGCGCTTTTGATGAGAGTACCTGCTTCGTCGGCATACTTGAGAGAACCGACAATAGGAAATAAGCCCACAGCATCCAATGCTGTTTTCCCTGCGTGGCTCCAACTACATTCCCAATTTTTGATATCATGAGTTATGTCTCTGACATCTCCTACGATATCCACACCTATAAAACCAGAAGCAACCTGTAACGCTGTCCCAAGAACTGTTACTTTATCGGTATAATTGCCATAAACCAATTGCTCAGCAGAATCCGATGTGTAATTCAATAATCCACGTTTCCAAAGCCCATAAGGATCAATCCACAACAGCGGATTGTTCATCGCGAGGACATACTCGTTGGGGCCGTCGATGTAACCCATCGGATCGCGTGAGACGAACCGCCCGGACGAGGCATCGTAGTATCGCGCGCCGAAGTAATACAGCCCGGCCGCGCTATCGTATCGCTTGCCCGAAAACAAAATCTAATTTCAAAGAACAAAAAAAATGATGTTAGTTAATTATTAACATTAACGGGAGCTATAACTATCTTCTTTTATTTACTCTAATCATTTAATTCTTCTTCATTAACCAAGCGAGCTTGAATTGAATAGAAATATTTTTTACAATCTAATTTAATACCTAATTTTTCTTCAAAGAATTTAGCATGTTTTTTCCTGATATCATATGGTTCAAACATTTCTGGATCTTTTTTTCTTAATTTGAACATATCTTTTAAATCTTTAATTGTTATTCCAGAAACTGTTTCCTCATTAATAGTTAATTTTATAGAATCAACAAGGTAATAAGGCTCATTAACATTATCATATATTTCGAGATACCTTACTAAATATTTTCCCATACAATTTACCTCATAAATTTCTTTTAGGATCTGGTCCTCTTTTTTGTTCACCAGTATTTGGATCATATTTTCCTAAATTCACACCATTTTTACTAAATTTCTCAACTGCATGATGTCGACTGTCCCATGTATATTTATTTCCATCAGAATCTATAAAAGTAGCCCTATTTCCAATTCTCTTAGCCGGTTTAGCATCAGGAAATGCTTGGAGTGTAAGTGGTGGTGGCGCATATTGACCAGATTCTCTTTCTGGTTTTGTATTGGAAAACAAATAATTATCACTTGCGTTACGCTGTTGCGCGGGAACAGATTCAATATAGGTTGAGCCGGTATATGATGGGAATGTGTAAACATTGTCGGTTATATTTGTTGACTGACCGGGAGTTATCATTGGACCTGTCGATAATACTTGTCCCGGAACATATTCATATGATGATGAAGTATTAAAAGATGGGATTGTCTCTATCCAACTTTTGGCTGAATTATATCCATAACTCACACTTCCTTGAAGTGTATCCCACGCAGTATTAACTCCATAACTAACAGTTCCCTGAATTGTGTCCCAATTCGAAACTATATTAGAAACTGCTGATACCGCAAATGCTGTTGCGGCTACACCATATACTACCGTAGATACTGCTTTAGAAACTCCTGTTGGTTCCGGAAAAACCAATAAAGCAGCTCCTAAACTGGCAGTGCTATACCCTACATCAGCAAACCATCTACACAGCCCCCACGGATCGATCCAGAGGAGCGGATTGTTCATCGCGAGGACATAGTCGTTGGGGCCGTCGATGTAACCCATCGGATCGCGAGAGATGAACCGCCCGGATGAGGCATCGTAGTATCGCGCGCCGAAGTAATACAGCCCGGTCGCGCTATCGTATCGCTTGCCCGAAAACAAAATGTTGTTCGCGATTGCGCCGTCGCCCGCGATCAGTTCGCCGAAAGCGCCGTACCGATACCGCGCCAGGCTCGCGCCGGATTCGTCCGTGATGCCGATCACATCGCCGCGCCAGTTGTGCGAATAGTACCGCTCCAGCATCGCACCGCCGTCGCCGAGCGTCTGCGCGCAGATGAGCGAGCCGACATCCGCGCCCAAACCCTGCCCGTGGATATACTGCGCCCGCACCTTGCCCTGCGCATCGAACTCCGCGACTACGCAGTCGCCATCGTAAAGATACCCTGTCAAAGATCCATCTTTGATTTCGTAAACTGAACTAATTTATACCCAAAAAGAATAAATATTATTTTTTCCAATTAGGTTTATTATATTTACTGCCAACTAATTCATCCCATTTTTCCCATCCTATGGACGTCATCTTTGGTTCTGATCCCTTTTCTCTATCAACAATAATTTGAATACCGACAGGATCATCCTCAGTACCTTTTGCGATCCATCTGTAACACTTGCTATCATCTTGGCGATTTTCAATAGTAAGAGAGGGAAATAATCCGCTATCAATAGCAAATTCAAAAATATATACCTCGTAAAGATTATTCGCGACACTGAACATCTCTACATCAGATCTTTTCCCATATCGATCAAAAAGGAAAAATAAAAAAAGTATTGTAATAATAATTATTATTAAATAATATCTTTTTCTAATTTTCACTCTTTCCTGTCCTCTACCCCAAGTTCTGTACTTCCGGTAAATACTATTTTGTATTTTGTTCCTGGACCTGCAACTCCATTTCCCACTATTGTTTCTAAATTTCTTATAGTTTTATTTACTGAATTCCATGATTTAACATCAAAAGTAACATTAAAATCATAATAATCATTTCCACCTATAACAGTGTTATTTGTTCCTGGCTCGAGATAAACAGTTCCATATACCAATGCATCTTTGTACGAAGCAAATTGTTTTCCTGTAAAACTCACTAAATGTGTTTCAGGCAATTTAGAAACATTGCTTAAATCCAAAGATGTTATAGGGACATGTACCTCTTTTATACCCAAACTTGAACCATTTCTATATATATCATTCGCAATATCAAGTGTTAATTTATTTACAGTCATTACGCCTTTATTAACTGAATCTTTGTATTTTGCCTGAAATTTTGATTGCGATTCTAAATAATCATCGCCATATTGATTTAATCCTATGGGAATGTATATATTTGACGCTTCCAATGATCTATTTATATTCAAATTTAGATTCCTTCCTTCTCCACACAACCCATACGGATCGATCCACAGCAGTGGATTGTTCATCGCGAGGACATAGTCGTTGGGGCCGTCGATGTAACCCATCGGATCACGTGAGATGAACCGCCCGGATGAGGCATCGTAGTATCGCGCGCCGAAGTAATACAGCCCGCTCGCGCTATCGTATCGCTTGCCCGAAAACAAAATGTTGTTCGCGATTGCGCCGTCGCCCGCGATCAGTTCGCCGAACGCGCCGTACCGATACCGCGCCAAACTCGCGCCGGATTCGTCCGTGATGCCAATCACATCGCCGCGCCAGTTGTGCGAATAGTACCGCTCCGATGTCGCACCATCGACGCCGAGCGTCTGCGCGCAGATGAGCGAGCCGACATCCGCGCCCAAACCCTGCCCGTGGATATACTGCGCCCGCACCTTGCCCCGCGCATCGAACTCCGCGACTACGCAATCGCCATCGTAAAGATACCCTGTCAAAGATCCGTCTTTGATTTCGTAAACCCGCTGTCCGTCTCCATTATAAATATATTGGATATGGTTTACGCCTGTCAAGCTCTGATAATAAACGTCGGTCAACCTGTCGAGCGCGTCCCACAGATATATTGTCGATTGTCCGTTTTGCGATTTGTAAACCAGATTACCGTCGTTGTCGTAAGTGTAGCACACATCGCTGTCGCTGTCGACAGACAAAGTTACCGCCTGCCCGTCGTTTGATACTATGCTGATATCCTGATTGTTGTGCGCGAATCCATATTTCGCGAATATGCTGTCGGTATCGTAATCCACAGGTAACCCGCCAACGGTTATCGTATGGGCAGACAATCCCTCGTACACTCCGAACAGGTCGATTTGCCCAAGTGCAGCGGTTTGCGTATTTTTCTTTATATTAACAAGCTGGTTTAGTAAATTAATATCGGATTGATATGATTCCGCATTTGCTGTGCTGTTCTTCTGGTAAAAAACGCGGTTTCCGATCGAATCGTAGTTAAAATCAGCTTTATTGGCGATGCTGTTACTGTCTTTATAAAATTCTTCAATCAGCTGATTATTCGCGTTATATCTATATGCGCTCATGAATGTTTCGGTTCCATGAACGGTTTCAACGCGTATTTTATTGCCCAGATTATCGTAAACGTAACTTTCTTCAGAAATGGTGGTTGTGGAATTATCACGGGTGGCCAGTTTTGTTAATCTATCGAGTGCGTCATATTCGTAAACAGTAGTTAATCCGTTCGGATATGTTTTTTTTGCCAACAAACTGTCTTCGTTATATTTATATTGGGTGGTTTTCCCGTTATGTTCAACCGATAAAAGATTATTTGCATTGTCATAAGTGTAATTAACTGTCTGATTGACAAAACCGCTATTCGGCGGATCGTTTAAACCATGCTGATTCAACCCGGAAAATATCATTCGTGTCAGGTTATCCGCATTATCATACTTATATGAAACAGACATATAATTTGACATCGATTTCAAAACTAACCTTCCGGCATAATCGTATCCGTAAAGTGTTGTACCGGATTTGTCACACATCAGTAATCTCCGCCCCATTTTGTCATATTTGTATGATATTGTATCCCGATTAGTTTGATCGAATGATATTTCACTGAGGTTGCCATCAGCATCGTAAGAATAAGAAATTGTTTTGTTGTTCGGTGTTATTTTGGTAATGAGCCTTCCATAATCATCATATGCGAATGATGATGAAACCTGATCGACTCCTTCGCCTTTGGTTATAACAGTATTTTCACTCCTCCAGTTGTAAACCCATTTTGTATTAAACATTGAGTTTGTATTGATCGACGCGGACATTATCTTTTCGAGATACCCATCCGAATTGAAATTATAACTGTAATTTATTTCGTTACCCATAGGATCGATTGAACCGACTAATCTATTGAGTTCATCGTATTCATATATGGTTATGTTATTATTTGCGTCGGTAGAGCTTATTTTGTTACCTACGGCGTCGTATTCGATAGTTGTGGAATTGTTTTTCCCGTCGGTTATAGCGGTAAGCCTATTTAAAGGATCATAGGTATAAGTTGTTGTTGTCCCGGAAGGCAATATTTCTTTTGTCTTATTTCCTGCGGCATCGTATTCATACCGGGTAATCCGGTTTTGCCCATCTTTGACGGCTATAATTCTGCCACAACTGTCGTATTCGGTAAATGTGCTGTGTCCGTTCGGGTCAATTACCTCTATGAGTTTGCCGGCTTTATCATACTTATATTCGGTAATGGCGTTCTCGTTATTGTTTAGGGGTTTGGTAATTTTTATCAGTCGATTTGCTTTATCGTATTCATATAAAGTTGTAACTGACATCGGATCGGTTTCGGTTATTTTATTACCGCGTTTATCATAGGTAAAACTTATTGACGATAGGGGATTGCTGTTCCCATTTTTAAATTTTTCTATCTGCTTGATCCTATACAATCCATCCCATTCAGTGCTATATAAATATGAAATGTATTTATCGAGAGTTGTTCCGTTATTGATATAGTATTCTTCTATCGTTTTATTACCTATTTTATCATAATAGTATTTAATTAGCGCAAAAGAGCTGTTATTTTTATATTTCTTTTCAGAGATTATCTGATTTCGGTAATTATATTCATATTCAATCCGATATATTGTCGTGCCGCCTACTTTTATTTTTTCTTTTTTTGTTATATTGTTGTTATTGTCATAAGTGTAAATTAAATCGTATTCGTTGACGCCGAAATTATCAGTAATAAAATCTATTTCACGGCAAAGACGATTAAGGCCATCATACCTGAATTGTTTTGTATATCCGTTCTGGTTTGTTACGAAAAGTGTATTACCAAAAATATCATAGTTGGTAATTACTATATGCCCATTAGGATCAACAACACCGAGAGGAGAATTGCTGTAATCATAAAGGAAGTAGGTTTCATATCCCCGCATATCTTTTATGATTTTTTTGTTACTGTTTTTGTCATACGTGATATAACTTCGGTTACCTAAAGGATCTACGGTCTTGATTAAACGGTTTGCGCTGTCATATTCATATATTGTACTCTCATTTAATGCGTTGGTTTTACGGACCAGATTACCCCATTCGTTATATGCGAATGTATGAACCTCGTCAACAGGGTTTGTTATGGCAACAATGTTACCGAATCTATCATATTCATATTCGTAAATAGTCTCATTTACTGTTCCATAGGCAATTTTCTTATCTTTTATGAATCCATCGGTTGTGTAAGTATAAGTTTCTTCAATACAAGAAGTATCTGAGCAATCAAAATAATCGCTTTTCAGGAATTTTTTTATGGATTTCAAAGCGCCTTTTGAATATCCATCGGATTCATTGTCGTTTTCATCGTATACGTATTCAGTTTTATTATTAAGCGGATCGGTAATTTGGGTAATTTTATTTTTCAAAACAGGATCAGTTAAATTCAAATATGAATATGTTGTTATATCATTATCATTGAGAGTAGTTGAGATTAACCGCTGATTATCATCATAACTGTATGTAGTTATATTGTTTTTCGCGTCTGTAACACTCCGTAAGTTACCATTGGTATCCCATTCCCTTAATATTTCAACATTTAATTCGTTATTGAATCCTGTACTTTTGTCAGATATCAACCGAAGCGGTGATTTGCGTCCCGGCGCCTTTAGAATCGAATAAAACTCGATATTATCCAGATAAACAGGATATGTTTGTGTGCCACCAGTAATAGAAATAT
>CAYVGJ010000029.1:7630-13054 GCA_964451165.1 uncultured bacterium
TCGATATTATCCAGATAAACAGGATATGTTTGTGTGCCACCAGTAATAGAAATATTATCAGTACCGCTAATGAGGTTTGTTGAGGTAGAATCAATATTATCTTCCATCAAACCATTTATATTAAGGATCAATTTACCATTTTTTGTATCCTGATTTACACTTATATGGTACCATCCATCGTTATCCCAATCGGTTTTATCTGATTGAAGAGATTCACCGTTAAATACAGCTTTGATTCTTTTTGCGGTATTATCGAAATAAATTCTATTGAGTTGATTATCCTGCTGATAAAAAATGATATTGGAAGAATTTGAGGCAATATCCAGCTTAAACTTAAATGCGAATTCTATAGTCTTTATTGTTCCTATTTGTGTTGTGGAAATACTCAAATTATCTGTTGAGGAATTAAACTCAAGAGATTTATCGGTGGTAACTGTACAACCATTATTTGTTATCGTGATATTATTTTGAATTGCTGAATTACTGACAGTGTTATTATCGAAATTCAATATACATTGTCCTGCTTTTGCCCATACATCGTCGAATATGTATTCTTTCTTTGATTCTATTATTTGATTGGAATTGTTTTTATAAATAGATGTATAAACGGTAGTTATTCGATTTCCTAAAGAATCGGTTGAATATACAAATCGATTTGTCCGTTCAGGAACAGAATTGAATCCGATAGCGGCTTTTTGTTCAACCACTTTATTATCGGCATACACGTTTTCAAGAATTCTGTTATCGGGTTTTATGATTCTTAAGAGATTATGAGTCGGATATTCGTTATTCGATTTATCATACTCATATTTTGTTACCATTCCTGAAGCATCTATAACCTCAATAAGATTCCATACATTATCATAAACATATTTTACCTCGCGTCTATCCGAAGAAGATAGGCGGACAACTCGACCACTGGAATCATATTCAAAATCAACAAAACTTCCACTTTTGTTTACAATCTGTTGAGGTAATCCATAACCGCTATAATTTGGATCGTCATAATATGAGTATCTCAGATAATTTCCGTAAATATCTCTTATTTCCTCAAGATATAACCGTTCCTTAACAGGAATGTTGTTTTTTAAATACTTTTGGTAACCGAATATTTTGGTTAAACCAGTATATGATGTATATACAAATTTATGTGCGTATTTGCCTGCTGTACTTTTATAATATACAATCTGGTTTCCCAAAAATCCTGCTGATGCACCAATACCGTCATCAGATACGTTTATTAGTTCCGGATTTGTTGACGGATTTGGTTTAAATACAACCTCATTTGTATTCTCGCTAAAGAAATTGTACTCTATTACCGAACCATCATTTTCCGCCAATCGAAACACAACAGACTTAATGTCGGGATTGTTACCGTCACAATCGTCTTCCAATGCTAATGCGCATCGGTTTCCCCATAAAAAATAGTTCAGGTTGAGAATCCAACCGTAGCCGACAAAATCAAAAGTTTCCTGATTCGATGAATAATTGCGCTTTATTATTATAGGCAGTTTGCCCGGTATATTGATATCAATTCCTTCGGCATAAAATTCCCCTGTCCGCATATCCACAGGATCCGCTGACAATGAAAATATATCTCGACACTTATTTATAATACTGGAAAATATACCTGTTTTGTTTATAGCATCACTATTGCTTGATGTAAAATTATCGTTGCCTATATAAGCGCTAAGATTTGTCCTTCCAAAATAATTCTGGTTACCTGGATCAGAAAAATATGAATTGGTCAGATAACCTATGTTATCACTATTTCCGAGAATTAAACTGTTACCGTTATTAGGTATTATTATTGACGATCCTGTGGGAATACCTGTCTGTAATGAATTTCTATTTATTTGATACGATGGCGATACAGAATTATTAAAAACATTATAAGATATCCCTGAACCGGAATTGTACAATACATCAAATTTCGATGCGTTCGCACTCGAGCAATTATAACCCTGCATTCCAGTATAATATGTTGGAGATGTATAATTAGAATTGTTACTGACGGTTAATAAACCTCCATTTAATTTCTCACCTTTATCATTAGTTATAATATACGAGGCGGAACCATTCTTATCTAAAATTTTAATATAGGCCGTTCCCGTAGATTCTCCAGCTTCCGCTGTATTTGTTTTTCTCTTAGGTATTATGAAAATATCATCATCATTTTCTGCGGGAGCGCTGGTCCCGAAATGAGTACTGATAAAACTATAATCTATTCCGTCACTGGCAAATTTGCTCATGTATTCATTATAATTATTTTTTGTTATGTAAAAGATCTCATTATCCGGAGCTTTTTCTGCCATTCGCAGTACCCTCATTGTGGATACAGCTTTTACATTGAGCATTTCCTCAAAAACCTTGTGCTCATGCGCAGATCCAGTCATACCTGATATAAGGAGATAATTTAATTCTTCCATTGTATCAGATGATCTGGATATCGCGAAAATTGTATTTTCAAAAACATCTAGGTTAATAGGTCCGCTATCCCATCCATTATTTGTAAGTACTATGTTCTGTTTTACAAAACCATGAGAAAAAGCTACAAAAACTATATTATTCATTATCAATGATAACGTTTCATGAGAATCTGAATAATTCTTAAAATATTGTGCACCAAACGAATATAATATTTCGCTGATTGGAGGTTCGATGCAACTTCCAGTTGTTCCATTATCGATTTTTGTTTCAATATCTTTCAGCTTTTTAAGCCGGGATTCAATAATATCTTTGCTTGTTCTATTATAATTGAGAAAAATTGATAAGTATGAACCTGTCTGAATTGAAGAACTTTTTACTTCAGGCGGAGAATAAATCACGTTACTATTACAAGTATACTTTGTAATTATTCTTACATTTGATCTATATACGGTATTATTTACTCGGCGGTATAATCCAACTGTTGGTGTTGTACTTATATTATTCTGAGGGACACCTTCAATCCTTAAAACAGGTTTAAAAAAAGATCCGTAATTGTTTAGGTTATATTGATTTGTAACTTTTTTGTAGTAATCATCTCCTGATGCCGATCCGCAATAATCAAATGAAAGGGTAATCCTCTTATTGTAAAGTTTACTCATAGGATAATTATAGCTAAGATGCACCGGATTACATGTTTCACCTTCATTATCTATGGTTATTTCCATTTCCCATTGGCCATTAATTTTGGAATTTTCATAAAAAATTAAAGAAATTGATATTTCAGGTGATAATTCCGCAGGTAAAACTCCGGTATTCTCTGGTATGATATACCTTTCAAATGTTAAATCCTCAATCGAGTATTCGGGATATTTGCACGCAAGATATTTTTTCAGGTTTTCCACATATAATTCATCAGGCATTTTTTCTATGGGGGAATTTATATACTGGTTTAAAAAGTCTATGGCGGAAACATTCATTTTTTGGGGTAACTTAACAGGGAATTTATTCTCATATTTCTTAAAACTTGGATCAAGAGGAATCCACATCCCTTCGCCTTTTTCTGTATAGAGATTTTTGGCACTGTCATATTTTCTATCCGAAAGAGGTTTACCTCTTTTTCCTGAATAAGGTAAATATACCTCGACCCATACATGGTAGAATAAAAAATATGATTTATTTTCATCGTAATAATATATAATATCATTATTCTGATAATAATATAATCCTAAATTATGGACCATGTCTTTCACAGCTTTTTCAGAATCCATTCCGAACCAGTTCATTACGTTTTCTTTTTTCATATAAATAAAACCACCGACGTAACGGCATGGAATACCAATGCTTCTGTACATCGCTATCAATAATGAAGCCTGATCGAAAGAGTTGGCTCTCTTTTCGTATAGAGTGCCTGTAGCTCCTAATTTCGATCCATAATAAGGAATAAAATCAATATTATTTTTGACAAACTCATATATCTTTACCGGATCGTAATCCAATTCAGCTACTTTTGCTTTGATCTCATCAGTTATTTTTGCGTCATCATCGCTGTCAGCAAGGTCACTATTTGTGGGGACGTAATCCGATCGGTCACTGGAATTGCTCATATATACTGGAATAAGGGCATAAGCTGGAAGGGAATAAATAATTGCAGTAAAAACGATAAACAATAATAACGCGATTACATTAATCTTTCTTTTCATTATCTCACTCTCTTCTTTATTCATGCTGTTTATAATATAATTTAAGATTTTATTTTTATCAGTTCATATCAAGGTACCAGATGCGGTTTTCCCTTGTATCGTTATCATCATCTACCGGTGAAAGCTCATCATAAGCTATACGGTTATTTTTGAAGTTGAGGTGTTCAATATATTTGTCATTAGTTTCTATAAGTGTATTTGTTATTGGAGAAATGCTGGAAAGTTTAAAGGTTTCGGGGTTTAATGTAGCCAGATAAATATTCCATTCATGTATATTATCGCCATTAATATCTTTATCGCTGGCGAACGATAAATTTATACCCAAAGATGAAACCAAGGTTCCATCCAACCATATAGGTGAAAACTCACACTCGTTGGGCGTATCTGTAATTTGTTTAAGAGAATTGGATACATAACATGATTCTAAAGGATATTTTTCATAATCAAGGTATATGGAATATTCTCGTGAATACAAACCTCCTGAATAAGTAGATATTATTGCCGGAAATTCATGGCTTACACCGGATGGTATCGAAATTTGAAAAAGATTTGCTGTTCCGCCTGACTTATACCTTGGGTAAAAAAGATATCCTGTATCTATATATTTAACCAGCCAATATTTCATACCGCTTTTTAGAGGAACAATGGAACGCAATGGGCACTTTACCCAACATCCGGTTTTCACATCAGCCACAAATGTTTCACCCAATTTATTATCAGGTCTATCCTGCCCATTAATCACTGTATTTGAATATATTGCGCATCGGATCGTGTTATAACCGGACTGAAAATAAAAATAAATATTTTTTGCAACACCATCGTATTGAGCTATATAAGGACCATGCGCATCCCAATACCTTCCATCAAGTCCGGCAGAATTTTGCTCGATAATATTGTTGCCAAGAACATATGTTGTTAATAGATTATTTATAGTTGCTAAAGAAATGTTTAAACAGAAGATATCTGAATTTATATAAAAATCATCTTTTGTGTAATTTTCTGAAATCTCAAAATTGTAACCTTCAAAGAATATCTTACATGTATTGGTAACTGTATCAATCGGACCAAACCTTGGTTTATCCGCAAGAATAAAGTTTTTCCCATCTGCTTCTGTGAGATTTAAAGTTATGTTTCCATAAATAGAATTATTATTATTATCAGTAGCGACAAGAACAAGCTCTCCTAATTCATCGGAAGCGATAACATATTTTTTATTATCTATTATAATACAATCAGGATTATAAAACGATTTTTGATAATATATTTGTTTACCTACACTATCAACCAGAGAAAC
>CAYVGJ010000029.1:13154-26885 GCA_964451165.1 uncultured bacterium
GCCTGTTGAGATATTTGCATTATCCAGAGAATAAGTAGCCAATAGACCATTACATATTGGTGTATCGTTATCATAACTCTCTGGATAAAATGCTGTATTAGAACTATTTATAAGTTCAACTTTATATTCATCAAACAAATCGTCTTTTACCGTGCCAAATACAGCAAATGATTCATAAGAATCATTTGCTGTTTCTTTTACCGTACATATCAATTTATTGCTAAATGGCTCGCTAATCGAGACGTGAGGTGATTTATTATATTTATTTTTTAATATATCGCTATTAATTGTTAATGAAGCGAAATTACTACTTCTCTTGCTTAATTTATCGATGGAATAGACATGGAATGTCTTAGGTACAGTGGTTAACTTATACTTGATAGATGTCTGAAGAGTAGCCGGTAGAAAATTATTATTACCTCCTTCATATATTGTTGTTTGGTATCCTATGACATTGGGATCTATAGGCGTATCCCAGTAAAGCATTATATAATTATCTTTCAAAATATAAAAATTAAGATTTGCAGGCGGTTCCAAACTCTGATTAATTCCATCATTCTCAGGATCAAGAATGTACAATGATGATTGGGATATATTATTATCATTGTCCGGATCACCTTCAACCTCGACGCGTGTTGATATATTAGCATTTCCGGTTGTTCCTGAAGGTACTTTAAAACTATATATATAATTTGCCTTTTCATATGGTATTAAAACAATGCCATCGCAATCGAGAACATTGTTTAAATATACTTTAATATTTTTAATATTGATATCTGATAAATTATGAATTTTCTGTTTTATTTTAAAATATTGGTCTTGAGATGATTTTAGTATTATATTGTTTGGAACAGGAGTTATACCATCATTATCGTATATTTCGATATCTTTGTTATAAATTGCGATATCAGCGATACCTGTCTTTATAAAGTTAACTTCTTTCCATATAACACTGTTTATGCATATAGCGATTTTATCGCCATCTTTTAGTATATATGGGATCTTGCAAGATGTTACAACAGAAGATCCTGTTTTATTTGTTTGATTGTCATAAATTATATACTTATCATTGTTTGTCGGCTTGATATAAAATTTTGCTGTTTTCCATGAAATTGTGGATATTTCGGCCACAGCAATATTATTAGCTACAGTTAAAGTATTTATAGTTATCTGTGGTTCTTGTGATTGAGCAATACAATCTAAAATCAATCCTGTTAAATATGGGTCACCTGAAAAACTTCCTTTATCGGGACTTTCGCTAACAACAATTAATCTCTTAAGTTTATTTATAGAGTATTCTAAAGTTGTATTATTAGCCGTACTGAATTTTTTCAATGCTGATGCTATTATCGCTGTTTCCTGTAAATTTCTAACTGGCGTTTCCAAATTATTTTCCGCCAATTTATTTAATAAAGTGGATCTTATATTATTAATTATTACATCGATGCTCAAAATTTTATTTGAACTATATGGAGAAGGAGTATTTAAAGGGTATGACATCGGGAAAAAATTTGATAAATAACTTTTGTGTTCTTCTAAAAAACCATAAATATACGCATATACTATAGAACTATCTTCCCGCGGAGAAATTGAATTCACTGAATTTATATAATATGGTGAATAAGGATGAAATGAACTCCACCGGAAAACTATGTTATCATCCATCGGGTAATAAACAACAGGTTGTTCACCAGAAAAACTATTGCCGGAATTATATATATAACTTACTTCATCTTGAGTTAAACAGTAATTATAGATTTTTAAATCATCTATCATCCCTTTCCACGGTTCAGTTCCTTCAGTATTGTACGCACCGATAAGTAAGGGAGCACTTGTTGTAGGCGCTATATCAGTTTGGTCCACGGAAATAGGTTGTCCTATTTGAGAACCATTGATATAATATTTTAATTGACGTGGTGTTGTATTAAAATTTACTGTTACAACTGCATGTACCCATTGTTTGCGTGGTAAATTATATGAAGGTGTTGGATAATAACCCTTTAAATCATTTGCTCCCGTGGCTGGATCATAACCACAAATAAAAAACATAAGATTACCATTTTGCTCAACCCTCCATCGATAGGAAGAATTACAATATTTTGAAACGATATTTCTATTGACAGACATGGTTGTGGAATCATCATCTAAATACAGCCATGTCGAAATACTAATATTTGAGGTTATATTTCCAACATTTCCACAATTGATAAATTGTTTTGTGTTTCCTTCTCCATTAAATCTAAGCGCTCTTAATATTTTACCCTGAGTAGAATAATCACTAGTATTTAATGAAGCTTGACCTTCGTTATCATAAGTCGCATTTATTCGGCCTACATTATTAAGTACATCAGGGTTATCAGAATTATCGTCCATCGGGTAATAAACAACAGGTTGTTCACCAGAAAAACTATTGCCGGAATTATATATATAACTTACTTCATCTTGAGTTAAACAGTAATTATAGATTTTTAAATCATCTATCATCCCTTTCCACGGTTCAGTTCCTTCAGTATTGTACGCACCGATAAGTAAGGGAGCACTTGTTGTAGGCGCTATATCAGTTTGGTCCACGGAAATAGGTTGTCCTATTTGAGAACCATTGATATAATATTTTAATTGACGTGGTGTTGTATTAAAATTTACTGTTACAACTGCATGTACCCATTGTTTGCGTGGTAAATTATATGAAGGTGTTGGATAATAACCCTTTAAATCATTTGCTCCCGTGGCTGGATCATAACCACAAATAAAAAACATAAGATTACCATTTTGCTCAACCCTCCATCGATAGGAAGAATTACAATATTTTGAAACGATATTTCTATTGACAGACATGGTTGTGGAATCATCATCTAAATACAGCCAAGTCGAAATGCTGATATTGGAGGTTACATTTCCAACATTTCCACAATTAATAAATTGATTGCCATCAAACGAAAGAGATTTCGCAACTTTACCTGATACTGAATATTCACCATAATTTGAATTTTTTACATTAAATGTCCCCTTTGATGAACTTATGCTCTCACGAATGTTTTTCGTATCAATGTAAGAACAATATAATAAATTGGATAGAGCGTTTTTAATTAAATTATCATTTCTATATCCTGCTTTAAATAAGGCTTTTAGAGCCCATATAGTATCGATAGTATTTGATTGATAACCATTATCTTCACCCCATCCACCGTCAATATTTCTTCTTGATAAAAGCTTTTCCAATAACAAATCACAATTTCTACCGTTTGAAGCTAATATTTCTATTTGACGGGAAATATATTCTGTATTTTTAAACTCCTGTGTCTCTATCCATGAAAGTGACTTATTTAATATCTCATCATTTTGTGTCTGCAATTGCCCTACAAGTGACATTTTGCTTTTTAACAATGAATTAGCTATTGATAAAGTAGCTAATTGCGAATTAACGGATTCGTTATCTGTTTCATTATCTGAATCATAGAATACTTTTGAATTGTTGACATTTCTGTCAGGGACAACTACATATTTTTCACACCATGTACCCCAATAAGAATGTTGTTTATGTTTCAGCCAATCAATAATTAAAGATGTTGTTGTATCATTTCCAGTTTCGGCAAAAGCTTTAAATGAAATTATAATCAACATAAAATTTATTATTGCTAATATCTTCTTTATCATTACTGTCTCCCTTTTATACTTATGGTTGCACCATTGAGAGGTGATATTATTTTAAAATCTCCAGTATCATTTATTGGTACCTGTAAAGGAAAACTAAAAGGAGTTCCACTATCCTTATTTGAAATAGTAATGTATAATACTTTATTAACAATATTACAATCCGATTCATCTACCATATAACTGAACTCTGTAGCGGTATTCACGAAATCTTTATTGCCGACATTAATGATTATTGGCCTTTCATTTGTGGAAATACCTCTAATTAAAATATTCTTTTTATCTATTCTTACACAACTTTTAATTAATACTTTACGATCGGGTTTATCATCATTTGAATCCATAATTGATGTTGTATCAGCATAATTAGTTATTGTATTTGCAATAAATGGATTATAATATGGTGTCTCAAGTTCTGTTTTGTCATCAATGCCATCGCCATCAGTATCAGATGAATTGGGATTAGTATGATGAACATTTTTCTCTACCAAGTCTGACAATCCGTCTAAGTCTGTATCTTTTTCCGTGAAACTTAGGGTTATTGAATCAATCTGTGCCGGAGCAGTGGAATATACCGAATCGGTTTTCATAACAATCTTATAGAAAAAATCTTCTCCTCCAAAATTCAAAGCATTGAGCGAAACATTGTTAGCTCCTGATGATAAAGCAAAACCATTCATCTCATTTTCATTTTCCCCATTCACATTGACCATCGAATCATTATCCTTGCCAAACCATACATAAGCTCTCTGGGATTGAGTTATGTTGCCTGCATTAATGGTTATTGATTCATAATTCGCTATATCTTCTTTTCTGATATTATTTCCAGGATAAATTAGCTTTCCTTTAACTGTTGATATATAGTAATAATTATGCGCATATGAACGGATTTGATCTGCAGATATAGCTTCGTTTCTAAAAATAACCTCATCCAAACAACCATCCCAATAATCATTATTCCCTGAATGTCCAAATTTTATGGGCGTAGTTGAATTTGTTACGTTATTGCCAATGATTTCTTTTGTGGAATCCAATTCTCCGTTGATATATATGGATAACGAATTGTTATTAAGTGTAACTGCTACATGGTTCCATTTATTTAACTCCAAACCCTTTGAGCTATTGGTTACGATTTTACCGTTTACCGTTTTTAGCTCAGCAAAGATTTGCTGAGGATATGAATTGACATAAAATCTGTAAGATCCATTATCACTATTCACGTATTTTGAAATAATACAAAACTCATCAACCGTTTCCAATTCGGTACCAACACCATCATTGTATAGTTTGCCGACAATTGCATCATTCAGCGCGTAATCATATATTCTAATATCATCCAGTTTGCCGACATAATTTTCGCCTATACGGATAGTATTCGTGTTTGCCAGCGAACCTAACTCTGTTGTGTCATCATACCCGATAAAACTTTCCACTCCATAATCGTTAAGCCGATTAATTTCCTGCTGTGTTAACCGCTTGTTAAATATAACTACTCGCCTGATAATCCCAAAAAAAGCATTGTTAGCGTTTGTGATGTGGCCTATGTAAAAATCATTCCCGAATGTGGGGTCAGTAAAGTTATCAGTAACTTCTGTTCCGCATAAAATCTTATTAACATATAGTTCCGCATAAGGATTATTATGCTGGCAAACCGCAGTTACGCTATACGGTTGCCACATCTGAATCTCCTGACTATATGTTTGTGCATAACAACTAGCAGAATCAGTGCTATTCGGCGAGAAAGATACGTGTCTGCCGTTCTGAGACCCGAAGAGAACAATGCGCGAATCGTTATCATTGGCGAGTAATCCATGCGCTGAAACAAGCTGATTACTTCCACTGACAGAATACTCAGGCACAATCTCAAAATAAATTGTCTCCTCAGATGGATTCCTGTTACCGGCGCAGGGATACTTCAGATACTCACAGTATCTATACACCGACGCATTTGTAGTGGGTACATACGAGGTCGCAAACAGCTTATTCTCTTCTAACTGTGCTCCCCAGAGATACACTGTATCGTTTGCTTTCTCCAGCCTGACACCAAACTCAGGGTTTGTTCCCGTCATAAAACATTGAAACCTGCGCCATTCAGTTGCCGACAATGTAACTTCGGTCCAGTTTACACCGTCAACTGTTATATACGTTGATCCGGTGTTATTTGCGCTACCACGGATAAATATAGAAAAACAAAGTTTTTTTACGGTCCCAAGACTGTACAACTGCTTTATTGTACCATTATCAGCTTCAGCTACACATTTATCTGCAGTTGATTCATTGTCAGGGCTAACAATATCATTTGCTGTTACTGCAATATTGGTTTTTGTCCAGTTAGTTGCTGTAAAATCAGAAGAATACAATGCTTTGTTGGTTGTTTCAGATTCGTAAAGTAACCCGTATAACTTATGGAATCCGAGATGATCATAATAGCCACCTGTGAATCGAGGCGTGTTGGAATAGGTAAATTTTATTATCCCATCGTTGTCACAATATGAGGCTGGCCTGCTGGAGTTCCTTGTAGTGGTATAACTACATGTTCCTATTCCAGAAAAATATTCCGCCGACAGGGAACCCGAAGTATAATCCGCGTAAAACGTCAACCGGGAATCAATGACAGGACTTGCTTTAACACCATCAATATATACATTCAGCGATAAAACGCCTCTACCGTTTAACACTATCGTTACATGAGACCAATTATTCGCGGGTATTTGATACTTTGGGTGCATATAAAACGGATTACTGTCGTTATCAAATAATTCTATATACAGAAAATTCTTTCCGTTATTTTGTGCATCATCTTTCCCCAGTTTAATTTCAATAGATGCTCCGGTTCCTTTTTTTGACAATATGTTTTGCCGGCTTTCATTATCTATTTCTTGTGCATTTATCCAGAAAGAATAACTGAAAGTATTGCTTAAATCATCAAGATAATTATCGTTATCCCCTTCAATACAAACATTTCCATTAAAACTGAATGCGCCGTTGATTTTGCCTGGTGTTTGCATGGTAGAGGTTGAAACAGGTGGACTGGCAATTATAGATCCCGGATTATCGAACACACTGTCCGCTACGATTGTTCCGTCATTGTCATCATTTAATTTATAGTGTGCAATCGGCATAGTCGCGCTTAAACCATTTTTCAGAGAATAAAGATATTCTTGCTCAAGACTATTCAGCGCGTAATCATATATTCTAATATCATCCATTGTGCCGACATAATTTTCGCCTATGCGAATTACATTCGTGTTTGCCAGCGAACCTAACTCCGTTGTGTCATCATAACCGATAAAACTTTCCACTCCATAATCGTTAAGCCGATTAATTTCCTGCTGTGTTAACCGCTTGTTAAATATAACCACTCGCCTGATAATCCCAAAAAAAGCATTATTAGCGTTTGTGATATGGCCTATATAAAAATCATTTCCGAATGTAGGATCAGTAAAGTTATCAGTACCTTCTGTTCCGCATAAATTTTTGTTAACATATAGTTCCGCATAAGGATTATTATTCTGACAAACTGCGGTTACGCTATACGGCTGCCACATCTGAATTTCCTGAGTATACGTTTGTGCATAACAGCTGGGAGAATCAGTGCTATTCGGCGAGAAAGATACGTGTCTGCCGTTCGGAGACCCGAAGAAAACAATGCGCGAATCGTTATCATTGGCGAGTAATCCATGCGCTGAAACAAGCTGATTACTTCCACTGACAGAATACTCAGGCACAATCTCAAAATAAATTGTCTCCTCAGATGGATTCCTGTTACCGGCGCAGGGATACTTCAGATACTCACAGTATCTATACACCGACGCATTTGTAGTGGGTACATACGAGGTCGCAAACAGCTTATTCTCTTCTAACTGTGCTCCCCAGAGATACACTGTATCGTTTGCTTTCTCCAGCCTGACACCAAACTCAGGGTTTGTTCCCGTCATAAAACATTGAAACCTGCGCCATTCAGTTGCCGATAAAGCAACTTCGGTCCAGTTTACACCGTCAACTGTTATATACGTTGATCCGGTGTTGTTTGCGCTACCACGGATAAATATAGAAAAACAAAGTTTCTTTCCGGTCCCAAGACTGTATGACTGCTTTATTGTACCATTATCAGCTTCAGCTACACATTTATCTGCGGTTTGTGTGCTGTCTGGGCTAGTACTATCATTATCTATAACCGTGATGTTAGCCTTTGCCCAGGTAATTGCGGAAAAATTGGAGGATTGCAATGCTTTGTTGGTTGTCTCAGATTCGTACAGTAAGCCGAATAACTTATGGAATCCGAGATGATCATAATAGCCACCTGTGAATCGAGGCGTGTTGGAATAGGTAAATTTTATTATCCCATCGTTGTCACAATATGAGGCTGGCCTGCTGGAGTTCCTTGTAGTGGTATAACTACATGTTCCTATTCCAGAAAAATATTCCGCCGACAGGGAACCCGAAGTATAATCCGCGTAAAACGTCAACCGGGAATCAATGACAGGACTTGCTTTAACACCATCAATATATACATTCAGCGATAAAACGCCTCTACCGTTTAACACTATCGTTACATGAGACCAATTATTCGCGGGTATTTGATACTTTGGGTGCATATAAAACGGATTACTGTCGTTATCAAATAATTCTATATACAGAAAATTCTTTCCGTTATTTTGTGCATCATCTTTCCCCAGTTTAATTTCAATAGATGCTCCGGTTCCTTTTTTTGACAATATGTTTTGCCGGCTTTCATTATCTATTTCTTGTGCATTTATCCAGAAAGAATAACTGAAAGTATTGCTTAAATCATCAAAGCATTTATCATTATCAACTTCTATCTGAACGTTTCCATTAAAGTTGAATGCACCGTTGATTTTGCCTGATATATGTAAGCTCGCCGTATTTGCCGATGCGGCGCCATTATGAGCAATAAGCCTATCAGTAACAACAGTGCTTGCTGCGTTATCATCAAGAGGTAAATGGAGAATGGCTTCACTCACAAAAAGCGATTGTTCATGTGTTTTTACCCAGAATTCATACGTAAATTGTGAAATATTAAACATATCATTATGGGGTATAGTAACACCTTCATTATCTCCATCAAAATGTAATGCATTACCAAATACTCCGGTTATCTTATCCGCGGTTTCCATGTTTTGGCTCGTCCCATGAAAGTTGTTTGGCGTCGAATCTAAAATTGTGTTACCGGTATCCTGATCAAATCGCCAACAACTGATAACATTATTTATTACCGGAAGAATATTAGGTTTTGGAGTTAGTTTGCCATTTGCGCGAAGCATACCATCGTTAAAGGTTATTCTGCTGTCGTTGTCAAACGTTTCCTCAATAGAGCCACTGTAAGTTGTTTGTATACTGTAAATTGATGGTATATAGATAAGAAAAAGAAATAAAAAAAGAGGCGGAATTTTTTTGATCATTATTACAAACCTTTTAATCAATAGTTACGGTTTAGATTTGACTATCAAAATTTTATTTAATCCACCAAGAGACAGGATATGAAATGAGACATTTTTTTGGTTGAAAAACGATTTTATTAAACAATGAAAGTGGAATTAATTAGATATTTAAATTTTCACTAATAAGAAAAGATCTATGTAATACAATATAAGAATATGTATATACCCTATTATACTGCACGTCAATATATAAAATAATATTTTATACAATTATTTATATTACATATATAATATATAATAGAAGTATTTATTATAATATATCGTTGTTAATCTCAACTGTAGCTTTAAAATTTTTTTGAAAGAATTTAAGTTTTATAAAGCAGAGCAATTTCGTTTACAAGAACGTTTGCTCCACCAACTTGATGTAATGTATTAAATCTGTATAAAAACATAGCTTATCGGATAAACCCCGGTGAGCTGTTTTTATATATGCTTATTATAAAGACAAATGCATATTTCCATTCTACCCATGCCACAGGACTCGCGTTAACTCAATTTTCGACACAAAAATGGCTAAAATCCCATCAGAGAGCCGATTTTCTCTAAAATCACAGGACTCGCTCAAGTGCGTCCTGTAATTTGCGGTTGCTTTTTATCAACGAGTTACAAAAAGCCATTTTTTGAAAATTTCGTATCTCATCGCCATAGCAAACGTTACCGTAAATGAAAAATGTGCTTAAAAGTACCAATAATAAATGTTTTTTTTGTTATAATTTGTGAAAATAAATTTACCGCTTGCATAAAGTGGAATTTGCACAGGAATAAGTACAAATATATCTTTATTAAACCAATCAAAAATAGTGTGATCTTTTTTAATATGAATAAATTGATTATTAAAATATACATGGTTTTATTTCTTATAATTATGATAGAAAATGCCATTGCTAAAGAAAATTACGAAAAAGCAACTTTTGCAGGCGGTTGTTTTTGGTGTATGGAACCTCCATTTGAAGGGATAAAAGGTGTTGTCGATGTGGTTTCAGGGTACACCGGAGGAACTGTCAAAAATCCGACATACGAACAAGTATGCACTGGTTCCACAGGCCATTATGAAGCAGTTGAAATAACCTATGACCCATCTTTAATTTCTTATGAAAATCTGCTTGATATTTTTTGGCAAAATATTGACCCAACCGATAAAATAGGACAGTTTGCAGATAGAGGTTCCCAATACAAAACGGCAATTTTTTTCATAGTGATGAACAGAAACAAATAGCAATTGCGTCAAAGAACAAGCTTAACAAATCAGGCCTTTTCGATAATCCAGTGGTAACGGAAATAAAACCAGCGCAAACATTCTATATAGCAGAAGGATATCATCAAGATTTCTGTAGAAAAAATCCAAATCGATATAAACTTTATAGTACCGGTTCAGGAAGAGATGGCTTTTTGAAAAATATTTGGAATAAGAAACCAAAATATTAAAATCATCCATAAAAATGAATTAATTGACATTTAAAATCCAAACTTTTCTTTTTGTTCTTCCCAGTTGATCGGGATTTGGGCGGTCAGGGTTCGAAGCGATAACCCGGACGGTTCATCACCTCTAAAAATGGCTTCGATTATGGCAGGGGAGAGTAGTGTCAGGCGAAGAATTCGTAAAAGATATTGTCAAATGTAGTGTTTGGGAAAGTGGCGTATCCTTGATTTTCATGCTGCGCTTAACACTCCATCAATAAAAGTTTTTCCTTCAAAAATCAAAGAGATCAGCTTATAACTTCGCAATCTAAGCTAGGTTTTCTCTGCCTCTTTGACTAGCTTGAAAACCATTGTCAGGGTTGCTAATCTCGATCCGCAGTCTTTTGTCTTCTTAGTGCGTAATCTAACCGTAGCAAAAGTCGATTCAACCGGATTTGTTGTCAGTATATGCACCCAATGTTCCGCAGGAAAATCGTAGAAGGTAAATAAATCATCCTTATCTTTTATAAGACATCCACAGGTTTTAGAATACTTTGAGTTATATGTCTGTATAAACGCATCATACGCTTTTAATGCATCAGTTTTAGTCGGAGATAAATACATATCGTGAAACATTGTCTTTGCTTTAGACTGAACCGATTTTGGCATCTTATCAAGAATATTTGCTGTTCTATTTATCTCGGAAAAGCTTTTCTTATTCAGCAAATGGTTTGCCTTACTAAATGCTGGAGCAAACGATATTCTACATGAAATAGTGCAACTGTAACATGCATAGAATATTGTGTAAATAGGTAAAATTAATAATATATTTTATTTCTAACACAATATATATATTAAAATGTAACAAATTATGTTAAATATTGTTTATATATTGTATTAATTTTTTATAACATATTAATCCAGTAAACGTCCACATAACTTAATTATTTACTCTTATATGAGAATATGTCTTTTATTTCAAACTATTACAGATTTTATAATAAATAATAATTTATAAAAACATATTAAAGGGAGCATTCAATGACAAAAAACGTTTTCTTAAAAATTTTTATTTTTATTTTGTGCGTTACAAAAGTTGCTTTTGCTCAGTTGGATACAGATAACGATTGGCTTACTGATTTAGAAGAACCAAATTTTAATACAAAAACGTTTGATAATGATAGTGATGATGATGGATTAATTGATTCTATCGATAAAATTAATTACGTTTCTTTTGAAAATGATTTGAATATAACAAAAATATCTAATCAATCAAATCCGTCGATTGCTTCAAATAGTACAAACTATATGGTAGTTTGGCAAAGTTACGGACAACCAACACCTAATTGTTACGATATATATGCTATTATGCTAAATCGATATGGAAATAAAATCGGGACTGAATTTAAAATTAGCCCTGATTTAACAACATCGCAATATAATCCAAATCTGGCTGCCGACAAAGATGGCAATTATCTTATTGTTTGGGAAAATAGCGTTTCAGGGGGTAGCAAAATATTAGGTCAGTATTGCGACAGGTTGGGCAATAAGATAGGTTCATACAAGGAGTTAACGGGTAATGACAGGTATAATCCGTCGGTGGCTTATTACGGCAACAGGTACCTGCTGGTATATTATGCAGGCAATGATGGAAGCAACTATGGCGTATATGGCAGGTTGCTGGATAACGATGGAAATATAATAGCCAATTACGCGAATCAGACCGAGTTCAGAATAAATACGTATACCTCATATAATCAAAATAATGCATCAGTGGCGAGTAACAGTAAAAACTTTCTTGTTGTGTGGAACAGTCAAAACCAGGATGGAAGCGATTACGGTATATACGGTCAGTATTACGATAATGAGGGAAGAAAGATCGGTTCTGAAACAAAGATAAGCACATACAATCCTTATAGTCAGGATACACCAACGGTAAGCAGTGATGGGGAAAATTATCTTGTAGTGTGGCAAAGTAACAATCAGGATGGCAGTTATTTCGGAGTATTTGGGCAACGGCTGGATGGCAACGGCAATAAACTCGGGCTGGAGTTCAGGCTAAACACACACACTTATTATAATCAAACCAATCCATCGGTAGTGAGCAACGGCAGAAATTATCTGGTTACGTGGATGGATTATCTGGAAAATACCGGTTCTACCTGGACATGTGATGTAATAGGGAGATGTGTGGATAAAAGCGGGAAAATGCTTGGCGGTGAGTTTAAGATAAATAAGTACACTACAGGAGATCAGTATTATCCGGTGGTTGCCAGCGATGGAGTGAATTATTATTGCGCGTGGCAGAGTAACGGCCAGGATGGGAGTGGGTTGGGAGTATACGGGAGCCGGGTTGTATGGGGATACGGCACAAATCCGCTTAATCCTGATACCGATGGCGACGGAGTAAATGACGGTGATGAAACCGGCATATACAAAACCGATCCGCTAAAAACGGATACCGATTCAGACGGCAAAACTGATTATGACGAGATATTTGTTTACGGCACAAACCCGAATTCCGAGGATACGGATAACGATGGCATGGTAGACGCGTGGGAGATATCAGTAGGGCTTAATCCGCTGGTTAATGATAGCGAATTGGATAATGACAGTGATGGATTGACAAACGCGCAGGAATATTATTACTGGTCGAATCCGTTTAATATGGATAGCGATTGCGACGGGAAAACGGATCTGGTTGAATCCGTGAATCTCAGTAACCCGTCGGAAAAGGTATCGGAGTTTGATTGTGATAACGACTGGTTAACCGTAGACGATGAAGTTTATTTAACCACAAACCCGAATAAAGAAGACAGCGACAATGACGGTTTAATAGACGCATTTGACAAAGCTAATTACGTTGACAGCGAATTAATGTTAAACGTAAATACGCTGAGTGAACAGGGTATGCCGTCGATATCTTATAATGACGGTACTTATTTTGTTGCGTGGCAGGGTTACGGTGGTATGGAGAGGAGTTCAGTTTATGGTATATATGCTACGATACTGGATGTATATGGTAACCGGATACGGCAGGATCTGCGTATAAGCCCGAATTTGAGCACAAAGCAGAGTAACCCCGCTGTAGGATCGGATGGGAAAAGTTATTTGGTGGTCTGGGAACATTCGCAAGCGGATGGAAGCGGTAGCAAAATATTGGGCCAGTATTGCGACAGGTTGGGCAATAAGATAGGTTCATACAAGGAGTTAACGGGTA
>CAYVGJ010000029.1:26985-30448 GCA_964451165.1 uncultured bacterium
CAGTATTGCGACAGGTTGGGCAATAAGATAGGTTCATACAAGGAGTTAACGGGTAATGACAGGTATAATCCGTCGGTGGCTTATTACGGCAACAGGTACCTGCTGGTATATTATGCAGGCAATGATGGAAGCAACTATGGCGTATATGGCAGGTTGCTGGATAACGATGGAAATATAATAGCCAATTACGCGAATCAGACCGAGTTCAGAATAAATACGTATACCTCATATAATCAAAATAATGCATCAGTGGCGAGTAACAGTAAAAACTTTCTTGTTGTGTGGAACAGTCAAAACCAGGATGGAAGCGATTACGGTATATACGGTCAGTATTACGATAATGAGGGAAGAAAGATCGGTTCTGAAACAAAGATAAGCACATACAATCCTTATAGTCAGGATACACCAACGGTAAGCAGTGATGGGGAAAATTATCTTGTAGTGTGGCAAAGTAACAATCAGGATGGCAGTTATTTCGGAGTATTTGGGCAACGGCTGGATGGCAACGGCAATAAACTCGGGCTGGAGTTCAGGCTAAACACACACACTTATTATAATCAAACCAATCCATCGGTAGTGAGCAACGGCAGAAATTATCTGGTTACGTGGATGGATTATCTGGAAAATACCGGTTCTACCTGGACATGTGATGTAATAGGGAGATGTGTGGATAAAAGCGGGAAAATGCTTGGCGGTGAGTTTAAGATAAATAAGTACACTACAGGAGATCAGTATTATCCGGTGGTTGCCAGCGATGGAGTGAATTATTATTGCGCGTGGCAGAGTAACGGCCAGGATGGGAGTGGGTTGGGAGTATACGGGAGCCGGGTTGTATGGGGATACGGCACAAATCCGCTTAATCCTGATACCGATGGCGACGGAGTAAATGACGGTGATGAGGTGAATATAGGAAGAGATCCGCTACAAACAGATATTAAATTGATTTATCCTAATGGCAGTGAATATATAAAAGGTGGAACGACAATTAATATCAGTTGGGATTCATTCGAATTGTCCGGTCAGTATATTACGATAGAATTCAGTAATGATGGCGATGCAACATGGTCTACTATAGGAACTGTTTTAAGAACAGCGACTCCATATCAATGGACAGTACCTACAGATAAAGATACATCGAAAGCCAGGATACGGATTACCGGTTCGGAAGGCAATATACAAGATAAAAGCGATGATTTATTTACTATAGACAGCATTGCTCCTTCAGAACCTGTTATTGACCCGGCTGTTTTGAATCCACCGCATTATCGGAAAAAGACACTTTTAGGTACAAAAGAATCAAATTCATCAATCTGGCTAAATAACATTGAGATTATACCGGTAAATGTAGAAACCGAATGGTCGTATGTAATAACTTTGGCTGAAGGAAATAATCATATTGAAATTTTTTCAAGGGATAGAGCGGGCAATCAGAGTGGATCTGTAGTTAATGATTTTATATATAGCGATATACCTCCAACCCGTATCGAGTCATTATCGATAAATCCAAACGGGATTGGTACAGAAGCGTATCTTGACTGGACCGGATATAATGAACAGCAACAAACAGATATACATCATTATAATATTTATATTGAAACAGCGCAGGACGTTTATTCAAATTTGAATTTACTCACACCAAAAGCATCTGTACTGGCAGGTACATTTACTTATCATGAACAGAATCTTCTTAGAAACACACCATATTATTTTGTTGTGATTGCTGTTGATAATCAGGGACAGTCGATATCTTCTGGATTTAAGATATTCTCAGCAACACCTGTTGATTCTGTCGCACCTGAAAATGTAACGAATCTCCAGATTCAAAAACAACCGACCAAACTTCAGATATCGTGGGATCATTCTGCGAACAGTTTAAACGATCTCATCGGTTATTATGTTTATGTAAATAGTAGTAAATATTATGTAGCATATCCCAGCAACAATTATGAAGCAACTGGATTAAACTCAGGGCAGTCTTATAGTATAACAATAAAGTCTCGTGATGCGAGCAATAATGAAAGCAGTGGCATATCACGAAGCACAACAACGTTATTACCGAATCCTAATGTGGCTAACATAACAGCCGTTCCATCGGATGGTTATGTCGATTTGACATGGAACCATATTTCACAGGGAAATTTGTTGAAACATTATGGTGTATATTATGATACGATTAATTTTACATCGGTTGATGGAAAAACACCGGCTACAACAGTTGCAACAAATTCAGCAAGGATAAACGGTTTAACCAATAACGTAACTTATTATTTCGCTGTTACATCGGTTAATCTGACGGATGAGGAGTACAAAGAAGTGCAAACTGTTAATGCTTCTCCTGTTCCGGATTCTGTTGGACCGGAAATGTCCGATTTGAAATTTAATAGTGCGCCAATTACAAATGGTGCTGTAATTGTCAAACCTGGTGAATTCAGCATAAATGCGATAGACCCTGCCGGAGTCAACAGAGTCGAGTTTTATTTAAATAATACACAGTGTTATGTAGATAATGATGGTCCGGCAATCTATAAATTTTTCTGGAATGTAACACAATATAACGATGGTATTTATCAGTTGAAGATTGTAGCGTATGATTCGCTGTTGCATACAACAGAAGCTGTTTATAATTTATCTTTAGTTTTGGGTATTCCATCTATACCGGTTATCATGCAACCACAGGATGGACATTCAACAAATAATCCATCTGTGACTTTCTCTGGAACAGCAGAACAATATACTGTTATTATTTTCTATGATAATGATTCCGAAATTGGTATACCGAGTTTAGTTGACAGCGAAGGAAATTTCAACAATACCTTGATGCTCGAAAATGGTTTAAACAAAATTCAGGTTGCCGCCAGGTATAACCGTAATGGGTCTGCCATTGGTGATAAATCAAATGCCACATTTGTGAGTGTAGAGGTGCAATCCCCTATTGCTCCAGCTTCAGTTTCTACACAATCCTTGCCCGATGGCGTAATTAGACTAAACTGGTCGGCTTCAGTATCGCAATACATAACCGGTTATAATATATACAGGTCAAATCAGGCGTTTAACTCAAAAGAAGAAGCGGTAAAAATAAATTCTCAGCTATTAACGGCTAGAGATTATAACGATTTACCTTCTACAGATGGCATATGGTATTATGGAATCACTGCTGTGAACACTTTTAATATCGAAGGTGATTTATCTGAAGTAGTTCAGGCCGAATCGGACCGATTGCCTCCATCTTCTCCGCTAATCGATCCTGTTTCATCACCTGCATCCCGAAGATATTATTCTATACAAGGCATTAAAGATACAAATACTTCTATCTGGTATTATGACGGACAAACTCATAGGCAGGTTGTCGCATTGAATGCATCAACGATGTGGTCTTTTGAGGTCAGACTTAAAGAAGGTGATAATCAGATCGAACTGTATTCAAAAGATAGAGCAGGCAATAAAGGCCAATCATCATTTACCA
>CAYVGJ010000029.1:30548-32501 GCA_964451165.1 uncultured bacterium
AGATTTTACGTTAATGACATTCCGGTAAATGATACAGTATTGCTTAAGATCACTACGTTTGATTATGACGGTAACGAAAGTGCGGGAATAATTTATGATGCGACTACAGTTCTGCCTAATCCTGATGTTATAGAGTATGAATTATTAAATAGTACAGAAACATCTGCTGATATTAAATTCAAATGGAAACACATACCTGATCAAACTAAATTAAAAAATTATTGCATCTATACAAGTAAAAATCATTTTAAAAATGTCAAAGGCATGATACCGGTAATGGAAACAGTGGATAATGAAGGAATTATTAGATTCGATCTGGATATCAATCGCGATAATACTTTTTATGTTGGGGTAACTGCTGTTGATAAGAGCAATATTGAGAATAAGAATTTAAAGAAAGATGAAAAAAATCCCAGGGAAACATCAGTTGGAGCAATTGACTTGCAAATGGAAAAAGGGTTTATATCATTCTCAAATAAAGAACCTGAAGCAAATGAAATAATAACGATCAATGCGCGCGTTCACAATATAGGACATAAATTCGATGGTTCGGTAGTGGTTAATTTCTATGAATATGATCAGATAAATAATACGGATACTTTAATTGGAACAACTACAGTTGTAATGAATAAAAATGACAATTTTAAGGTTGCGAGTATTCAGGCAAGTTTTTCGCAAGGATGGAAAATTATCAAGGTTGTGGTAGACCCGGATAACGATATCCGCGAGAGAAAAGAAGACAATAATGTCGCTACACGTAGAATTAAAATAGGAAGCGACACTCCGCCTGATGCATGGATAATTGTTAAATCAAAACCTGTTTATACACCGAGTAATAGATCCGTTTCTATAAGCGCCGAAGCGTATTATGATATTTCTTTAATTCCAGGTGATAACAATTATAATGTTATGGGAGCCGAGGGAAAAATAATTGTCCACGATCCGGACAATGAAGCAAATGTATTGGCGACTTTCTCAGGAGAATATACAAAAGATAACGGAGTATACACTCAATCGATAAATCCACCTGATTGTGAAGGTGTTTACCTGATGACAATTGCAGTTTCAGATGGTACGACTACCGGAGAATTTACAACGAACCTGTTTGTAGGCCCGCCCGTTTCTGAATTTAAGCAAGTAAATTTATTTATAAAATCAGAAAACATTACAAAAATTGAGGAAATAGATAATTCAGGTGTATTCACTGTGAAAATTCGCGCGAATATATCGAATCTCGGAAAAGACAATTCCGAAGACACAACCGTTAATTTCTATGAGTTCAGCCCGGACAACAATGAACGGTTGATAGGATCATTGGAAAATATCAATATCCCGGCATATAGCAATAGGGATATTGATTTTACATATAATACAACAGCGGGTTATAAAGCCATTAAAGTAGAGGCATTTCTTGACCTGACTGCGCATCCGGATTTCAAAGAACTTGATTCATCTGATAACGCGGGAACAAAACTAATCAAAGTTGGCAATCCGTCAGGAATAAAACCACCTGTATCTATAATCGCTAATTTACCGGTTTCTATATATAAAAAATATTCTTTTACGCCCAATGTACAATCATATTATGATTTTCCGGAAATAGAAGGAAACTCAGACTATTTAGTTCTTGGTGCCTCCGCGATATCTACATTATTTGATAACGACGGGCAAATCGATGGTGTTTTCAGTGGATATACCACAGCTTCGGGCAATTTAAAATTATCTGTCCGAACACCGGATAATGAAGGAACTTATGATATCAGGTTTAAGATTGACGATTCATTTACTGAAGGAGAAGCAACTTTTCTCCTTAATGTCAAGGGTGAGATGATTATTAAACCTGAAGTTGATCTTTATGTTCATTCAACCGATATAGAATTTGAAACAGATTCACCTGATCCGGACAATGAAACAGAAATATATTCTTCAATATATCTGGAAGGAACTTCAGAA
>CAYVGJ010000029.1:32601-36400 GCA_964451165.1 uncultured bacterium
ATGACGAAAAATTAGTCGTTGAAAAATCAAGTTATTTATGGATCGATACCGACAGAAGCCTTTCTATCTCTCCTGGAGATACAGTAAAGTTTACTTTATATTATCGCAATATGTCCGGTGAAACCCTAACCAGAACAAAAATTATAGATATGTTTGACAATGATACCTATATTAACCCGTTTGAGATTAGCGGTGGCGGTTATATCCAGGCTGACGGCCCTGCACCCGCTAACAATCCGGAAAACGGTTTGGTTTTTGATATACTGCCTCCTTCTGCCACTGAAACTGCAAATGCGGAAAATGTTATTGTCTGGGAACTGGGATATCTCGCTCCATATCAATCGGGTACGGTGGAATATAAGCTGATGGTAAAAAACATAACTGTCCCCGATACTTCGACAGGGTATGCATATATTGAGTCTGATCAAACAGAACCATCCCTAACAGCAACCCAGGAAGAAATTGATGTTCCGCAAATATTGATCGCAAACGCCGGAGGGGTTTATAATGCATATGAAGGTGTACCATTTAACCTGAATGCCGGCGCCAGCATTGCTACAAACACAACAATAACAAGTTATCAATGGGATATAGATAATGATGGCGGTTATGATACAACAGGTATAGCTCCAGAAGTAATATGGAACGATAACACACAAACCATTGTAAGATTACGTATAACAGATGAAAAGGGAAATTTCTCTGAAGATTATGCAATGATAAATGTACACAATGTCGCGCCTGAGATTGATTTCATACAGGATTTCACAATTATTGAAGGTGAATCCGTCGTTTTGATGCAGGCAACATACGTTGACCCGGGAACACTGGATACACACACTGCCCGAATCGATTGGAAAGATGGAACTGATGATCAATTTACAGTTACAAATGGGCTGATAAATACGGAACACATTTTTAATTTTAATGGAATATATACCCCCGAAATTACCATAACTGATGATGACGGCGGGGAAAATTCAGTTTCGTTTACTGTAAATGTTATGCGAAATCCTCTTAATATGACTATCGAATTGGAAAATGACTCGGCCGTGAAAATATCTTTCAATACAACAACAGGAAAACAATACGAAATTTGGTATCTTGATGATGAAATAGATCATTTTTCCTTTGGGCCTGACTGGAAATTTGCCGGTAATGCCGTTAATGGGATATTTGAAGATATGGGTGGCCCTGGAATAGATGGTATTACAGGAACCGATGATGATCGTATTCATCCTAAAGATGTATCCGTAAGATATTATAGGATAATTGAAGCAGGTTCGATTAATTCAGGAGATTCATGGGGATCAAAGGATATAGGTTTTATTAAAAATATTCATTTATATCAAGGAAGAAATTTTATCGCAAAAGTTGGATCCGCTGAAACTTTAAACGAAGTCTTGGACTGCAGGTTTTTGCCCGCGAACGCAATTCCTTCTCTTTCCGCTTCAATAACATACTGGAATGCCGGTTTGTCTGTTGATGCATATGTAGCTGAATATGCGGATAATAAATTATGGTTTTCTATTGATGGATCGAAGGAAGTCGGTAACGATATTATTTATAATGGCGCGGGTTTGCTTTTAACCATTCCCCAGGGATATACAAGTTTAAAAATCCCGATGGTTGGAAAAGTGCAGATGGAAGATATCATAAGTATTCCAATAAAAACCAATGATTACACTATGGCTGGATGGCCGTATTCAACTGAAGTGTCTCTTGAAAACAGCAAGTTGATTGAAAACGGTTTTGCCGGAGGCACAACTTCGCGAGTCTCGGATAAAATATATTTCTGGAATCCGCAAACCCAGAGATATGATCTTGCTGTATATTATTATACAGGTGAATTAACACCTGAAAAACCGTATCGATGGAGATATATGGATAACTCTCAATGCACAAGGACAATAAAACCCGGCGAATCCATATTGATTAGAACAATTTCGAATTCTCCGTTTACCACATGGCAAACGGTAAGGCCTTATCCTCGGACAAATAATGATCTGAATCCTTAAGTGAAATGTTATAAAGAGGAAACTGGAATGGTCTGCAGTCTGTATGGTAAAAATTTCTGCCTGATAATTATATTATGCTGTGTTGCATTGTTGGGTAATCCATCGATTGCTGTTTCTAAAACTGGTTCGGCAGGAAAAAAATGGGATACACTCTACGATATTCCCCAAACTAATCCGGGTGGCGTTTTTGGAGACCGAAACGGTAATCTATTTTACCGAGGCAGAATTGGAATCGTGTGTGATGATTTATCCCAAATAAATTATTCCATTAATCGGGAATCAAAATTCAGCCTGTCAGATAAGGAAACCCTATATGGTTTTTATAACTCGCAGATAAATCAAAACGCAAATATACCGGATCTACATAAAGAAATTGAATTTGTTTGGAACAATGAACCGATAAAATTAAATTACAATTGCTCTAATTCTTCTTATACTAATACTATGTTCTATGTAACCATAATCGGCGATCTATCCCGTTATTCTTATATTTCCTTATCTATCAAAGGAATTTCCGATTGTGAATCAATAAATTTCGGTATTCAGGAAATCATGGCAAATAAAACTGCTCTGATTGGAAATATCAAAAAGTTTTTAAATCCCGTGATATCGGATAAAATGTCTACAGTTAAGATTCCTGTCAGTTGTTTACATGACTCTGATATCACAAAAGTTTTGGCTCTGGTTTTTGTTTTTCCAAAAGGTGAAAAAGGATTTGTTTTGATAGATGATCTGAGGTTCTATTATAAAGAGTTATATGCTTATTCGATTGAATCAGTATACAAAAAAGGATATTTAATGCTTGATGATTTCAATTATAATAAACATATGAATCTATTGAATCGAAAAACCAGTTGTTACAGTAAACTCCCTTCATTTTGCAAATATACACTTGATGAAAAAATATTTTATGCTGAGAAAGGATATTCATTGAAACTCGAATATGAAAAGAAAGATAAAGGTTGGTGCGGATATTGTTCGAATATGAACGAAACTAATAATGGGTATTATAATTTATGTGATTTTATAAAAGTTAGTTTTAAAGTTAAAGGTGCTAAAGGTGGAGAAGATTTTGAAATCGGTCTCGCGGATAGAAATGGTCAGTTGAGTTCTAATTTTTCAAACTCGGGCTCAATAAATAAGTATTTGAAACATGGTGTTAAGACAACCTGGCAGGAAGCAGTTATTCCTATTTCCGATTTTGAAAATATCGATTTAACTGAAATGGGATCGTTTATAATTTCGTTTACCGGAAAACAAAAAGGTACAATTTGGATCGACGAACTCAAATTCCACTTACCAGATAAAGATTATGAAGATGGCGAAAATCTGGATTCAATTTTTTGAGATATTCTGAATTTGACCACGGTATTTTACATCTTTGTTTTTCTTCACTAAAAAAGTAAAATATAAAAATCCTTTTATTATTAACTGATAAAAGCGTATAGTAAACATCGTATCCAACAACGGGAATCTGGTTTACAAATCGCGAAACGGGCGATCGACAATATATTTGTGGGACGCGCTCGACAGGTTGACCAACGTTTATTATCAGGGCTTGACAGGCGTAAACCATATACAATATATTTATAATGGAGACGGACAGCGGGTCTACTCCATAAAAGAAGACGGATCTTTGACAGGGTTTCTTTACGATGGCGATTGCGTAGTCGCGGAGTTCGACGCGCGGGGCAAGGTGCGGGCGCAGTACATCCACGGGCCGGGGTTGGGCGCGGATGTCGGCTCGCTCATCTGCGCGCAGACGCTCGGCGCCGATGGTG
>CAYVGJ010000030.1:0-35765 GCA_964451165.1 uncultured bacterium
CTTTTTCTTTTTGAAAAAGAAACAAAACCTTGCTGTAAGGATGCTTCGCATCCTGTTTTTTAATACAAATTACATTTAGCTAAAGTTTCCATTGCTTTTCTTTTTTAACCGGGTGAACCGCGATGCGGGGTCGGTTCACCCGGTTTGCAGGGTTGGCAGGACGGAGATTATCTCCGCGAATTCTTTGTGGTCAATAAAGCCGCCTTGTGGAGAATCGTTATGGCGTTATGGAAAGTATAATGCATATCATCAACCTGATCCGGCTCGAGATTTCTAATTTGCCGGGGAAAATCTATCGAGAAAAAACGGACGGCCCGTTTGAAATCGTTCGTATACTCTTTCGCCAGTTGTGAGAACGAATTATCAAAGTGAACGCTCTTTATTCTGAGGTAATCACGGCACGTTTTTACCGCCATCATTATTTTCGCGAGATCATTGTCAAGATTCAGGGTTTCTTCTTTGTTCATCTTATCTGTCTCCGAATCCAAAACCACTAACCCGGTAACTTTTTCGGAAATTGAGTTAATACACTCCCGTAAACCTATGTTTTCATTATCCGGTACGGTTTCGGATCGGTTTTGAAGACAGTCTCGAGCAGGTTCGTTTTTTCTGATTTTTGCGTATTTATGCTCATTTCGCGCGAAACTCTCCAACCCGGAATAAGTTTCTATCTCTCCACTCGACAATTTATCATGCAAAACCTCAACCAATTCTCCTTGTGGCATAAGTTTATGTATAATAAAGCTCACTGCCCGCGCGCTTTTTTTACCCTCATTCCTCGATATCTCCGCGGATTTCTCAATAAGATATGCCGCCTGAACCTGCCGGTATTCCGGATACCTTGCCAGAACCGCGCCCTGCGTTACCTTTAATCCCCCACCTTCCACAAGCGATCGGATCCGCGGATGAGCATCGAGAAATACTTTTTTCGCCGCAAGAAAACTGTTTGCCGACTTAAACCCCGATTTTTTCGCCACTATATCGCGCCATCGCCCGCAATCTCCGGCATCGCGAGCTACACCCGCTTTTGAGCGCGATTGCGCCAGCATGCGTTCCTGCTCTTCAAGCGCCAGCGCCGCCTGGACTTTTTCCCACAAATCAAACGGTTTTCTCATGGTATTTGTTATTATCTCAACCTCTTTCATCCACGATTCATTTTGTTTCTCAACCACAATACAGTTTATCTTATTCCAGTTAAGTTTTTTCGCCGCCTCAAGCCGAGTGGCTCCATCAAGCAAACAGGCGGTAGCGAGGCATAACCCACGTATTAGCATATTATTGCAACATATACTTGTTTGATCTGAACCACCACGGTAATCAGGACATCCGGTTCTTATACATTGTCTGCACGCAACCAGTATCGGAATCTCCAGTTCCTTTTTTTCTTTAAGCGCAATAACAAAATCAGTCAAATGCGAATAGTTTTTGCGTATCCTGTTTTCCACTCTAATTTTGTTAACTTCAAGCCAGACTGTAATCCCGCTCATAAGAGTCTCCTTTCTTAAATCCAAATACTTTCATCGGTTGCTATAAATCAGTTCATGCTGTATATCTATTGTTTATAGATATAGCACATTATATATTAATGTATCAATATTTATTTCTATATCTTATACGTTATTTATTACAGCATACTATATATTGTTTTCAAAAAATATACTGATCTACCTGTTGGGTAAACCTTAAAAAATGATTTTTTAGTGTTTGACTTTCTCTAAAAATCATAATCGGCCTCATTGAGAAGCAATGCAGAAAATATGGAAATAGAAAAATACTTTTAGTGTTTTAGTCCCATTTTTACAAAAGCGGGAATCCAGAATCAAAAGTAAACATAGGTTTTCTAAAAACTATTGGTTTAGACTGATGATTGTTTCCAAAACGCATCGGTTTTGACAAAAAAATAATGGAATAAAAATTAAATAAAAGATTTCTTTCTTTTTGTTAAAAGAAACAAAAGCTTTTTGAAAGATGCTTACATCCTGTTTTATGCTGGTCAGAAGCGATGGATTGTGAAATCCCATGGTAGAGCAGAAATGTTACTTTTCGGTAAATTTTTTTAAATCAGAAAGAATAGCGCGCGCTTTTTCAATAGTCGGATCGAGTTCAAGGGCTCTTTCGCATAACGTTTTCGCCTCGTTGTATTTTTTGTCCCTGGCAAGACACACGGCAAGATTAACCAGAACCTGCGGGTTATCCGGTTCGATATTCATGCATTCGCTGAAACATTTATACGCCTTATCATATTTACCTTCTTCAGAATAAGCTCTGCCCAGATTAAATAAGACGGGCACATTTTTGCGGTTTATCTGGAGAATCTCTTCATATAGGCCTATTGCCAAATCCGATCGTTTTGTTTTTCTGTAAACTATTGCCAGATCGTTTTTCAGTTCAATTGAATCCGGATTTATCTCAAGGGCTTTTATAAAACTCTTTTCCGCATCCTGATAATTCTCATTATTATAAAAAACCTGTCCGATTCTAAAATATGCTTCCCAAAACCCGTTTTTATTTTCAATAGCCTTCAGGTAAGATATCTGCGCGGCATTGAAATCGTTAAGTTTCTGGCAGGCAAATCCCATCTGGTAATTTAGCTGGGCGTCATTTGGATATTCTTTCAGCGCGTCCTGCAGAAAATCCATCGCGTATTTATACTGGTTGTTATCGAACATAATCGAGGCTTGTTTCTGATACCAGGCTAATTTTTGTTTTTTTATAGCTTCATCATCTTTCTTAAGCGACCCTTTGAGGATAAGCATCGACTCAAGGCTCTGCTTAACGGATGTCAGGTAATCGTAATAGACTTCATTGGGCGCGGAAAAAGCTATTGTCATACAGATTTTGCCCGCGGGATACCCGACAAAATTGAGTATTTTTGAGTTGTTTATCAAAACTTCATACTGAACGAAACCGGATGAGGCGATAATTTCGTCTTTAAGAGGTGTAACTTCGCATTTAGACTTCTGTTTAAGCATGTTCAGCCTGTTTTCGACAAAATTCACAAGCGATTGTTTTGAGCGCGCAACATCAACCGGATAGGCGAGTATAGCCAGTTCTACCTTTTTGCCGGTTTGCGCGTCTTTATGAGAAAAAACCACTTTACTGCGCCCATCTTCCGGGAACTCATCGCGCCCTTCCCATCCGGCTGGCGGAATAAGAGAAAAATAGTTGTTTTTATCGGTAAAAAAATAAGGATACTTTTCCATACCTGCCTCGGATGTTAAAGAAATAAATAAAACTGCAATCATTAAACAAAAAATTCTGTAAAGTTTCATACCCGTATTTTACCTTTTTATAGATTTATTTTCAGTAAAAAAACATATTATTTATTCGGACAGTCGGGTATGTTTATTTAGCCAGTCGAGTATTTCAGGGTAAACTTCTTTCCGCGCGTTTTTGCCTAAAACCAAATCGTTATGGCCGTAGTTATGGACATGTCCGTTGGCAGTGCCAAACATTTTGAACGTCTTGTCTGCAGAGGATATGTTGTGGTACACAATCCTTATGCTTTCGGGCGGGGCAATATTATCGCCTACACCGCAACACAACATAACCGGCATACTTATCCGCTCGATTTTTTCCGCGTAATTTATCGATCCGTCATACGACATGAAGTCGCGGTTACGTATCATACTTAGTACCTGATCAGTTACACCGACAGGAATATCCTCAACAACATATTTTAGTGTTTTTTTCACAATGCAGTCCTCGACATTTTCCAGATTATACATAAGAATCTCATCGGGAGTGATTATGAAGTTGTGGAAATTTGCCATGCTTGTCGCGCCGGTTCGTGTATTTATTATCAGAAACGATTTAAAGAGGACTTTATTGTTTATGAACGCCTGAAGGATATTATTCGGGGGTTGCGGCACAATTATGGGTGATCCTATGGTAACCATACCCTGAACATCCTGCACGTCGTAAAGAGAAGCGTAAGCATACATGATCATACCGCCTAAACTGTGGCCTACCCATGTTACTTTTTTTGCGCCGGTTTTCTCTTTGACAAAATTTATCGCCGCGGGTATATCGAACCGGATATAATGATCGATATTCCAGTCGAATTTGAACGGGCTGAACGATGCACCGTTTATTTCGCCCTGGCGCATATAAGCTATGTTTCTAAGTACGCTGAACCCGTTTTTAGTGCTTGTGCCCGATCCGCGAAGCGATACTACCCATACATCGTACCCATTGGAAGCAAGATACCTCGCGAACGACAGTTTCGGTGTGATATCCCAGAAATAGCTGTTCAATCCCAGCCCATGACACAGAATAACAGGGGTTCTCTTTCCGTTTTCCTGAACCATAGGGTTACTGATTTTTTTTGTTTCAGGCAGATAATGATCTATGGCAAGGCGCCATCCGTCTTCTGTTTCGAAATAAAAAGTCTCATTCCCTTTTCCAGGCAGATCCTCTTTTTTATCCGAACCGATAAACGGGATTTTAACAGCGCAACCGCCGCAAAAAAGCGCGATACCTGTTATAAGAACATACATTACGAATAAAAATCTTCTCATTTTATCTTCGGGGATTTGTTAGAAATCGATTTTGATTACTTTTCCATCTTCTTCAGCCTCAGGCGGGAATATGGTCATATCCTTACCCATGACTTTGCCTTTTTGTTCCTGTCCGATATTTTCAGATGTATCAACGACAGCTTTCCCGACACCTTTGATAACGTTTTTAACTCCAGTAGTCGAACCGACTGAATCCACTGTCGTGATTCCCTGTTCGCCGGCTCCGGATACGGCAGTCCCTACATCGGAGGTTGTATTCTGAATACCTTGAATAACTTCAGGCGGATCGGGAGGTATATTTTTTATATTGCATCCGCTCACAAAAACGCAAAAAACGGCTATTGCTAATATCATTTGATGCCGGTTCACTTGATTTTCTCCTTTAGTACTGGCTTGGCCTTATGATAGATTTCCAAGATTTATCTTCCAATTGTAATCTATCTACGGTACTTTTATCAAATGAATTTATCACTTCACCGTCCGAAGACAAAAAAATCAGTTTATTATAGTAATTATAATTATATTTTTGCAGTATCCGTTTAAAAAATTTCAGCACGTTATCGGTAAAATCTTTGGATAAATTTTTCACCGCGATATTGTCTTTAAACCGGAACGTAAGCTGGAACGAGTCGGGATTGATAGTATCGTTATCGACCAGATATTTGCCTTCAGCCATAGCCACCGATGGAGGTTCGGAGAACGATTCGGTATCGTCTTCGCGTTTTTCCGATTTGGGGTTATCCGCCTCGTTTATTTTTCGGTTAATTTTTGTGGCGAGTTGCTGGATTAAAAAATCCTGCAGTTTTATGTCCTCAAGGTAAAAGTAGTTATCCCACTCGGCAATATCCGCGTTTTCAGTAAACGGATACATCATCGGTTTGGTTACAATAGTTCCGTTTATCGATTCACGGTAAGAATAATTTTTCACAATTATCGGGAGTACGCCTTTCAGCATTTTCAGATCAAACATAAACTCATGAACCGTACCTGACGGGAACGCGAACCTGTAGTTTTCGTAACCCGGTTTCGGTTTGAAGTTTTCCCGTGTTTTTACGTAAACGAGCACTTCTTCCTCAGCAGTCCGTTTTGTTTTGAGAGATAAAATCGAATAGTATATATGGTCTTTCAATTCCGATTCCATAAGGTATCCGAAAAAAAACGATTCGTTGAACGAGTTATCGGGCAGAAAAAAAGCCGTCGAGCCGGACCGTTTCTGCGGGATATCCTCAAATAATTTGCGGATAGCTTTTTCCGCGAGGATATCGATATTGTATTTGTACTGGAAAACTGTTCTTTCGTAATAATCGTTGCGCGAAATTGCTCCCAGAAGAAGTTTTTTGGTATCCATAACGGATCTTACCATGCTGATATCAATTCCTTTGACCTGATCTGTGTAAAGAGTTACAAAAAAATCCAGGTCCGCGTCTGTACTGAGTACAACCCGCGCGGCGCTTAAGAAAATGTCCTGGGATTTCTGATTGAACGATTCATTTACGGATAAATCGTAATTAAATATTTGCGGTACAGGAAGAAACAAACCGAGTGTCTTGCCGGTAATCACCGCTTTTATATCGTATCCGTATTCTTTGCGCACCATATCTTTTACATCTTTGATAAGTCTGTCTTTGGGATACGACGGTTTCTCGCAACCGCAAAACCACAGGCAAAGAGCCAGCGCCGGCGTTATCAACAAATAACGCCGGGCAGGTATACTTTTTATTAAATTATACATAACAGTACACTTATATTTGATACGAGTAATAACCTGAGGAATTGTCAACATCGGTATCGGTCTCAACTTTTGTGCCGGGTTCGCCTGCGGCACCGGCTGTTTTTTCGCCGTTAGTGCCGTTATCAGCCTTTTGGGTTAAATAATTGTTGCGTTCATCAAGCAGACTCTTATATACAAGTTCTCTGTCCTTATAATTCTGACGGTAATCGAAAGGTGTTTTTCCGTATTCTTTAAATATGGCGTCAATCTCGTCGTAATCAAGTTCCTCATGTTTTAAAAGTTCTAGAGAAAATCTGTCCAACAGTACGATTTCCTTTTTCAAAAGATCCTCAACTTCTTTGGCACATACTTGTATAATCCGCTCAATCTCTTTGTTGAGTTTTTCTTTAACGGAATCTGACAGGTGTTCGATCTGGTTATAGTCACCGAGAATCACTCCGTCAGACATACCGAGATTCCAAACCATTAGATGCGCAAGTCGCATCGCGTTGCGGAAATCCGAAGATACTCCTGTTGAGGTTACATTAAACTTAATTTTTTCGGCGATGTATCCGCCAAGGCTTGTTTTAATATTCGCCAGAAGAATTTCTTTATCGTGACAGATAAGTTCTTCGCGTGGTTGATGGTAAACAACGCCAAGAGTTTCTTTTCTGGTAGCGATAGACGCTTTGAATACATCGTCAGTCGGATGCAGAAAATAGAGAACGATCAAATGTCCTGCCTCATGATAGGCGGTATTTACCAGTTCACGGTCGGCGATTTTGCGGTGATGTTTGTATCCGAGCTCAATTCGCTCAAGAGCCTGGCTCAAATCCGTATGATTAATTATGTCTTTGCCGTTTCTTGTGGCGATAAGCGCGGCTTCTTTTACGATATTTTCTATTTCAGCCGGGCTTTTGCCTACGGTTCTTCTTGCCCATCGTTGTACTTCGATATTCGGGTCGCGTTTTACTTTAGCGAGATAATATTCGAACAGTTTCGCTCTGCCTTCCTCATACGGTTTGCCGATAAATATTTTACGGTCAAACCTGCCCGGACGGAGCAACGCTTCATCGAGCACACCTTCCGCGGCGTTGGTCGCGCCGATACAGATAATGTTTTCCCTGCGGTTGCCGAGCCCATCCATTTCCACAAGGAGCTGGTTCTGGGTACTGTTGGTTTCGCCGCCTCCGCCAAAGAAACTGAACTGTCGCCCGCGCCCAATAACATCGAGCTCGTCGATAAACACGATGCACGCACCGTGATCATATGCGAGTTGCCGTGCCTGTTTGAACAGTTTTCGTATACGCGACGCTCCAACACCGACAAACACCTCGACGAATTCCGAACCCGCCATAGACAAGAACGGTATTTTCGCCTCGGTAGCGATAGCTTTTGCAAGCAATGTTTTACCGCAACCCGGAGGGCCGACCATAAGAAGCCCGCGTATAATTTTTCCGCCGACTTTGTCGAGCCGTTTGCGGTCTTTTATCAGCTCCACCACTTCCATGGCTTCCATTTTAGCTTCATCCACACCGATCACGTCATTGAACGTGATGTTTACCATCTCCGCTTTAACCTGCCCCGAACGCAAGGTAGTAAACCCTCGCCCCTGCATATTTATAATTATGTAGGCGAATATCAGCGCGTGAAGCATTCCGATAAAGATCTGAACCGGTATCGTTGCAAGCATCTGCCTGCGGTAAAACGATTCCAGACTCCATAACCCCACAACACACAACAGCAATACCAGTATCACAAAAAAAGTGATAAATATCGCTATCCAGTGGTGTACAAAAAACGATTTGATTTTTCTAATAAAATAAAGTTTCATCTGATACCCTCAAAAAAACAATTAAAAGTCTTCTGCCTTGTAAATGATAACCTTCTCAATTCCGTTATCGGTATAGACAGTGTTAGAAGCAAGAGCTTTTATGGAACCGAAACTCTGCACGAACGGTATAAGGTTATTTGTGATCAGCGTTATGGTATCCTGATTGACCGCCTCTATTGTCCCTGCGGATTTCTGCAGGTCGATCAGCCAGTTGCATACCGCCACAACCTTATTTACTGTCAATTCCATATTTATAAACGAGATCTGGTTATTTTTATCTGAAAACACGTCTTTCACTTTAGCGTAATTCGCCGAATTTCTGAGAGAATCTTTTTTGCCGTGATAGACATCGATCACTTCGCCCAATGTTTCTGTATTTGTAGCTATAACAAGCTGGTCTTCGATGATTGCGAAACACGGTGTCAGCCCCTGTACCGGGAACTGGTTGATTTTTACGGTGCTGATCTCATCGGACCCATAAGTTGTTTTAACCACATCGAGCATAGGCAACGCTTCAGGCTGAGTGGACGACATATATTTGTTTATACCGGCGATAAGTTTATCCATCAATGATTTTGCCGCGTTCGCGTCACTGATTTTCAGGAACACCGCCGCTTTCGGGATCGGTATAAAACCCTGCACGTCAACATCGGATATCATATACGCCACTTCGTTGCCCAAAACCGGAAACACGTCTTTGGTGAGTGAAACACCAATATTTGTTTCCATTGTGCTTATGGTTGTTAAAATAGCATTAGCCTGATCGGCATTCTGGCGTGCCAACCCATCTTGCCAAACCGCCCATATTGTCGGTATATCCAGAGAATGTGATGAGCTGAACAATATAGCGTCTTTGGGGATAAACCCGAACGATTTTGATTTTGTCGGTTCGGCTTTCCACAATTTTTTAAGCGAATCGTTCTGGACATCGTAATTGGGCACAATTATAAGTTTGGTATACAATCCTTTATCGAATTTTGCAGATCCACCCATAGCGTTAATGGTGCTTAGCGCGTTTTTGATTCCGTTTTTTACCGTTTCATCCTGAAACGCTTCCGGCAATACGGTACTGTCAAGTGAAGCGACAATATCTTTTGAGTTAAGGTAGAGTTCCTGAGTATTTGCTCCGTTATTATGATCGGTAACTTTTAAAAAAACGGGATTTTTGCTCAGGCAATCTCCTGAACCGTTAAGAACGGTATCAATAACCGCATTTATATTTTTTGTTTCCGTACCTACTTCAAGAACCATGATATCTTTTACCACCGCATAAGATAGGTCCATCGGGCTGTCGGCAGTGGCTTTAAAGTGCAATATGGTCTGCCCGTTATAATTGACCTTTTCAACATTCTGCTGATTTTGTTGCATTAGATTAGATAAACTCGACAAAAGTTTTGTTTTTGTTCCAACCTGAGAAATCAGCATCGCGCTTGGCGAATCCTGCTGTTTTGATTTCATAAACAGCACGAATGCAAACTGTTTGCCTAAAAATTCCATTATATTTTCTTTTGTCATGTCAAACCCGGTTTGGGTTTTAAAATCTGTCTGGAACGCTTTATACGAGTTGGCGAAATCGATATCTTTCCATAATTGCAGACCGCATACATTTTTCCAGAACTTGGTTTTTTCAAACGAGTCCCAGTTTCCATTGAGGTCATAGAACCCGATATACGCAACGGCATCGCCGGGAACATAATTGGCGAGCGTCGATTGGGAAACTGTGCTTCCCCCGCTGATATTTTTGAGCATATCGACAGGGTTTTTCCCTCCTTTAAATACCACTGCGACAACAATCACGGCCCCGAGAACAATCGCGCCAGCGGCCATTAATATTTTTTTCATTTCCGTACTCCTTTCGATTTTTTTTATTTTTAAAAAAGACGGTTTATTTATCAATTATATGTATTATTCTACGGTTTCTCCAAACTTTTTACGATGCATCATAAGTTTTTCTTTAAATTTTTTCGGATTATAAAGGTATTCATATTCTCGCATATGTTTATAATTCTTCATATCGTCTTCGATTATAGCATAATCGTTTAAAAAAAGTAATTTTTTATTGTCAGGGGTAAGTTCCTCTTCCGACCCATCGTCAGTTAGTACTTTTATTTTTTCTATATCGCCTAATTTTGTATAAACGTAAGTATATTTTTCAGTCCCTTCCGGGTAAATCGACTCAATCACTTCCCCTTTAACGTTTAATTTGCGGACAACTTTTTTCCCGCCGGGCGAGTAAATTTCGGTAACTGTTTTTCCTTCGTTGGAGTATTCGTAATCGACTTCGCGCCCATCACCATAAACTTTTTTATACAATCGTTCCTGTTTGTCGTAGAAATTCTTATATGAATCCCCATCGCTGTATATGTATATAATACAATCCAGCGACCCATCCGGATTATAGTGCGCTGATTTTTTAAGACCACCAGGTTGGTTTTTTGGTTCAATCTGTTTTTCCTGGGCGATTATATTTGAGCATAAAACAAATAAAAAAATATATACAAAAAACATCAAAACAAATTTATTCATAAACAATTTCCCCGGTTTTTTCTTTTTTCTTTTTAAACAGCGATTTTAATGAAAACATTAGGTCTTCAAAGAGTATATAAATATTTGGTATAACAATCAATGTTAAAAATGTTGATGAAATGAGGCCTCCCATAACGGTAATGGCAAGCGGCGCCCACATATCGGCTGATTTGCTTTTGTCCATAGCCATTGGTATTAAACCGAGAATGGTAGTTAAAGTTGTCATGAAGATTGGCCTTAACCTGTCTTTGCCTGCATGGATAATAATTTTAAACCTTTGTTTTCCTTCGGCTCGCAAAGCGTTAGCATGGTCAATAAGTATGATGGCGTTATTAACCACAATTCCCGCGAGCATAATCATCCCGATAAAAACCGAATTTGATAAAGGATGTCCTGTAATTTTCAATGCTCCCATAACGCCTATGGCGGCTAAAGGAACCGAAACCATGATAATAAAAGGCTGGTAATACGACTGGAAAAGCGATGCAAGGATCATGTATACAAGAAGTATCGTAACGCATACCGCCATGGTAAGTTGTTTTCTGCTTTTTATTAGAAGCGGGTAATCACCTCCAAACCGGAAGAAATAATCTTTCGGGAACTTCACGTCTTTGAGCAATGCGCGGATGTCTTCGCATGATGAGGACAGGTCTTTATCTCCGATATTGGCAGTAACCTGAACCATTCTGTTTTTGTCTTTGCGGTAAACCTCTGTCGGCCCGTATGTAGGTACAAAACCGGCTATTTGTTTAAGGAAAATATTATGTCCGCTTTTTGGTGTCAGGATAAGGTTTTCGAGATCATGGATATTTTTCCTGTCGTTTTCCTGCAGGCGGGTAATGGTTTCCACTTCACTGGATTCAGAATGGAATTTGGTTGCTCTCAACCCGCGCATCTGGCCGTGCACGGCGTCAGCGATGCGCCGGATACTGAATCCGTACAGAGCGGCTCTTTGTTTATCCACAACAAGGTTATATTCCGGGCGCGGGTCTCTCATGCGTATTTTTATGTCCGACAGATAGTTGAGGGAACTTATCGATTTTCCGATAGCGTTGGCGACTTTTCTTAATTTATCGTAATCATGCCCGAAGATATCGATTACGACTTCTTTGGTATCGCTTTCCTGGGCGCCGGTATAAAAGTATATGAAATATTTCGGTATTTTGGCGGTTTTTGTTCGCAGGTAATCGATTATCTGCTGTTTGGTTTTTATTCTCTGTGATTGCGGAATAAGAGTGACCATGATTTTAGGGTCGTCCTTTTTGACATTAGCGGAGATAGATGATATCTCAGGCATATTGGTCATCATTTTTTCTATTTGTTTGACTACCGCGTCGACTTTTTCGAGTTTGGTTCCCGGCGGAGGCGTTAAGTTTATGGAAAACTGGTCTTTACCCATAGACCCGCTTATTTCCATACCTATTCGTGTAAGTTCGAATATGGAAAACACAAACAGAAGAAGAACTATCGTAAGAAACAGGTACCTGAACCGCAAAGAAATAAGAAGGATCTCCTGGTATATTTTCTGCATATATTTCTGAACGGTATATTTGCGGTCTTTAAATTTCCAGAATCGCGAAATCTGGTAATATGTCATAGGCACCAGCGATACCGAAACAAATAGCGATGCGGATATAGACAACACCACAGTAATAGCCAATCCGCTGTACATCATGCGTATTTCTTTATCTATAAACAACATCGGAATAAACACGGCTATAGTGGTTATTGTTGATGCTAAAATAGCCAGCCAGACTTCCTCGCTCCCTTCGATAGCGGCGGTTTTGCGATGCATTCCTTTCTGGCGTTTGTGAAAAATATTTTCAAGAACAACTACTGAATTGTCAACAAGCATTCCCGTCCCGAGAGCCAATCCGGATAATGTCATTACGTTTAAAGTAATACCGAAAAAATCCATAAAGATGAAAGTGGCTATAACTGATATCGGTATAGACAGGGCGATAACGAAAGTCGCGGGTATATCCCACAGGAACAAAAGGAGTGTGAACATAGCGAGAAACGCGCCTTGCCAGAGGGAATTTTTTACTGCTTTGATTGCGTCTTCGATGTGTTCTCCCTGATCATACAGGTATGTAAGTTTTATATTATCTTCTTTCATACCTTTGAGAATTTTATCGACTTCTTTGCGGATTTCCTTGGTTACCTGAAGGGTATTCGCCATGCTTTCTTTGGCTATCATGATTGATACTGCGTCGTAAAGGTTTACGCGCGAGAACCCTGATGCTTCCAGATACCCGTCTTTCACATCGGCGACATCGCTAAGCCTTAATATAGAGCCTTGAGGCGATCTGCCGATACCGATTTTTTTTATATCCTCAACAGTGTTAAACAGCCCCAATGTTCTGATAAGCAGTTTGTTTTGTTTTCCTTCAATTTCGCCTACGAGCAGGTTATAATTGTTTGCGCCGAGTACGTCCATTACTTTGTCGTAAGATATTTTATGGCTCATGAGTTTTGCCTGGTCCATCTCAACCAGAATTTTTCTTTCTCTGCCTCCCCACACTTCCACATCGGCTACGCCGTTTACGCGCATCAATACCGCCTTGAATTTCTCGTCGACTTTTCTGCGGAGCATTTCCGGTGAATAATCGTCGCTGGTAACGGATATAACCATAGTTGAGTTCTGTGAATATTCCCATTTAGCTATAACCGGTTTGTTTGCTTCTCTGGGCAATTTATTTTTTATGCGCGAAAACTTTTCACGCACTTCAAGGGATGCGAAATCCATATCCGTATCCGTTTCGAAATTAAGTACCACAACGGAAAGAGATTCTCTTGATGAAGACGATATGCTTTTTAAGTGGCTGACAGTACCTACGGCTTCCTCAACAGGTTTGGTGATTAGCGATTCTATTTCGGTGGGAGGCATACCGCCTCTTACAGAAATTATAACACTTATCTGACCATAATCGTAGTTTGGGGTAAGTTCAACCGGCAACCTTGTTAAACTGATTATGCCAAAAAGAATAATCCCTAAAAAAAACATCGATATGGTAACCGGCCTGTTGACCGATTTAGATGGAAGTCCCATTTTTCTCACCGCCTCCGAATAATCTGATTAAATGTAGCCGGCTTGACTCGACAAAATAATAAATAATGGGGATTATAAACAGGGTTAAAAACGTCGAGGTAGTCAGTCCGCCCATAACGGTAATCGCCATAGGAGCCCGCAATTCCGATCCTTCTCCGAACCCCATTGCCAGAGGTATAAGGCCGATAATGGTTGTTAGCGCAGTCATCATGATGGGCCTCTGGCGGATTTTGCTGGCGATAAACGCCGATTCACGTGGCGAATACCCCTGTTCGCGCAGTAACTTTATAAATTCAATAAGAACGATACCGTTGTTTACCACAATACCGCCCAGAATAATAACTCCAAGCATAACATCGACGCTTATAGGTGTTTGAGTAAGATAAAGCGACATCGATACGCCTATTACCGACAAAGGTACCGTAAACATAATTATAAGTGGCTGAATAAATGACTCGAACTGCGACGCCATGATCATATAAACAAGCAATATCGACAACAAAAGCGCGTAAATAAGGTTTGTGAACGATTCTTTTATCTCTTTGTCTTCACCGGTAAGTTCTATCTTGTATCCTTCGGGCACTTTAATTTTCGCCAGCATTTTCTGCACATCGTTTGTAACATCTTTAAATTCGCGCCCGAATATGTTTGCGGTAAGCAGAAGCGTCCGATCCTGATCGATTCGTTGTATTTCACTCGGACCAAGCCCCTGTGAAATAATCGCAACCTGTTTTAGAGGTATTGATACGTCAAGTGAATCGGAATGAATTAGGAGTTCCCTTATCTTGAAAAAATCTTTTCTGTCTTCCTGTCGCAACTGAACACGGATATCATACTCGTTGCCTTCTTCTTTGAATTTTGTCGCTACCGTTCCTTTGAGAGCGGTTTGAGCTGCTTCAGCTATTGTGTCTACGGATATGGCGTAAGTGGCGGCGTTATCTTTTATAATCTCCACTTTTGTTTCCGGGCTTGACAGTGATTTGCTTGATTTTATACCGTAAATACCTTTGATTCTCATTAGCTTGTTTTCTATCTGGTCGGATAATTTCGCCAGTTCGTTTAAATCATAGCCTGATAATTGAATCACAACCGGGCTGTCAGTGCCAAGGAGCGATTTAAATACGCTCTCGGAAAGAATATACTGCAAATTCGCCTGTCCAAGATCCATAAGGCTCAGCGACGATTTTATGTTCTGGATAACCTGAGATGTTGGAATGGTCCTGTCTTCTTTTAAAGTAACCAGAATTTCTCCCTGATACGATTCCAGAAGACTGATTTCAGCTTTATCCGCCATAGCTTCTTTATCGGATCCTATGGAAACCGCTACCGATTTTACTTCCGGCAAACGGTTAATATATTTTTCCACTTTTTCAACAGCCTGATTTGTAATATCCAATTTTGAGCCTGTAGGAAGATCCACTTTGATCATGAACTGGCCCTGATCGACTTTCGGAAGCAGTTCAAGGTCAAATTTGGAAAATAGATACGTAGACCCCGCGAACACTAAAAACGTCAACACGAGAATTATAAAATAGACCCATTTACTTCTAAACCCTTTTTTCAGAAGAAAAATTTTTGATTTTATTTCATCGATAGAAGTTTCCTTAACGGTTTTTTTCTTAAGTTTTACCGTGGTTGCCAGTAGAGGAATAAGTGTTACCGACACAAAAAGGGATGCTATCAACCCGAAACATACGGTGAACGCGAGATCTTTAAATATTTGTCCCGCAAGGCCGGGCACAAAAATCATCGGGAAAAACACCGCCACAGTTGTTAATGTTGAAGACACAACCGCGGCGAAAACTTCATCTGTCCCTTTAACCGCGGCGTCTTTGGATTGCATACCCATTTCACGGTACCGGAATACATTTTCGATAACCACAATACCGTTATCCACAAGCATACCTACAGCCAGAGCGAGCCCTCCCAGCGACATCATATTAAGCGACATCGACCCGCCTGACGCTTCTCCTTTGAAATACATCATAATAAAGGTAGTCAGAATCGATACAGGTATTGATAATGTAACAATCAGCGCGCTTCTTATATTACGCAAGAACATAAGGATCACCATAAACGCCAGCAAACCGCCCTGCCATGCCGAATCGGTTACTCCTTTTATGGATCCTTTAATAAATTGTGACTGGTCATATATGAGGTCGATATTGATACCCGCTGGAATCTCTTTTTTCAGTTCCTCGAGTTGTCTTTTTACATTGTCCACTACGCGTAAGGTATTTGTGCCGGATTGTTTCTGGACGGTTATAGATATATCCGGTTTGCCCATATAACGCGAATATGAGGTTCTTTTTTTGTAAGTATCTTTTATTTCGGCGATTTCTTTTAAGAAAATGATTCTCTTGTCGTTTACGGCGGTATTTGTTTCCTGTTCTTTTCGTTTGTAGCTCATGGTCTGCCGTTCTCCGGGCGGCAACGGGTCCAGTGACGGCGGCCCTTGATCATCGGATGTACCTTTTCTTGAATCGATTGAAACGGGTGTATATTCAATTTCACGCACATTCTGGTATTCGCCTATTGTTCTTATCAGGTACTCGTAGGTATTATCCTGAATTGTTCCAGCAGGATAATTCAGGTTGGTCATATCCAGAGCGGTAACTACCGATGTGATTGCTACTCCGGATGCCTGAAGCCTTCCCTGGTCGACTTCCACCAGAATTTCCCTCACCAACCCACCGCTTATGGATACGGAAGCCACGCCTTCTACTTTTTCCAGCCCGTCCTTGATTATGCGCTGGCAGATTTTGCGCATCTCAAAGGCATCCATTGAACCCGTAACGCTGAAACGCAGTACCGGCAGTTCAAAAGGATTAAACTTTATTACCACAGGATCATCGGATTCGCGCGGGAACCTGTCTTTGATCAGGTCGAGTTTTTCGCGCACGTTCAGCGAGGCGAAATCCATGTTTGTGCCCCAGTTAAACGATATGGTTACGATGCTTGTCCCTTCTTTTGATATAGATGTTATTCCCTTGAGATTGTTTACCGCGCCTATAGTCTCTTCTATTGGGCGGGTAATGAGTGTCTCTATTTCTTCGGGAGCGGCATTCTGATAATGTGTTACTATAGATAACCTCGGATAATTTATCGGTGGGAACAGTTCCTGAGGCAACCTGAAATACGAAATTATGCCAAGCAGAGCTATACCAAAATACAGCATATTTATAGTAACCGGTTTTTTTATCGAATACGCAGATAAATTCATTATTAATTACCATTTCGGAGATAGTTTTTAAGGTGTGAAAATATTGTTATAAACACCCTTTATTTAATATTCGGCTGAATCGCAGACCAAATTAACAGAAGATGAATTATAAATTTTGAGAAAAACTTATCCCCGATTAAAAATTTTTCCAAAATTTATTTATTACAATACTATTTTCGTTTCAAATCAGCGGTTTGTCAAGCCGATACTATTGTTGTGAGATTCCAGTTAGCGAAAAAAATTGTTTTTACAGGGATAGTTAATCAATAATTTCGGTTAATGTGAATCGCGTAATAACCGATTTGTTTATATTTCAGGAACCTGCTGTTCAACAACTTTAACAATGGCTCCGTCGGAGAGCCCTTGTTTTTCGCCGATTACAACAAGTTCGCCTTCCCTCAAACCGCGGGATATAACCACATAATCCGAAGTCTGATAAGTGATTGCGACAGGGCGTTCGTTGGCAACCTGCGCGTCCTGATTAACAACATAAACAAAGGTTTTATCGCGGAACCTTGATAAGGCTGTAGTCGGTATAATCAGAGCGTCTTTCTGCTCAAACACATTTACTTTCACCCGCGCAAACATACCGGGTAAAAGCACTTTCTGCGGGTTGGCGATTTTAATTTTTACGGAAAACGTACGGCTTTGTCCTTCCACAATCGGTGATATGTTCTCAACCTTGCCTATAAATTCCCTGTTGGGATACGCGTCCACATAAATAGATACTTTCTGCCCTTCGCTAACCTTTTCGATATCTCTTTCAACAACGCCTATTTCCGCAATCATATATGCCACATCAATTATATCGCATACAAGGGTATTATTGCTTACCGCCTCACCTGTCTCAACGTATTTATTACCGAGCAACCCTTCGTATGGCGAGAACAGATCGCATTTTTTGAGTTCAAGCCGCGTATTTTCCAGCTCAATTTTAGCCGATTCAACCGCGTGAAGGTTTTTCTCGTATTCAAACGAGGCGGCTTCATACATTGATTTCGCCATACCGCCTATTTTGAACAACTGCTGGGCGCGTTTGAGTTTATTGTCGGCTAACGATAAATTCGATTGTTCTTCTTTTAATTTCGCTTCCGCATGACGAACCTTAATTTCGTTCTCCTGTTTATCGAGCGAACATATAAGCGCGCCTTCGGCAACAAGGTCGCCTTCTTTAAAATTGAAAAAAGCTATTGTTCCCGGTTTCTCAAAAGAAATTTTCGTTTCCCGGTGTCCTTTCAAGGTACCTAAAGCGGGAAGAGTATCCCTAAAACCTGTCTTAAACGCTTTAAACACAGTAACAGGAACTTTTGTTACCGATTCGGCCTGATCCAAACCTTCGTTATCCGGTACTCCTTCGTTATCTTTGGATTGCATTCCATCCTTTTTTTTCACTTTGACACCGAGTTTGGAAAGACCGTCTTCCATTTTCGCCAGCGTCGGGAATATTAATTTGCTTAATCCTCGCTCTTTCATATCTTTATAGAATTCAGAAAAAGTCTGGTTTTTCGGAAAAAAGTCTCTGTATAAAACATAACCTGTACCCGCAAGAGATGGGATGATGAGGAAAATCAATACCATTATAAATCGTTTTCTTTTTTTACTTCCTTTTTTGATACCCATACTTTAATAAAATCCTCTTTTCAAATTAAGAGTTCCGATTTCATCTAATAAAATGATAGATTAAACCAATTCCAATTACAGATCAACAAATTTAAATCCGCATTTGACGGAATAATCCTATTAACATAGATTATCGGATATAATTTATTCTTTTTTAGGGTTATTTACCTTTGCGTCGTTTTCTTTTTCAATCGCTGTATCTGTTTTGTTGGGTTTACCGGTTTTTTTCTGTGCATCATTGTCCTTCTCTACCAAGACCGGTTCGGATTTTGGTTTGTCAGCGGTATTAGTGGATTCGTTGTCGTTTTCAGACACAGTGCCGGATGGATTGGCTGTTTTAGAGGTATCCTGTTTTTTATCTGATGGTTTTGAATCGTTATCTGATTCGGTTGCGGATTCGTTATCCGCTTCATTTTCTTTTTCCTCATTTTCTTCAGTTGAACCGACGGTTTTTTCAATTTTGCCGCGTTTGCCTATTACTGATAACTGCTGTACAATAACTGTATCTATCCAATCCTCGGTTTTCACGGGTATACCTGTAACGCGTACTCGTTTTCCGATATATTCATTCAGGTCAATTTTGAGGCTTCTTGCCAGAGCAACCCATTTCCTGTACTTATAACCTTTAACTATTTTATGTGTTGCCGGGCCGACGGTAACCTCTTCAAGTTTAAATATATACCCTTCACAGGTAACCGGTTGGGGTTCAGGTTCCTCGATTACCGCGGGTATGGCTGTTTCGTTTTCGGCTTCGGTTACGGCTTCGTTCTCTTTCTCTATAGCTTCATTGTCTTTCTCAGCGGCTTCGTTTTCTTTTTCGGTCACGGTTTCGTTTTCGGCTTCGGCGGCTTCGTTCTCTCTCTCTATGGCTTCGTTTTCGGCTTCGGCTATTTCTTGCGATTTTGTTTCTTCCGCCCTGTAGAATATATCTTTTCCGATGGACGAATCGAGGCTGGCAAGCTGAACGTAGTAATCCGCCAGGGCTTTATTCAACGCGTTTTTTTCCGCGGCGAGATCGATTTCCGCCTGTACGAGTTTGGATGTATCGATTTCTCCTAAACTTCTTTGTAGATTATACAGGTCGACATTTTTCTTTTTGAACTCGATTTTGCTTTTTGCTGTATCTTTGGATATTTTAGCTTTGAGGAAATTGTGATACGCGTCCCTTACTTCCTCGATGATGGTATTTTTCAGGTTGGCAAGATCGTTGAGCGCTTCCATTCTCTTTACGACCAGTTCTTGTTTTTCACTCATCGGCTGAAGGTTATCGAGCAACCCTACTTCCGCCATCCATTCCCTTGTGCGGGGTACGGCGATCTGCGTTACGGTAGGCGCTTCTTTTTTCTCTTCGTTTCTAACGGCAAACGTATTTCCCCATATATTCCAGCTTAACCGGATACCCGCCACGTGTTCTTCCTTCATATCAAGCTGGCTGACACGCTGTGCGTTTTCCTCGGCACCTTCCCCGACTTCTCCGTAAACTTCAAATTGGGGTCGGAAAGCTGTTTTTGCGATATCAACTTCTTTCTGCGCTTTTTGAAGTTTTAGGCGTTCTACGACAAAATCCGCTCTTGTTTTCAGGGCGTATATGGCGTAACTATCCTGCTGGAGCTGGTTTCTTTCGTCAACTCCCTGCCCGCCGGAAATCTGAAACGCCTGAACGTTTTTAATAAGAGGTATATCTTTATAACGGTCATCGAGGCTGATTTCTCTCTCTTCAAGAGCGTAAACCCTGATGGGGGTAGTAATATCTATGTTCATTACTTTCTGCAGATCGAGAACTGCGTGCGACACTTCCTGCTGAGCCTGGGCAGTCTTGCTGAGAACCTCATTGATAAGTGCCTTTAGATTAAGAAGTTCTAATTCGGATACCAACCCGGATTTGAATTGATCCTCAACGAGTTTAAGTGAAGCCTGACAATCTTTGAGCAGTTTGCGCTGTAATTTCAGGTCGGCTTCAGTTCTTGCTACTTCGTAATATGCTTTAGCTACCTCAAGGGCTTTCTGTGATACAACCCTGTCGTAATCTTTTTTCTCTAAATCAAGGGCGATATGCGCTTTCTGAACTTCATACCTTACTTTTCCGCCACTGTAAACAAGATGTCTCGCCTGAAATTTGTATCTCTGGCGGACATAATCACGGGTTGACCTGAATTCTCCTGCGTTTATGTCGGCTCCCGATCCGCCCTGAGCTTCGCCGTAACTGAAGAACAGGTTCGGGAAAAAGTTTCTTCTGGCGATAAAGAGGTCTATTTCGGCTTTCTTGATTTTTTCAAGAGCGATTTTAGCTTCACGATGATTTTCGATCGCGATTTTCACGCACCATGCGAGGTCACGGCGCACGATACCTTCTTCTTCCTCTTCTTCTTCCGCCAATTCTTCCATCGACGGTATCCCTTCAGCAGAAGGAACCTGCGGCATCTCTTCCATTCCGGCTGGAGGCGCTTCAGGCCCTGCTGGAGGCGCTTCTTCACCCGCGACAGGTTGTGCCGCTTCTTCTTCCGCCGGCACGGCTTCTTCCAGATTTTTCCTGGCTTTTTCTATGTACTTCTGTATTTTTTCGTTGCCGGGCTGTAAGAGAAGCGCTTTTTCCCATTCCGCAATCGCTTTGGGATAATCGCCCTGGCGGAAATATTCTTTGCCGCGACTAACCATTCCTTCTATATCCGCGCCTTCCGGTGCCGGAGGTACAGCCGCCGGTGCCGCCTGAGGTATTTCTTCTTCACCGGCAATAGGTTCCGGCTGTTCCTCTTTTATTTTGACTTTTTCTTTTACTTTTATAAGGTACCTGCTTATATTTTTGTTTTCAGGATCGAGTTTATATGCTTCCTGCCATACGTTTAACGCTTCCTCATATTTGCCTTCTCGGTAAAAGTTCCTGCCTGCGTCTATGAGTTCGTTTACTTTTGTTTGTGTATCCGGTTTGCCAGGAGCGACAGTTTCGGCCGTGGTTTCCGGTTTTGTCCCTTCCGCTTCCCCAAGTTTGGCTTGAGCTCTTTCTATATACTTTTTAATTTTGACATTTTCCGGATCGAGTTTGAGAGTTTTTTCCCATTCCTCAATAGCTTTTTTATATTGCCGTTGCCTGTAATAACGTCTTCCTTCGTCAATACCTGTGCGGATGGTTTCTTCGTCTGCTTCTGCGGCAACCACGCATGAGTTTAAACCTATAAATGGTTTTATATTCTTTTGTTTTATAAATACGCGCGGCTGGATTACAATAGCAGATACGAAAATCGATAATACCATGGTGAGCAATATACGGCGCTTATTTGTAAACAATTTTTTGCCCTTTCTTAAATTTAAATCGATTTCCCTTTATTAATTTAAATAATACGAATTCGACTATTTATGGTACAGGGATTCACTGATTTCACCGGATAAGCCAAACACAATTCAATGTTTATAAACGATATTTTAATTCAGCTATATTTTACACAAACAATTTTAACTCTCTGCAAGGTATTGATTAGTAAAATATAATGATTCTCTTTCAGTTTAGAATAATACCACATTATATTAATTGTTCAACAATTTTTTACACAACGGGATAATGTTGTTCAAATTATAAATAAATCAGGACAAAATCAAGAAAAATTCAGGATCGGACAGATAAATAATCAATCGTTTTTATGTTCCATAACCGTATATAATAATCGTCACGGGAATAATATAATTTAATTTTTTTATATTAGAAATTTCAATTTACGATTTTTTTTGCAAACCTCCGATAATTTGTTTAAGCGTAATTGCATTGTTAACCGCTTTGGAACCGTGGCAGTTGTTGAACATCACAAATGTTTGACGTGCTGTATTTTGCGTATTAATGAACGCCGGTATCATCTGTTGCAGTTCCTCATTGGAATAGTTGTAATCATAGCGCGATGCTGTCTGCACGTTTCTTTTCAGCCAGTTTTGTTTGTTTCGCCCGTGAAGGCGGAAATACGCGGTTTGCGCGGTTACTTCGGGGATAAACCCGACAGTTGCAAGCGAACCGTACTGTGGTTCATCGGCGCAAATGTAGACAATCCCTTCTTTATCCAACAATCTGAACATTTTTTGCGCGCGATCCGGCGGATTGAGCCAGCTTCCATGTCTGAACTCGACAGCCACAGGCAACCCTTCCATTATATCGCGGTTTTCAAGAATAAAACCGATATTTTTTTCGTTATAAAAAAACCATGGCGGGTATTGAAACACAATGACTCCAAGTTTGCCGGATTCATAGAGCGGGCTGGCAAACTCGATAAACCGTTTGGCGATGCATCCGATCAGCGGGCTGTTTTTATCTATGCTGACATAATCCTTCTCCTGTTGCGATTGAGCGACCATCGCCCGCAAATCCGGCGCGAGCGTTTTCGGGTTAATCCCATGGCCGGTAAGAGCTCCATAAACTTTCAGATGAAACGTAAACCCTTCCGGAGACACATCATTCCACAATCTCGAAACGGATATATCCGGTATGGCGTAGTATGTAGCGTCAACCTCTACGGTATCGAAATTTGAGCCGTAGAACTCAAGACGTTCTTTAGCCGTATTTATTCCTCGCGGATAAAAATCGCCCGTCTGTACAAGTGTTTTTTCAGTCCATGAACACGTACCTATTCTGATCATAATATAATCCTTTAAATAGCAATATATATCCAAGTTTATTCCGATATAACGATATAAAATTTAGAATCAACCTTTCAAGAAATAAGAGTACCTTTGGATATACTGCGGTAATTTTAAATAAGATTCGCTGTGTTTGCAAAACAAAAGCAGCATGGTAATCTAAAAAACCATCTATACTGTATTCTTGCAACTCGCTCAAAACTTCTAAATGAGCGAAAAATACTTTTTCATCGATTCCATATTATATATTTTATGTTTTATAATATTTTGATTGATGTATTTCTTTTATTGACATTACTTCAATTATATGCTATTTTGTGAATAGTTTGGTATTTCGATTTTTAGCTTTACCGTAACAGTATAACCGCATTTTATGTATTACTATTTACCCATAATTATAATTTCTTACAGACAATATAAATTAAGGAACAATATTAAAATGAAAACCATTGCCGGATTGTGTATTTTCTCTATTTTTATTTTTCTGAACGCATTAGGTTACTGTGCTCCCGACGGGTTTGTCAAATCCGCCGAGTTCAGATTAAATTTAAACACTTACGGTTCACAACAATACCCCGCAATCGCTTCCAACGGCTCAAACTATCTCGCCGCGTGGCAGGATGGCGATTGGAGAGCTTCAGGGCTCGATGGAAATTATTCCGGTATTTACGGCAGGATAATAAACAAAGACGGTTCGTTCTCCGGTATGGAATTCAGAATAAATTCGTACACAACATTATATCAGACCAACGTAGCGTTATATTCCGCCGGTTCAGATTATCTTGCCGTGTGGGAAAGCAACAATTCCACCGACCAGAACCATGGCGGTTTATACGGCTGTATCATATCCTCCGACGGCACAAGTGTGGGCCAGGAATTTAAAATTACCTCGAATCCGGTTTCGGTTTACGAGTATTGCCCATCAATAACATCGCGCGCGAACGAATATATCGTATCCTGGCACGGGCCTACTGATGGCGATACCAACGGTATTTTTGCCCAGCGCATATCGTTTTCAGGCGATAGAATAGGCGAAATATTTCAGCTCAACAGCTACACTACAAGCGCTCAGGCGCTTGTATCCATAACCGCCGGCAAAGACAAACTTCTCGCTACATGGAACAGCCCGCAAGATAACAGCCTGAACAGCGTTATAGGAAGATTGTTTAATTACGACGGTTCACCAGCCGGATCGGAGTTTCTCGTAAACCAGTATACCAACGGCAATCAGGAAAACCCGTTTGTAGCTTCAACCGGAAACAATTTTCTTATCGCCTGGGAATCATCATATCAGGATGGTTCAGATATGGGAATATACGGCAGGTTAATGGACAACAACGGCGGTTTTATTGGAGATGAATTCCAAGTTAACACTTTTACTTCATCAAATCAGGAATATCCTTTTATCGACGTTATGGGAGATAAATACGTTATCATATGGGATAGCGGGCAATACCAATCACCTGGAGCCGACGGCGACCATAAAGCCGTATGCGCGAGAATATTAGATGAAGACGGATCTTTTTTAACCGGTGAATTTATCGTAAATTCATATACTACAAGCGCCCAGGATTTTCCATCAGTCGCTGTTTCACAAGACCAGTTTACGGTTGTCTGGTCGAGCTTTTACCAGGACGGCAACTGGAGCGGAATTTACGCAACGCAATATACCTATATAGTACCCGAACCGACTACAGCGTTGATTCTGCTCCTCAGTTTGGCAGGTTTAATCCGCAGGAAACGCCGTTTGTAAATTACATAGAGGACAAAGTAGCACGATCAATGGCATCCGCCGCCGCCATGACACCCGCCATGCCCCCCACAAGCGTTATCGGTTGTTATTTCGGCATAATTATCGTTCTCGAAATTCTCTATAATCTCTCCAACAGTTTCACCTGCAACAATATACGCCCGTATACCGGATTCGTTGAGTTTAGCTACCGCTCTCGCCCCCATACCAGAACAGACCACAACATCGATCTTCTTTTGCGCAAGCGATGCAAGCGGATTGCACATACCGTGCGAATGATGCGTGTTCATGTTGTCCACCGTCTCGACAGTTTTTGATTCGGTATCGTAAATAGTGTAAAACAAGGCGCTTCCGAAATGATTATAAACTTCCGCGTCTTTACCGAAATCATTATCGGTTGGAATACATATTCTCATTGTTCAATCTCCTCAGCCATTTTTTATATTGTGTTTTCGAAGACGCTTTCCCGATACAAAGCATCCTTCCGTTTATAAAACAATCCGCTGTTTTTCGCGCGCGGAACTTATTATACTTCCAAATGTCTGGCATGAATACAAATCTTTTTTGAGAAGTCCGTGAGAAATAACCTTCAAAATCAGCCGGACGTATTGCCTAACTATACCGGGACTCAATAAAACTTCCTCAAGAAGACGCATAAGAACCCCGCGCGGTTTAAAATAATCCGGCATGGTTCGTAACTATCCTGCGTTTCGGCATCTCGGGATATATTTTCCCTTTTGTTACCGTCACACGCTAATTATATATCGCGCGGTTTGTTGTTTGGTCAACAATAATTCAAAAAATTTCATTAACTGAATTAAAGAGATTTATTCTTATTCTGGAACGAAAACGATCGGTTTTTAACATAATGAGCATACATATTAATAAAAAAAGCTTTTTCTTTTTAAAAAAAGAAACAAAAACTTTTTGTATGGATGCTTCGCATCCTGATTTTTTTTCTATTTTTTTAAAGTAAAAGGCCTATATCGACCTTTTCGCGCGTTCAGGCACACCCGAACGAATCACAAGTATCGGGATGGACAACGCATGACGAACCTTCGATACAGTCTGGCCGTATATTACATCCTCAATACCCCTGTGTCCATGCGATCCGACAACCAGCATGTCAAACCCGAGGTTATTTGCCGCGCGCACAATTTCATCCGCCGGCCTCCCGTAAAGAATCGATGCTTTTATTTCAATATCATAAGCGCTTAACTCGTGCGCGAGTTCCTGAAGATACTGTTCATCTTCACTTCCGTGCAGGCTGGCGCTCTCTTTGCCTAAAACCCTTGTACCGGGAGTATCAACCACATGTATGAGAGTTAGTTTCGCTTTGTGCAGTTGCGCCTGGGCTAACGCCGCTGATAATATAGTCGAATCGCCCGCCGAATGTTCAAGCGCAACCCCAATATGACGGTGATGTGACGGTTTAATTGCAGACGCGACAATCGAGCTTTCCGTTGATACCGCCACCGTCCATGGTTTCATTATCGAGAAAAATCGCGGAAATGTTACAATAACCAGCAACGCGATTATACCCGCAACTCCAATAAAAATACCTGCCATACCCCATACAGGCACCACATGTACCCAACCGCCAATGGTATCGTAAACCAGTTTACCGTTAAGACCAATAATGACAACAGCAATTATCCATGCTAACACTTTGAGCCATCTCGGATTGGCAAAAGCACCCATTTTCTGCCGGGCGGAAGTAAAATGTATAAGCGGAACTATCGCAAACGGCAACTGGAGGCTCAAAACTACCTGAGAAAGAATGAGAAGTTTATATATGCCGTTGTCTCCGAAAAGAACAATGGCGAATATGGCGGGAACAAGAGCCAGCAACCTCGTTATAAACCGTCTCAATGCCGGCGCGATTCGGAAATCTATGAATCCTTCCATAACCACTTGTCCAGCGAGAGTTCCTGTGATTGTGGAACTTTGACCCGCCGCGATAAGGGCGACGGCAAACACGATCGGTGCCAGTTTGTTTCCGAGCAAACCGTCGAGCAGGTTATGAGCCTGCTGAATTTCGGTAACCTCGATCCCTTTTGTGTAAAAAGCGGCCGCCGCCGTTATAAGAATCCCGGTGTTTACCAAAAACGCCATATTGAGAGCGACTGTCGAATCGATAAGATTAAATCCGCAAGCCTCTTTTTTTCCAACCACATGGTTCGATATTACCCGTGTCTGAACCAACGCGGAATGGAGGTAAAGGTTATGAGGCATCACCGTCGCGCCAATCATACCGATAGCAACATATAACGCAGACGTATTCATTTGAGGCACAAACCCCCTGATTATCCCACCCCAATCCGGTTTGGCAATAAATACCTCGATAAAAAAACAACCGCCGATAATCGCTACAAGCGATACTACAAACATCTCTATTTTACGCACACCTTTTTTCTCAAGCAGGAGAAACAAAAAGGTATCCAGAGCAGTAAGTACACAACCCCACAAAAGCGGTAACCCGAACAACAGGTTCAGCCGACAATTGTTCCGAGCGCTTCAGCAAGATCGGTTGCGGCAACGGCTATCTCAGCCAGAATCCACAAACAGGAACTTATTACCGGAGGATACGAGCGTTTGCATCCCTGCGCAAGGTCTAATCCCGTAACAATACCGAATCGTGCCGCGAGTGTCTGCAACAAAACAGCCATAATGTTTGATAACAGCAAAACCCAGATGAGCATATACCCGAACCGGGCACCGCCTTCGATATCGGTTGCCCAGTTGCCCGGATCCATATAACCGACGCTAACCAGATACGCCGGGCCGACAAAAGCGATAAGCCGGTGAAACCAACTTTTTTTTACTGTTGTTTCTACCCGCTCTGTACCAAATAGGTTTGTTTTTTCCGCCATATGAACAGCAACTCCTTTTCCGCTATTCAGAAAAAATAAAATAGACAGATATCATCGATTATATATGTTCTACCGGAAACATCAATTACTTTTCCACAAAAAATCATACTTCTATTGTTTCATACCATTGCCGCGAAAGCGGAAATCGCTGAACAAATACACACTGAAAATATTATCGCAAAATAGATTTTGCAACCAATATATCTTATTTATATAAAGTTATTTGTGCTCATGGATTCCCGCCTTCGCGGGAATGACAACAAAAAATGGCCTCTGCAGAACTCTTAAAAAACGGGAATGATAGGAAGAAAAACAAGCATGACATGAAACACTATTTTCTTATATAGGGACATTAATCTCAATTCACCGGGCTATAAAAAAATAAGGACGGGTTTTTATAGGTTCAATATCAAGAACGGAATGTTTTATGAATGTGAAATGCGGTACAGAGTAAAGTTTTTTATGCCGATACCAAACTTATTTGTTTCTGCGTATCATCCGGAACAAACCGAGAAGGCCAAACGACATTAGCATTACTAACGATGGTTCCGGCACTGACGTTGGCTGAATAACATATACTTTTGGGTCAGTATCACCAGGCCGTGTCCCTGTAACAGCAGCTTGACCATTATTGTTGATACTTAGACCGGTAATACTTGTAAAATCCTCACCTATAAGGAATGTTGGGCCACCAGACGACTTAACGTAAATTTTAATGTTTCCGTTTTCATCATATTCAGCCCAAATCATATCTCCGCTATCGCTTATGTAAGGGGATAACGGGTAAGCGTTATCATCGGATAACGTAATCGTTGTTGATGAAGCGTAGTTATATAAATATACCCTGTAAATACCGTTTTCATCATCATACCCGCGCCAGATAATATCGCCGTCAGCACTTAATTTCGGATAGGAATCCTCAGTGGCGTTTGATGTTATCTGGGTTGTTGTGTTGCCGTCATACAGGAAAATCTCCGCGGTTGTGCCTGTCATCGCGTGCCAAGCAACCATGCCTGAAGCGTTTATCTGCGGATAATAATCGTAGAAATTGTTGTTTGTGAGTTGAGTTGTTGTATTGCCGTTGTAAAAGTATATTTCGGTATCGGTACCGTCATACGCCTGCCATACAACGTAACCCGAAGCGTTTATCTGCGGATATGTATCGTTGATACTGTTATTGGTTAATTTCACTGTTGTGGTGCCGTTAAAGAGCGATATTTCGTAATCTTTTCCGTCAAATGCCTGCCAGACAACATAACCGGCGTTATTTATCCGCGGAAACTCGTCGTGAAGTGTATTTGCGTTGTTTGTAAGCTGAACTGTAGCCATGTTCTGCAAAAATATTTCCCAGTCAGTGGTTTTTTTGCCCTGCCAGACGATAGTTCCACTGTCGTTTATCTGCGGATATATATCGTCGCGGGTATTTGAGTCATAAACCGTAACGGATTTGCCGTCCCAGAAAAAAATATCGTAATCCGTTCCGGACATACCTTCCCATACAACATAACCGCTATTGTTTATCTGAGCGTTCCTGCATGTACCTGTTCCATCGCTTATTTGTTGTATCGTATAGTTCAAATCAGCGTAACATACAGAGCAAAGAGACATTAACAAAAACGCGACCGTTATTATTCTTTTCATCGCCATATCCTTTTGGTTAAAACTTTTTACATTGTACATATAAAAAGTACATCACTAAACAGAATTTAATATCATTATAGCACATAAAATGCATAATGCACAAGAGTATGCAAAAATTTTTTTAAAATATTTTATTTCACTTACATTTAAACTCAGTTTGTGCAAAAATATTATTTATTATAAATGATTTTATCGGAAAAAACAGGGAAAAAATTATTTAAGGGATAGATAATAGCAGGTTTCGGCATTCGCAAGCCGGATTGTTGTGAAAGACAATAAGAGAAATGGTTTTTTTGCTACTTTTCCGGCTTAAAAAAAATGGTTTTTTTATTTCTTTATTACGGTAACAGTTTGACCGGCAACCACAAACTCAAAATTTTCGGTTACTTTTTTTATAGATCCTTCTTCTCCGGCTTCAAGGGTAATTTTGCCTTTGTATTTGCCGTCGGTAAGTTTTATTTTCTGAAGTTTGCATTCGTAGACATATTCTTCTTCGGGGATTATGCCGTATTTTGTCGGGTTGAAGGGTATTGTGTATTGTGATTTATCGGTTTTATTAACTACTTCGATATTGCCTGCAGGTCGGATATGCACGTTTCCGGAATTTTTGGTGGTGATTTTGAAATTCATCTGGTCTTTATTGATAATTTCTATATTTTTTATTGAATAATCGTATTTTTCAGTACCTGCTACGGCTATATAAATGGGGAAATTGTATTTCATGGCTAACGACGCCATCGCGCCGGATGTTGTTTCCTCAAAAATGACTCTGGCGTTATATTCGCCTGCCGCGCCTTCCGGTATATTTATTTTATATACAAGTTTTATTGATTTTCCGCCGGGTATTTTTACCGTTTCTCTGGGAAACACCAGCCAGTCTTTCTTCAGAGGTTTAAGTGTTTTGTCAACCCAGGTTATGCTGACTTTGGTCTGTTTTTTTGCTGTATTATACATTGTGAAAAAACCTTCATACGATTTTCCCGGCGGGATTTTACCTTCCACACGATACGGTTGAATCGATACTCCAGCGATAGCGTAATTAACAAATACCATCAAACCAAATGCAACAACCATCAATAACACGCAACAATTTTTTCTCATTATATATATCCCTTTTAACATTCTTGATTTTCATAGATAAATAACTTCTATTATCAAATACCATAATGGTTTATTTAACAATAATTTTTTTACGGATTTAAAATTTTATTTCTTTTCTGTCAATCCCGTAAAAACGGCAACCCGCAAGAACCGGTTACATTATATAATATAATAAAAACATAATAAATAATATACCCGTATTTTGAACAAAATATTTTTTCAGAAAATCAATGCGCGGATCAGATCTTTTTCCGGAATGAAAAGATTATAGCTCGCAAATTATATCATCCTTAGTAAACACCAAAAAACTTCTTATTTTCTCCAATAGAAAGATTAATGAATCTCATTATAACATCACAAAAGATTATGTTCACACAAATATTGGAATCACCGAAAAAGATATGTCCTTTGCGCAATATTAGTCTAATGTATTCAAATGTTATTATTGCGATTAATCTGAAAGTAATGTAAAGAAGATTGATTATCAGGCGTCAGCTCATAATTAAATATGTTCAAACATAAATATATATGTATATATGGATAAAATATTGTTTAAAAATATATTTGTGCTTCTTATTCAAGTGTGTTATATTTATATTAGATGTATACTGGTACTGAAGAAGATACATAATATCTTCATATACAAAAGGCGTTTTTAAATCTGTATTAGAGACGTTCGCATAGCAACTTTGTGACATTTTTAATATGTCTGAACAAATATTTATAAATTTTTGTGGTTTCGGGGAAAGGAATAATAACATGAAAAGGAATTTCGGCATTACACTTTGCGCCTACATTTTTTTATGCGGATCAACGAGTTATGGAGCATCTACTACATATGAAATTAAAAACAGTGTCACCAACCCGAATTTCGTTGTTTCGGGAACTGTTGTATTTGGAACCTGTAACGGTAAATATGAAGAAACCGTGATTGATGACAGCATATGGGTCAAAAGGCGTTACGGCAGGCAGATAAACGGAATAGACAACTTAAAATACCGGGGCATAATTGAATTCAACATTAGCCAATGGCAAAGCATGAATATCGATTACAACAATATCGAAAAAATTTCTCTTGTAATGAATTATACATATAGCCTTGGAAACCCTGTGCCAATCGTGTACGATTTATCCGCGGCGGAAGCAAATGGTCTTTTGCAGAAAACCGATTTTAATTCACTTGGCGCGACATTGAATTCTAATGTCCGTCTCGAAGACATTTATATAAAAACTCCGAGCGAAATTCTATTATACGACAAAACCAGCGGCCAGTTACTTACCAACGCACTGCTGAATAACCTGTATACTGAGGCGAGAGACTGGACAGGATTCGTGTTAATAAGTTCGGATGAAGGTATCAATGTAAATACCGAGGTCGATTTTGCCGGTGACAATAATTATAGCATAGGGCCTTCGCTTGTAATTACATACAATCAACCGGAAGCTCCGGCTGTGCCTGAACCGGGTACAATAATTCTCATGAGTTTTTGCGGTATCCTTGTGTTTCGCCGAAAAAGATAATTTCTTTGTTAAGAGAAAACCGTTAATCCAGTAAATGATTTTATTTATGGTATATAGATAAAGAAATCGGCTGAGTGAATTTTCTCTCGCCGATTTCTTATTATTTATCGCGAAACAATGTTTAATATTCGTGTTTGACAGATCTTTTTTCCGCGTTTTTTTAGCTTAATCTACTTGTCGTCAATTAAGTTTTTATAATTAACCCTCAAACCCGATTCGGAGTTTCTTTCACCATCGCTCCGGGTTTATCTACGATTTTTATACTGCTTGCCTGTGGGCCATCCTCGCCTGTATGCTCAACAAAAGTTACGCCAGTACCTATTTCGATACGCTCGAAGTTGTTATGCAATACGCCGTTTTCATGGAAATATACTTCACTCCCGTCAATAGTGCGAATAAAACCATAACCTTCTTCCCTGAACAATTTTGATACAAATCCCTGAACCTGCTGTTGAGGATGAATTTTAATATCGCGCCTTTGTTTGTTGGATTGTTCCTTCAGTTTGCGCCGGGCGGCATCGAACGCGTCATGAATCACAAATAACAGCGAATCATGGAGGTTTCCTTTGCTGGGTTCGCGCTTTATTACAAACTCATGGCCGGGCGGAATGGTAATATTTATTCGAATTCTATAGGGATTACCGCTTTTCTGGTGTTCCTGTGTTTTCTCAACAGCCACTCTGCAACTTGACATAAAATTACAGACTTTCTCAAGCTTATCCACATGGTCTTTTATTAGTTCAGTTAATGATTCTTTGTTTTCAACATTGCGAAAACTGAGCTCAAGTGGAACATTCATAACAACTCCTCCGTTTTTTTATTTAACTATTGCCTCAAAGCAATAGAAATTACTTTTTATAAATACAGAAACGGATTTAATATTTATTAATTTTAGACCACTAAACTTATATCATAGTTGAAATATCATTAAAGGATTATCAATAAACATATTCTGTTTATAATTACCAAATTTCGGTTATAAAAAAATTATTCCGGATAAAAATATTTATTATAAATTAAAGTATCTGCAGATTACATTTTTGTATCTGAATTTAAAAGAATCTGATATAAATAATAGAAAAATCAGGAAAAGGATGAAAAATGACCGATTATATAACCGGATTAACGTATATGGAACTCGAAACACTCATGAAACAGTGGGATATCCCTGCGTACAGGGTAAAACAGTTGCTGGAATGGGTTTATAAACATAACATAACAAGTTTCGACACGATAACCAACCTTCCGCGGGACCTTATGGACCGTTTGCGCTCATCATATGGCGCCTGCTCTATCGCTGTGGTTAATAAGCTTGAATCGAAAAAAGACCGGACGGCGAAATACGTGTTTAAAACCGATGACGGAAAGATTATTGAGGGCGTATCGATTCATGAAAAAGATAGGCATACTCTGTGTGTATCCTCGCAAGTGGGGTGTCCGTTCAAGTGCAAATTCTGCGCCAGCGGTAAACACGGATTGAAAAGAAACCTGAAAACCGCGGAAATTATTGACCAGATAAGAATTATGACTCATGATGAGAAAATGACCAACCTCGTGTTTATGGGATCCGGCGAACCGCTTTTGAATTTCGACAATTTCAGCAAAGCTTACGAGATAATCACAGCCGACTGGGGATTAGCCCTCGGCCAGAGAAAAATAACCGTGTCCACAGCCGGTTTTGTACCGGGTATTCAGAAACTTATTGAATCGAGTTTTCGCCCTAAACTCGCTCTATCGCTTCACGCCGCAACAAACGAAAAACGCAACCAGCTGATGGGAATCAACAGGAAATACCCTGTAGAAGATATATTGTATATCTGCGAAAAGTACGCGAAAGAAACCGGGCGGCTGATAACCATTGAGTATATCCTCATTTCCGGGTTCAATGATACCAGGGACGACGCCAAAGCATTATCGCGGTTATTTAAAGATTATCCCGCGAAAATCAACCTCATTCCGCTTAATCCTGTGGAAGGACTCGCCTATAACCCGCCAAAACCCCATGAGACGATCTCATTCGAGCAAATGCTCAAAATTTTCGGACTGAACGTCACTGTACGTTTCAGCAAAGGATCAAGCGTAAATGCCGCCTGCGGGCAACTCGGATTGCAGTATTCATAATCAAGCAATAACTAAAACAATGATAATAAAAAAACAAGATGAATTATTGAGTTCCGGAAATCTTCCTTTTGTGAATTACAATAATTTTATGCCTAATTCTTTACAATTGGATAATTTAAATAATTTAGCGGGCGCTGTTATTGATATTTACAATATAAGAACTTCCCTTTATTGGACAAATCCATCAGCTATCCCGATTTTATGTCTACATATTTTTCCTTATAATAGGTATAAGATATTATCTTAATGTCATAAATTATCGCATAATATTATGATAAATTTATATATATTATGTATTACCTAATATTGACATAACTGATTATTTATTGTATAATTGTGCTATCTAATTAAATTGCTAATTATATGATAAACGTTCTATGTAATTCCCTATTGTTATATGGTTTATTGAAATATTAATAATTATTTAAGTATTATTTGAATGTGATGTTTGTAATTAGTTATTTATCAATGCGCAAATTAATTAAAGTATAACAAAAAATTATTATTCTACTAATTGGTAAACATATAAATCAAATCGGAGATAAGAAATGAAATGTAAAGGGCTCGCCTTTCTTATTTTTTTTCTAGTATCTATTTCTCAATCGTTTGCGACTCAAGTTGTTATATCGCAAGGAAAACCTGTTACCGCAAGCAGTTCTACATCTGATGGCCCCTGGAACCTTACTGATGGCAACTATAGTACCGCTTGGAATGGAGGTACATATAACGCATGGGCGCAGATTGATTTGGGTGAAAGCGTAAATATTTCATCCGTAACTTATCGCTGGGGCGCGAACCCGAGTTCGTGGGAATATGTAACCCTTTATTTAAATGGAGTATGGAAACAGCAGATAAATCAAAATGGAACCGGCGGAATAATGAATTTCGATTTTACCGATCAGTCTGCGCAAACAGTTAAAATCAATGTAAATTCACCATCTTCCTGGGTTTGCGGTTGGGAAGTATTAGTATATGCTGATAGGTCGAATTCATGGATAAACATTTTTAATTCAAAATCAGATTTCGGTAAATCATGGTATTTTTCGGAAGTAGATCAACTAAATAATCTATATACAACAACACATACAAGCTATAAACCCGCAACCGACGCAAAAACATGGTATTATAAAGCAGGTATCTATGGGACAAACGGTGCATGGGGATTGGCTCATGCCACAGGCCAGCACTGGACAGATAAATATGGATTTCTTCATATAATGGTTGATTCTGCCGGAAATGGGATTTCAACTTCCGCACAAACCGCGCAGTGGAACTATCTCGGTAAGGTAGGATATACCAGCACATTCGGCGATGCGTTTAATGAGAACTGGACAAAATCTGAAGTCGATGCGCTGTACGCTTCTTATCAGGCAAGATCGGGTTCAACAACCGCCAATGGCAAACAATGGAATTTCACAAATACAAATTATAACGGATATGGTTGTTGGGGTACTCCCCATACTACCGGAAACTATTGGACAGACAAATATGGTTATAAATATATAACTATGGATGTGGCTAATACCGGTTTTACTACATTTGACAAAACTACTCAGTGGGCGTTACTCGGCAAAATCGGGTATAGCTCAACTTTTGGCGAAACCTTTGACGAGAACTGGACGAAATCCGAAGTCGATGCGCTCTATGCTTCATATCAG
>CAYVGJ010000031.1:0-34138 GCA_964451165.1 uncultured bacterium
TGGCGACCCCAAGGGGATTCGAACCCCTGTTGCAGGGATGAAAACCCTGTGTCCTAGGCCGACTAGACGATGGGGTCGCACTAATTTTTAAATTTATTCAAGTGAGCCGCCTGGGACTCGAACCCAGCACAACCGGCTTAAAAGGCCGGTGCTCTACCGGATGAGCTAGCGGCTCAGCTATCTCAATTATATTGTCATTATCTCTTTTTCTTTAGCTTTTAAAACTTCGTCTATTTTATGTATAAATTCATCTGTTGTCGATTGAATTTTTTTCTCCGCAATAAATCTTTCGTCTTCTGTAATCTCTCCCGATTTTTCCATCGGTTTCAATGCTTCATTCCCCTCACGGCGAATATTTCTTACCGCAACTCTTGCTTCCTCTGCGATTTTCTTTGCCAGTTTATCCAACTCTTCGCGCCTTTCCTGAGTAAGTTCAGGAAACACCAGCCTGATACTTTTTCCATCAACGCTAGGCGTAATCCCAAGAGGCGATTTCATTATCGCTTTTTCTATCGCCGATATTGCTGTGGCATCCCACGGCTGAATCAATATCTGGCGCGGTTCAGGTATCGATATACCGCCCAAATCGCGTAACCGTGTATTGGTACCGTAATACTCTACCATAATGTTCTCTACAAGTGTCGGAGATGCTTTACTTGTTCTAACCGAAGCCAGTTCTTCCTCAATATGTTGAACCGTCTTTTGCATTTTCGCTTTTATATCAGCTAATAATTTATTTGTAGGCATCTCTACCCCCTGATTATAGTACCTATTTTTTTACCCATAATAGCATCTATTATATTATTTTCTTTATTCATATTAAAGACCAAAATGGGAATTTTATTTTCCATACATATCGATATCGCTGTCGCGTCCATAACTTTTAGCTGTTTACTTAATACTTCCTCATAATTTAATTCATGATATAACTTTGCATTCGGATCTTTCATCGGATCCGCCGAGTAAACACCCTCAACTTTGGTCGCTTTAAAAATCGCGTCAGCTTTTATCTCACTTGCCCTTAGTGCCGCCGCAGTATCAGTCGAAAAAAATGGATTTCCTGTACCTGCAACAAAAATGACTACTTTTTTTTCTTTCAGGTACTGGGTTGTTTTACCTAATATAAATGGTTCAACAAGCCGTCCCATATCCAACGCTGCCTGTATCCTCGCAGGTATACCGTTTTTCTGCATTACATCCTGCAACGCCAACCCGTTTATAACTGTAGCGAGCATCCCCATGTAATCGCCGGTTACCCGATCTATTCCGCCTGTTTCATTTACGCTAACCCCGCGAAATATGTTTCCACCACCTATCACAACGGCTATTTCAATACCCGCTTGAACCATCATCTTTATCTGTGAGATCAATTGTTTTACAATATTAAGATCTATGCCGCTTGCACCTTCACCCTTAAGAGCCTCACCACTCAGCTTCAGTACTATTCTTTTATAAACCTTCTCACAGGAGGTTGCAAAATCCACAATTATTTTTCCTCGCCAAGCTGATACCGAACAAAACGTTTTATACTGATATTTTCGCCAAGTTCAGCTATCTTTGATTTCAAAAGATCATTTATCTTTACTTTATCATCTTTAATAAACAGCTGTTCCAACAAACAAACCTGCTCAAAATATTTGCTTATTTTGCCTTCAACAATTTTTTCAACTACGTTAGCCGGTTTACCTGTAATTTGCGAACTTGCTATTTCCTTTTCTTTCTCAATAACTACCGCAGGCACATCTTCTTTACTCAGATAAATAGGACTCAAAGAAGCTATCTGCAACATAACATCTTTCACAAACCTTTGGAATATTTCATTCCGGGCAACAAAATCCGTTTCGCAATTTACTTCGATCATAACCCCGACTTTATTTCCAAGATGAATATAAGAATCAATCAATCCTTCGTTAGTAGCCCTGCCGGCTTTTTTTGTAGCTAACGCGACACCTTTTTTACGAAGAATCTCCAGCGCTTTTTCTATATCACCCTGAGCTTCAGCAAGCGCTTTTTTGCATTCCATCATACCAGCGTTGGTTTTTTCACGCAATTCCTTTACCACTGACGCTGAGATTTCCATAACATATCTCCCAAACTTAATTTATCTATTTTATATTTATTATCTATTAATCTTTTTTCACAGATCTGACACGCTTTTTAGGACGATCATCATCAGATTCAGACACCGGAGCGAGTTCCGGTGGAACATCTTCTTCGTCCTCTTTCTTCTCCTCAACAACTTCTTTAACAAGCTGACCTTTTCCTTCGCGAACCGCATCAACCAATTTTCCAACAATAACCTGAATCGATCGAATCGAATCATCGTTTGCCGGTATTGCCAGATCAACTTCATCCGGATCGGAGTTCGTATCTATCATACCAATAATAGGTATATGCAACCTTCTTGCTTCAGCGACTGCCAGATGTTCCTTTTTAGGATCAACAACAAAGAGCAAATCGGGCAGGCGATCCATACTTTTAACACCATCGAGGTTTTTTCTTAACTTCAACATTTCCCGGCGAATTGAAGCTGATTCTTTCTTCGAGAGAAGATTTATATCTCCGGATTCTTCCAGCTTCTCCATATCCTTGAGCTTACTGACACTCATGCGAATCGTCTTTAAATTAGTCAACATACCGCCAAGCCATCTTTCAGTTACGTAAAACATACCTGTTTTCTGAGCCGCCTCAAAAATAGAATCTTTGGCTTGTTTCTTCGTACCAACAAAAAGGACTTTTCCACCACTACCAACAACCTGAAGCATCATTTTGTAAGCATCTTCAATACAGCGGACTGTTTTCTGCAAATCTATAATATAAATACCATTACGGGCTTCGTAAATAAACTTTTTCATTTTCGGGTTCCATCTTTTGGTCTGATGACCGAAATGAACACCCGCTTCCAGTAATTCTTTAATCGATATAACAGCCATATTTCCTCACATTCAGGTTTCGCTTGATTATTTTAGCGTTATATTTTCTGTCCTTCTTACCGGCTAAACGATAAAATTTCAAGTTCCACCTTCTCTGAAACTTTAATATTTAGGACAGAATTGCCGGTTTGATTCAATTAACCATCAAATTTCGCAATATAATACATCCTCGTTTTCGTAATTTCAAGTATTTTTTTTATTTTTTTTATTTCAGCATGGCTGAAGCATCTTTACAAATCCTGTCCATAGTCTCCTGAAGACCATTTAAATAAGATTCTTTTTGAACATCGGATATATCCTGAGGTACAAAAATGGGATCGGCGAACATCACGACTCCGTAATTGAACGGAAGAGGAACATAAAATCCGTCCCAGCTTTTTAACTTAAATTTCCATTTAACATCATAAGTAAGTGGTATAATCGGTGCGCCGGTAGATTGCGCGAGCGATATCACTCCCGGCTGAATTTTGTATTTCGGCCCGCGCGGGCCATCGGGTGTTATGGCGCAATCGAATTTGTCATCATTTATCAGCTTGATCATCTCCCGCATCGCTTCGGTACCTCCTTTAGATGTTGATCCATAAGAAGGTTTATAGCCAAACCTCTCGATAATTGAGCCGAGTACTCTGCCGTCTTTGCTCCTGCTGACCATCGCCACAAGATTATTCTTTCTAAATACCTTATTGTAACCATAAGGCGGATAGGCAAGCCGGTTATGCCACATTGTAAAAATTACAGGCTGGCCTTTGTTTATAAAATGCCATACTTTGGAATCGTTAAAAAGGCGCATGCGGATAGTTGAGAATATCGATACAATCAGGTAATAACCCAATTCCGGCAAAACTTTTTCATACAGGATATTTTTAATTTTTTTCGGTATTTTCATTATTCTTTCGAATTCATATCGAATTGCATTTCATATAGTTTCTGATAAAGCGGGCTTGTTGAGAGCAATGATTGATGGGTTCCGCAATCGATTATCTGCCCCTTGTCTATCACAAATATTTTGTCCGCATGCATTATTGTCGATAACCGGTGAGCCACAACCAGAACCGTTCTCTTTTCCATTAACCGGTTAATCGCTTCCTGCACTAACTTTTCCGATTCCGAATCGAGAGCCGATGTTGCCTCATCGAGTATCAGAATAGACGGGTTTTTCAAAATTGCCCGCGCTATCGATAACCGTTGTTTCTGCCCGCCGGACAGTTTTACGCCTTTCTCTCCTATTATGGTATTGTACCCTTCAGGGAGTTTTTTTATAAAATCATGGGCGTTAGCCATTTTTGCGGCGTTAACAACATCATCTGGGGCTATATCCGCTTCACCGTAAGATATATTTCCAAGAACTGTATCGTTGAAAAGAACTGTCTCCTGGGTAACAATCCCTATCAGTTTGCGCATAGATTTCAATGACAATTTTTTTAAATCAATACCGTCAACAGTAATCTTTCCTTTCTCGGGGTCATAGAATCGTGGTACAAGATTCAAAACAGTAGTTTTACCACCTCCGCTCGGACCGACAAAAGCGGCGACTTCCCCTTTTTTTATCTCAAAATTAATATTTTCAAGAATATGTTTCGCTTCGTCATCGCGTTCATATTTAAACCAGACACCATCAAACGCTATTTTATTATTAAACTCTTTTATATAAACCGGATCGGGATCATCCACAATAGACGATTTCACATCGAGAATGTCGAAAATCCGTTCCGCCGCGCCAATTGCTCGTTGAAACAGCGCGTTGATTTTTCCAAGAGTTTTTATCGGTTTTACCATAGCGACAATCGCCGCCGCCTGTAGAGTAAATGTACCTATCGACAATGTACCGTCGATAATTTTCGGAATCCGTATCAGCATAATCGCAACACATACAACAATCCCTGTTATTTCGGTAATAGGGTTTAGGATGGTATCGAGTTTAATTGTTTTTATTCTTGTTTTGTAATATTCCATATTTTGTTTTATAAACCGTTTCAGTTCCATATCTTCCATTGAGAATGCCTGAACTATTTTTATTCCGGTAATAACCTCAAACAAAATCGAGTTCAGTTCCGCAAGCCTTGTCTGGCCTCTCCTGCTTAGCGACCGTATTTTTTTGCCGATTAGTATAATCGGTAAAATCAAAACGGGCAGGAACAAAAGCAGAACAACCAGTTTCCAGTCAAGCACAACTATTATCGCGGCATACACTATAAATTTCGGCAACTCTATCAGCGTTGTGGCAAACCTGCCTGACACCATTTCGAGGATCATCTGTACATCGGAGGTAATTCTTGACATAAGAACACCTGTTTTTCCGCTGGAAAAAAAATCTAACGACATATTTTCAAGATGGGAAAACAGTTTACACCGGATATCCTTAACCATATGTTGCCCCAATTTTTCCATATACACATGGCTATAAAAATAGGCGATTCCCTTTATCAATGTTACTGCTACCATGAATATGGCTATAAGATTAAATACTTTCATCCGATCCATTGAGCTTAAATAGGCGAGAAAATCGTTCAATTTATTTAGATACGGGACATTAATACTGGTATTGATCACGATTTTTTTACCTGTAAGAACTTTATCCATAAGAGGAACTATCGAGAAGATAGATACTCCCTCGAATATGGTATTCAGGAACATGAAAAAAAGGGAAAACACAAAATACCTTTTATATGGTTTCCCAAACTTGAGAATCCTTCCAAATATCTGTAAAGAATCAATTTTCACTATCTTTTCTCCAAAAATCGCATTACCGATTCTGCGGCTCGCGCCACAGCTCCTGGTTTACCCAGTTTTCTGCGTACCTCAGAGAGGTCGGTTTTAATTTTTTCAAGTTTATCTTTTTTTCCAATTAAATCAAGAACGTATTCAGCTATTTTCTCCGGTTTAGCGTCATACTGAAGAAATTCCGGCACAATTTTCTTTCCCGCAACAACATTGACCAATCCGATATACGGTATTTTTATTACTATTCTCGCGAGAATTGAAGTGATAAAACTGACCTTATAAATTATAACCATAGGAGTTTCAAAACAAGCTGTTTCAAGAGTGGCTGTACCTGAAGCTACTAGCACAATATCCGAATGAGCCATTGTATCATGCACCTGTTTGTCTATTACGCGAATTCCTATTTTACCGATTATATCCGATTGCGCCACAATATTTCGAAATATATCTTTCGGTACCGATTCGCCTTCAGGCAATATAAACTGAACATCGCGATTATTCTCGCCGATAATCTTTGCCGATTCAAGCATTATGGGAAGAAGTTTGAGAATCTCGTTTTTCCTGCTTCCCGGTAAAATACCAATAATGGGTTTATCGGTACTCAAATTATTGTTTTTGATAAACTCGTCTCTGGAAACATCTATTTTCAGAGTATCTATAAGGGGATGCCCTACGAAATCAACGTCAAGTGAAGTATCGGAATAGAATTTTTTCTCGAACTCAAAGAACGTCAGCATTTTATCAACGCAACCGGCGATAATTTTTTTCCTGTGTTGCCCCCATGCCCATATTTGCGGGCTGATATAATAAATCACGGGTATATTATGTTTTTTCAGCTGTCTGGCAAACCTGATGTTGAAACCCGGATAATCGATGAGGATCACTGCGTCAGGTTTTCTTTCAATCGCCAACGCTAACATTTCATAGAATATTTTTTTTATCTGGGGATAATGTTTTATTATTTCCACCGCTCCGAGTACGGCAAGGTCGCGCAGATCGTGAGCCAGCTCAACGCCTTCCTTTCGCATCATATCTCCCCCGACACCAAAAAAATTGACAGATACACCCCTTTTTTTTATTTCAGCTATAAGCCTTGCCCCGTGAAAATCACCGGATACTTCTCCGGCAATAATCATAATATTAAACCCGTCTTTTTTCATCAGCGGACAAGTACCTTTTTTTTCTGCTGGATTTGATTGGCGATCTCTATAGCTACAGCCAGAGCGTTTCGCCCGTCATTGCCGGATACCTGAGGTGTTGTTTTCGTTTTTATCGATTCGACAAACGATTTAATCTCAAGTTTAAGAGGTTCGCCTTTGGTAAGGTCGAGCTTTTCGCGTTTTATCTCTTTATCTTCCCGTGAGTATATAACTCCTTCCTGAGCTTTATAATCCAGAGAGATGTAAGTATAGGGCTGAAAAATGCGGATTTTGCGCATTTCTGTAAGGCTTATTCTGCTTGACGTGATATTAGCCACGCCGCCACCCTCGAAATTTATCCTGACATTTGCGATATCGTCGCTGGTGGTAAGCACTTCAACACCAACCGCGTCTATCCGTTCTATTTTGCGGTTAACCAGATAGAGTACAATGTCAAGATCGTGGATCATCAGGTCAAGCACAACGCTGACATCGGTACCTCTTGGATTATATGAGGCAAGCCTGTGTACTTCGATAAATTTAGGATCATTGATTATTTTCGACAACTTTATTATTGCCGGATTGAATCTTTCCACATGCCCGACCTGAATAAATACATTATTTTTGTGAGCGATATTTATCAGGTCGTCAGCTTCTTCCAGAGTACAGCAGATAGGTTTTTCAATCAGTACGTTAACCGATCTATTAAGAAATTCCGACGCTATTTTGTGGTGATCACTTGTCGGAACGGCAATAGTTACAGCATCGATGCCTAAATCGAGCAAATCGCGATAATCGGTAAACCATTTAGTTTTATTTTTATGCGCGATTTCTTTTGCTCTCGCCTCATTTATGTCCGCGATACCGACAAGTTCAACCTCGTCGTTAAGTTCATTATATATTCTCGCGTGATGTTGACCGAGATGCCCTACACCAATGACAGCTACTTTCAGCCTGTCGATTTTTTGTTCTTTTTGTTTACCTGAAAATAAGCCCATAATTCACTCACCTGCCTTTTAACTTGTTAAAAATCTGCTGGATCAAAAACAGCTATGCTGATTTTATGTTTATCCGCATAGTTTACGAGTTCATCCAAATCAACAACCAAAGTTTTGCCTGCTTCTATAGCGAGAAGAGAACAACATGCTTCTTTCATAGTCTCCATGGTTTTCATTCCCACTACAGGCACATCGAAGCGCAAATCCTGATTGGGTTTACTTACCTTAACCACAACCGCGTCTTTTTTCCCGAGTTTTCCTCCCCTGAGAATTGCTTCATCGGTCCCCTCGATTGCCTCAAGAGCAAGTACTGTTTTTTTCTTTACCACTACTGTCTGACCGACATCGAGTTCACCCAACTTTTTGGCAATCCGGTATCCGAACGCTATATCTTCCTGCTGTTGCTGATCCGGTTTGGTTTTAGTCAACACGCCTGGCCACAACATGTTTTTCTTCAGATACGTTGTCGAGTCGATTATTTCTACTCCGGAATCAGTAATCTCGTCGACAATTGCTTTTAAGATACTGTCCGTTCGCCAATCTTTAATTTTTGCCGCAAGTTTGATCATTGTAAAATCGAGTTTCAGGTTTTGGAATACGACTTTATGATCAATTTTGCCGATAAATACGGCTTGATCAACTTTTTTCTCATGAAAAAAGTCAATTAGTTTGCCAAGTTGCCCCAACCCGATCCATTTCATCTCATCGACATATTTTTGCAACGCAGGATCGGTCTGGTCCAAAAACCCTACGCTGTAAACCTCTTTTATGCCGGATTCTTTCGCGTTTTCGGCAACAAAAAAAGGTAATTTGCCGCTACCGGCAACGATTCCTAATCTTTCCATATTACTGGCAATACCTTATTTAGTGATTCCTCTTGATGAACCTTCGATAAAGGTTATTAGTTCCTTAATTTCCGTAGATTCAGGTAACTCGGCTTTTATTTTTTCAATAGCCTGGGATGTATTCAGATTAGACCTGTAGATTATTCTGTAGGCTTCTTTAAGATTATGTAAAACTTCGCTACCCAGATTTTTCCGTTTCAATCCTACGATATTGATTCCCCTTATTTCCAATGGGTTACCGTCGGCCATCATATAAGGGGGAACATCCTGCACGATTTTTGAGCATCCGCCGATAATCGCCATTTTTCCGATCCTGCAGAACTGGTGAACAGCCACGACTCCACCGACAATGGCGTTGTCCTCGATAACAATATGCCCTGCGAGAGTAGCAAGATTAGCGAGTATATTGTTGTTTCCGACAATGCAATCGTGAGCAACATGGGATCCGATCATGAACAGGTTATTATCGCCGACTTTGGTTATGCCTCCGCCGCCTTCGGTGCCTATGTGCATGGTTACGTATTCGCGGATAGTATTTTTATTTCCTATTTTCAGGTACGCAACTTCGCCTTTGTATTTCAAATCCTGCGATACCATTCCAATAGAAGCGAACTGGAATATTTTGTTATCCTCGCCTATTTCGGTCCAGCCATCGATAACCACATGCGGGCCAACAACAGTATTTTTTCCTATTTTTACATTTTCCCCGATAATTGAATAAGGGCCAACTTCCACACCCTCATCCAGTTCAGCTTTCGGATGGACTATAGCCGATGGATGAATTTTCATATAATATCTCTCCCGATTCAATCAGTTATTGAGCGTCTACAAGTGAGAACGTAAGGTCTGCCTCACAAACAACTTTGCCGTCGACTTTTGCTTCACCGTGAACTTTACCGGTCCTTGTTTTCCATCTGACCACGTTTACTTCCAATCGTAACTGATCTCCGGGTACAACAATTTTCCTGAATTTCACCTGATCTATAGTCATGAAGAACGCTAATTTACCCTGATTTTCAGGTTCTCTCAGCATCATTACTCCGGCGACTTGTGCAAGAGCTTCTATAATAAGAACTCCCGGCATTACATGTTTTTGAGGAAAATGCCCCTGAAAAAATTCTTCGTTTATGGTTACATTTTTTATACCCACAATCCGTTTAGCGCGTTCCAATTCGATGATTCTGTCCACAAGTAAAAACGGATATCTGTGTGGGAGTATACTTTTTATTTCCTCGCAATCCATTATTTGCCCTTCGAGTTTATCTCCGGTCTGCTGATCCATTATGCGAAATCCTCCTATTGTTTCTTCGCAAAAGCGTATTATTTATTATTTTTGATTAACTTTGGTTTTCTGATAAGCCAGTAGCAATTCTTTTGTCAGTTTCAGGTTTGTTGCGTGCCCGGATTTAATGGCTATTATATGAGCTTTCAAAGGAACACCGAGCAAATATGTATCTCCAATAATATCAAGAATTTTATGGCGCACAAACTCATTGTGAAACCTCAGTTCTTCTTTTGAGAAGATGGCATTATCGCCGATTACAACCGCATTATCAAGACTTCCGCCTTTTATCAGCCCCTGGTCCATCAATGCCTCAACCTCCCGGTAAAAACAGAACGTTCTTGAAGGAGCTATCTCCTGCACAAACGATTCCTGAGTCACATCTATGCTCAAGTACTGGGCTTTTAAACTCGGATGTTTGAACGATACGGTATACGAAATTTTAAATCCGTCATAGGGCAGTACAACAAGAATAATCTCATTTTCAATAAAATGGATTACTTCTTTTGGTTCAAATACATCAATAAACGCATCCTGATCTTTTATACCTGCCTGATTTATCAGGTTTACGAATTCTATCGAGCTTCCATCGCCCACGGGCGGCTCATTTGAATCCAATTCGATAGTCAAATTAGTTATACCGAACCCAGATAATGCCGCAAGAACGTGTTCCACCGTATGAATTTTTACGCCATCGGTACCTATTGTAGTTCCGCGCATAAACCCGACTACGTTTCGTATATCTGCTTTGACTTCCGGTTTGCCCGGCAAATCCGCCCGGACAAACTTTATACCCGAATTAACATCAGCGGGAATAAATTTCAGTTCAGTTTTATTTCCTGTGTGTACACCTATCCCGGAGAGAGAAACTTCTTTACATAATGTGCGTTGTTGTCTCATCATATCCTCAGAACTTATTCAGCTTTCATGTTTTTAGGCATTTCGTCTTTTATTTCGTCTTTAATGTCTTTTTCTTCCGATCCAGTTTCTTTTTTGCTGTCTGTTTTTTCCTTTAACGATTCTTTTTTATCTTTATTAAGTTCCTGAATCACTTCTTCGGTTATATCGAATTTTTTCTCTGCGTAAAGGATTATCTGCTGGTCGATAGTGGGGCTTGCCATTTTGAGACGCAGGATATAACTATATCCGCCGTCTTTACCTTTTTTCTCGATAACCTTATATATTTCGTCAAATATCTCGTTCATGGTATTGATGGTTTTTCTCTGGAAATCACGGCGGGTCTGATCTCTGCTACCCTGAGCCTCGGCTATTTTTGACTGGAGAACTTTTTCCTTTTCTCTTCTGGCGTCATCCGATAACAGTTCCATTTCCTGTTTCAGTTTATTTATTTCCTCTACTTTCGCCTGAAGAGATTTTTCTTCCTGATCGGCTTCATCCTGTATTTTCTCCTGATAAAGCTGTGTTTTGTAATATCTTTTAAATACTTCATCGAAATCGACATATCCGATTTTCAACTTATCCTGAGCGTTAGATTTCGAGCAAACAAACAACAACGCGATAATTGCAAATGTTGAAATTTTTAGAAATCTGTACATAGATGTAATCTCCTTTTTTTATAAAAACATTGTTTGTGTTCTATCAGAACGAGGTCCCCATACTAAAATGGAACCTTGGTTTTGCGTCATCTTCAGTATATTCATCTTTCATTACGGGAAACCCGTAATCCAGTTTTATCGGCCCTATAGGCAGATGGAGCCTTGCTCCGAGACCAATACCGACATTTACATCAGTATCCATGTCGCCGACTTTTTCATACACATCGCCTTCGTCAACAAAAAAAGCGCCATACAAACGCGGTATTATCGGGAACTGGTACTCGATGGAATTCCACGTGGACATTTTTCCTCCAAGAGGTTCGTCATTAATATCTTTGGGACCGATTTCGCGGTATTCGAATCCGCGTACTGTGTTTGGTCCGCCGAGAAATTCCCTGTCGAAGATCGGTACTCTTCCTCCGGATATTTCATCTACCACACCCAATCCTGACGTCAACTGAATTGTATGATCAGGAAATTTTGGGAAAGGCGAGATATAAAACGACCTTTTGAAACTAAATTTCGCGTAACTTTCGGTTCCACCGGCAACTTTCATAATCGCGACTGTTTTCGCGCCTCGTGTAGGAAACAAAATTCTATCGCGAGTGTCTCTGTCGAATTTAAAAGCGACTGATACCATGTTGTAAGTACCGTCTTCTTCCAGTAATTCAGGTGACGCTTCGTCATCAGTATTGATTTCTATTTGTTCGAGTGTAAGAGACACAAAACCTCTATTGAACTCTCCGAGCTCTTTGCCGAGAGAGAAGCTGGTTCCGGCTCTGTTTTCATCATAATCGTCGCTGAAATACTGGTTTCTGTCTACAAACGCATCAAATCCGAAACTCAGTTTCTTGTCGAATAAATAAGGTTCGACAAAACTCAGAAGGAAATCCTGTCTCTTGTCACCGCCTTCAAACCTGATGCGGAACTTTTGACCGTCACCCTGGAAATTCTTAAAATTGAACAAATCGAAATTCGACTGACTTATCTCTACAAAACCTACAAATGAATCAATCGATGAGAACCCTGCGCCGAAACTGAGAGCGCCTGTCTTTTTTTCTTCCACTTCATAAACAAGATTTTTATAACCCGGCCGTTCCGAATCCTCAACATTATATTTAACTTTTTCGAAATATCCGGTATTTTCAAGTCGATTCTGACCGGTTTTTATTTTTGAACCGTTAAAAATCTCACCAGGATAAACCAGAAGTTCTCTTCGTATGACTTTATCTTTTGTTTTATAGTTTCCTCTTAAGTTGATTTTGTTTACATAAAAAATTGAACTTTCGGTTATATAAAAAACTATATCCATTTTATTGGTTGATGAATTAAAAGTGACCTGATTTTCCACATTAGCCTCAATATATCCTCTGTCATAATAAAAATCCGCAATCGCTTTTGAATCCGTCTCCATTTTTTCCGGTGAATAAAGTGTGTCCGTCAGTGATATCAATCTGCTTCGAAGAGGTTTTGCTGGAAATACCGAATTCCCCTGAATATCCACATTGCCGACATTATAAGTAGGCCCTTCCTGAATTTTTATAATCACATGGATTTTATCTTTTTTCGGAACTCTCTGTACATCTAAGATTTTTGCATCCAGATACCCTTTGTAATGATAATAGTTTTCCACCCTATCGAGATCTTCCGAGAAAACTTCTTCGTCGAGAATACCTGTTTTAAGCAATACATTAAGAGGCCATATGGATTCTTTTTTGGTTTTCATAAGTTTGAGCAATTCAGCATCTTTAAAAGCGTTATTTCCTTCAAAAGATATTTTACTAATTTTCGATCTTACGCCTTCGTCTATAATGATTTTCAAGGTAGCGTCATTTTTGTCCGGCATAACATTTAGGTTATAATTCACAATTATATTCGCGAACCCCTTAAGGATATACTCGTCTCTGATTGTATTCATATCCTGTTTAATTTTAGCTTCATCCGCAGGTGATCCTACAGAAGAGGATATTTTTTTCTTAAGATCTTTTTCTTTTATTTTCTGGTTACCGACAAATTCTATAGCGGTCAACAGTGGTTTTTCTACAAGAGATATTTTCAGGATAATTCCTTTGGGAGTTTTTTCAGTCTCGAAATTAATCATTGAGAAATGGCCTGTGGCGTATAGGCTTTTAATATCTTCTTTTACTATGCTTGCATAAAAATAGCTCGATTCGCGGCTTCTGATTTTGCCCATTACATAATCTTTTGTTAAAGAGCGCAGGCCTTTTATTTCAATTTTAACGATAACTTCCTCATCTATTTCCTGAGAGAAAGCGCAAAACAACATGTGGTGATCGAGCGTAAAAACGAGAGCAAGGGTTATAGCCAATAGTTTACGTATCATATTTAATTTATATGAATTTAAAATTGTAAAGTTCAACCCCTGAATCTCCTGATTTTTTATAGATTATATACTAAACTTCATCTCTTGCAACAAAGTTTTCAAATCTGGCATATTCGGCAAAAAATCTTAGAGTAATATCACCTACAGGACCATTTCTTTGTTTAGCTATGATTACATCGGCTTCGCCGGGACGCACATCCTTGTCATAATATTCGTGTCTTAGCATCAGCATAACTACATCCGCGTCCTGTTCAATCGCGCCTGATTCACGCAGGTCTGACAACATCGGTTTATGGTCCTGCCTCGATTCTACAGACCTGTTAAGCTGTGACAAAACTATAACAGGCACACTCAGTTCACGCGCGAGAGATTTCAGCGACCTTGATATTTCCGATATTTCATGCTGACGAGACTCTACTCTTTTTCCAACCACCTGCATAAGCTGGAGATAATCCACAACTATCAGCCCAATATCATCTGATGATTTTAGTCTTCGCGCCTTTGCCCTTAATTCCATAACCGATATGGATGGAGTATCGTCAATAAATATTTTCGCTTCGGATAGTTTGCTTGCCGCGTCGAGAATTTTAGGCCAGTCGTTCCGGTTCAGGAATCCGCTTCGCACTTTACTATAATCTATTTTTGCCAGAGAACACAACATTCTCTGCACCAGATGTTCTTTTGGCATTTCCAGACTAAATATAGCTACAGGCACCTTACTCAACAGAGCCGCATTCTCCGCGATGTTCAGAGCCAATGCTGTTTTTCCCATAGAAGGCCTTGCGGCAATAACAATTAAATCCGCCTTTTGCAATCCTGATGTTTGCTTATCGAGATCATGATATCCGGTAGACAATCCAGTGACATTACTTTTTGTGTTAACCGCTTTTTCAATCAGCTGGATTGTGCTTTTAATCAAATCTTTTGCGCCGGCGAAATCTCTGCCTATATTTCTCTGGGATATTTCAAACAAATGTTTTTCCGCCAGGTCAAGGATTTCATTGGCATCGGCATCCGAATTAAAAGATGTCTCAATCATAACTTCCGCTGCTGAAATAAGCGCTCTAAGGACATATTTCTGAAATACAATTCTCAAATAGTGGTCGATATGCGCCGCTGATGGAACGGTATTAACCAGAGAAGCAATATAATTTACACCGCCTATCTTTTCCAGTTGATTTTGCCGTTTCAGTTCATCTGTCAGCGTCAGCATATCTATTGGTATTGCCCTGTCAAACATTTCCAGGATTGTATTAAAAATTATCCTGTGAACGTCGCGATAGAAAACATCTTCCCTGATTTTTTCCATCGCGAGAACAACGGCATCCTGGCTGAGCAACATTGCTCCAAGCACAGCCATCTCAGCTTCAATATTCTGCGGAGGAACCTTATGCAAGGCCTGATCCACTAAAAAAAACCCTCTATATGAAAATATTTTTTATTCGAAACTTATTCTTTTACTACCCAGACTTTCACAACGCCTGTTACGTCGCCATGTATTTTGACGTTCACAGGGAATACACCGAGTTCACGTATCGGTTCATCGAGTATAATTTTTCGTTTGTCTATTTCCAGCCCCTCTTTCTCCAGAGCCTTCGAGATATCCTGTGAAGTTACCGAACCGAACAGTTTGTCGTCTTCGCCGACTTTAACAGGAATTGTTAAAGATACCTGAGCCAGTTTTTCAGCGAATTTTTCAGCCAACTCTTTTTCTTTACGTTCTTTAGCTTCTTTTTTGCGTTTTATCTCGTCGATTTTCTTCAGGTTCGCTTTGTTTGCCGTAATCGCGATTCCTTTAGGTACCAGAAAATTACGTGCGTAACCATCGGCTACGGTAACAACATCACCTTCAACACCAAGCCCTTTTACGGGCTGAACAAGTATTATTTCCATCATTTGCGCCCTCCCTATTATTCCATTACGTACGGCAACAGTGCCATAAACCTTGCGCGTTTGATTGCGCTGGTTAACTGACGCTGATGTTTAGCGCAATTTCCGGTTATTCTTCTTGGTATAATTTTACCCCGTTCGGTTAAATGTTTCCTTAACCTTTCGAAATCCTTATAGTCAATCATTGTAACTTTATCTATACAGAATTTACATCTTTTTCTCTTCAAGAATCTTTTTTTCTTTCCGATTCCGTTAAACATAATTGGATCTCCTGAAAAAGGTATTTGAATTTTAATTATTCCTGTTCATCTGCCGCAATTTCTTCATCAACAATCGTTTCCTCTTCACCGGCAGGTATTTCTTTCTCATATGCCGCGGATTCGGCTTTTTCCACAACATGATCGCTCTGGCCGGATAGAGGTAACTCTTTGAAATCGCTGAATTTGTCAACTTTTATAATGAGTTCCCGCAATATTGATGTATTGATTTTGAATCTTTCGACAAGTTTCTGAATCGCAAGCGGATTAACCTCAAAATTAATCAGATAATAGTAGCCGTCTTTCTTACCTTTTATGTGGTAAGTGAAAGTACGTTTTCCCATGGGGTAAACAGAAACCACTTTGCCTTTTTGTTTTTTCAGTTCTGTTTGAATCTCGTCGATTACTTTGTTTCGTGACGTTTCGTCGTCGTCGCCGGTGTAGATGATGAACATCGACTCATACATGTTTTTTTTGTCCACTGTAAATCCTCCTTTTTGTTCAATCGGACCCTTTTTTTCGGGCGGTAAACGTCAAACGACCTTACCGTTAAACTTATTCATGGCGCTTTGCATACCATGAACGAGATACCATTCAACACTATCCTTAGCCGCCAGCAGAATATCTGATAAAACTTCGCGTTCCGAGTAATTGAAGTTTCCAAGCACGAAATTATATAAATCGGATATCGGGCTATCCGTACCTACGCCTATACGTAATCTGTGAAACTTTTGTGTTCCAATACATTCAATGATAGATTTCATCCCGTTATGCCCACCATAACTTCCGGACTGGCGAAACCTTAATGTACCAAAAGGAACATATATATCATCAAAAATCACAAGAAGGTTTAGAATTTCGCCATTTTCGTTTCTATCAAGATCCAGCGCTTTTACAACCTGTCCGCTCCGATTCATGAAAGTCAATGGTTTGATAAACTTAACCTGTTTATCGCCATATCTTTTTTCTGCTTCTACAGCAGGCATCGACCTGGTTTTGTCAAACCGCAAATTGTCTACCCTCTGTATTAGGTCAAGTACCATAAACCCTGCGTTATGCCGTGTAAATAAATATTCAGGCCCGGGGTTTCCGAGTCCAACAACATAAAAAGTATCGCTCATTTATATTATGGATTCGTTAAAAATAAATTTTTATTCTTCAATTTTCTCGCGTTTTCTGATCAACTCAGGCTGAGTGGATTCAACCGCACCTTCAACAGCTTCGGCTTCAGTAATTACAGCCGAAATTACGGATATAACGGGCTGATCAGGGTCATCAAGAAATTTTATTCCCGGAACCGGAGGTATTTCTCCGACATGAATTGTCTGGCCGATTTCCAGGTTTGTTATGTCAATTTCAATAACCGAAGGTAGATCCTTGGGTAGACATTCTATTTCCAGTTCACGCATAATATGCTCAAGAATCCCGCCTGCAACAATCCCTTTGCAGGTTCCGACTTCCTCAATCGGCACAGATGTAGTTATCTTCTTATCCATGGCGATTTTATGAAGGTCTATATGTACAACCTCGTTCCTGTAAAAATGGTATCCGATTTCTTTTACAAGAACATCCTGAACTTTATTATCAAGTTTAATCTTGATTAACTGGTGTTCGCTTGTCATTGTATGAAGAAGCCTGATCAATTCGAATTTATTGAACTTTAAAGGCTCGTTAACTTTCTCCCCGTACAATATCGCGGGCACCCATCCTTCCTTGCGGATTTTTTTCACCTGCTGAGACCCGACTTCATCTCTCTTATACGCGTTTAATACTTGGTCTGCCATTTTTTATCCTCCTATTAGCCCTATTTATATAAATATTTTTTTCTCAATTAAATAATGAACTTACGGATTCGTTCTTATATATTCTTTTTATTGCTTCTCCAAGGAGACTTGCCACCGATAACACTTTTATATTTACCTTGCGCCCCTTTACTACATCAGTCAACGGTATTGAATCCGTTACTATCAGTTCAGTAAGAGGAGATGATTCCAGCCTGTCCATCGCCGGATTAGCGAGAATAGGATGAGTTATCGCGGCGTAAATCGATTTCGCCCCGTTTTCCTTGAGTGCTTTCACCGCTTCGGTCAATGAACCGGCGGTTGATATTATATCATCAACAATAACCAGGTTTCTTCCGCTAACTTCACCCATTATGTTCATAACCTGAATATCTTTTCCAGTTACCCTTCTTTTGTCAATAGCGGCAAGAGAAGCGTTGAGTTTCTGCGCCACCTGGCGCGCGCTTTTAATTCCGCCGGTATCGGGTGATACAATAGTCAGATTATCCAACTTCAAACTGTTTATATAATCAATAAACACCGGAGACGCATAAAGATGGTCTACCGGTATATCGAAAAAACCCTGAATCTGATCTGCGTGCAGGTCCATGCCAAGCAACCTGTCCGCGCCTGACGCGGTAATCAGGTTAGCCACAAGTTTGGCAGTAATGGATACGCGCGGCTGGTCTTTTCTGTCCTGGCGTGCATATCCGTAATAAGGAAGAACGGCAGTGATTCTTTCCGCAGAAGCCCTGCGCAAAGCGTCGATCATGATAAGAAGTTCCATCAGGTTATCATTCGGAGAAGGACAAGTAGGCTGAACAACAAAAACATCACATCCGCGAACATTCTCCTGAACTTTCACAAATATCTCTCCTTCAGGAAAACGCGATACTTCCGCTTTTCCGATAGGTAATCCGAGATAATCGCAGATGTCATTTGCCAGTTTAGGGTTGGCATTACCTGTAAAAATTTTTAATTTGCCTAACATTTGGCCTCCAAATAAATGAAACCTGTTTATATTATATTGTTTATTACGAGTTTGCTATATTATATTCTGAACTGAATAACCCTAACTTTTTTTATTTAATCCAGACAATTTTCAATAAGACAGAAAAATGTGTTGATATTCTATGTATACCGTTAATCAAAGTCAAGTTTTTTTTGGTTTAAGGCACTAATATCAAAAAAGTGAATATATCAGAAATTTTTTTAAATTTAAATCAAAACTTATTTCTAAAATAAAAAATAAATTTATGGTACCGTAAATAAAAGTAAAGTATTTTAAAGTTGAAATCGAATCCAAGCTGATTTATTATCAATTGTCAAATATGGAAACGTATTTAAGGAGACCGAATGCAATGTCTTTTTTTTCCGACAAGCGAATTACAGTTACTGGCGGAGCGGGATTTTTAGGCGGATATGTAGTCAAACAGCTAAAAGATGCGGGCGCGAAAGATGTCTTCGTACCGCGAAAAGCTGATTATGATCTCGTGGATAACCAGCAGGTTATCAGAATGTACACGGATTTCACCCCGGATATTGTTATCCATCTTGCCGCCGTTGTGGGCGGAATTGGAGCGAATCGGGAAAATCCGGGTAAATTTTTCTACGATAACCTGATGATGAGCGTACAGACTATGGAACAGGCACGCCGGTTCGGCGTGAAAAAGTTTGTCGGAGTAGGAACAATCTGCAGTTACCCGAAATTCACTCCGGTTCCATTCCGGGAAAGTGATTTATGGATCGGGTACCCTGAAGAAACCAACGCGCCGTATGGCCTGGCGAAAAAAATGCTCCTTGTTCAATCCATTGCGTACCGCCAGCAATACGGTTTTAACTCGGTTTACCTTATGCCCGTGAACCTTTATGGGCCTAACGACAATTTCGATCCGAAAACATCGCATGTGATCCCGGCTTTGATACGCAAATGCGTTGAGGCAAAAATTAACAACAAACCTGAAATTACCGTTTGGGGTACGGGATCAGCCACACGGGAATTCCTGTACGTGGAAGATTGCGCAAAAGCAATCGTTATGGCCGCCGAAAAATATGATCAACCCGAACCGGTCAATATCGGTTCAGGTATGGAAATAAGCATAAAGGACCTCGTTCACCTGATAACAAAACTAACAGGTTTTACCGGCAAAATTATATGGGATTCCGATAAACCCGACGGACAACCGCGCCGTTGCCTCAATACAACCCGCGCGCAAACCGAATTCGGATTCAAAGCCGATACCTCTTTTGAGGACGGATTAAAGAAAACTATCGGCTGGTATCTAAAACAATGCAATCTATGAATACGTCCGGCAAAGCAAACACATTGATAGATTTATATAACCGCAACGCGGAAAACCGGTTCTACTGGCTAAAAAGAAACAGCTATTATTACCGCGAACTCGAGCGGTTCTATAAATTCAATATCCCCGAAGATTCAACCGTACTCGAAATCGGTTGCGGGCTCGGACAACTGCTAAATTGCGTTAATCCGTCCTACGGTGTGGGAATAGATATCAGCCCGGTGATGATCGAAAAAGCGAAAAGTATGTTTCCGCACCTGAATTTTAAGGTAATGGACGCGGAATCACTTGATCTTGAAGAGAAATTCGATTTCGTGATTATGTCCGATATTGTCGGCAATTTAGCCGATGTCCAACACACGTTTTCCCTGCTTCACAAGGTATGCAGGCCCGATACAAGAATTATCATCAATTATTATAATTTCTTATGGGAACCGATCCTCAAACTTGGTGAAAAACTCAAACTGAAAATGCCTGAAGGATACCAGAACTGGCTACCGCTTGAGGATTTGCGTAATTTTTTATACTTGAGCGATTTCGAGGTGATAAAATCAGGTTACCGCCTGCTTCTGCCGGCTCGCATTCCCGTTGTATCCGGATTATTTAACAGGTTATTAGCCAAACTACCTTTTATCAAGAATTTATGTCTTGTGGAAACCATAATTTCCCGCCCGGCAAACATTCCGGCGTACCCACCTACAGGCAAAACCGGATACAGTTGTTCGGTGATCATACCGTGCAGAAACGAAAAAGGCAATATCGAAGGCGCAGTAATACGGACTCCTGAACTGGGATCTTTCACGGAACTGATTTTCGTCGACGGCAACTCAACCGACGGCACGGCTGATGAGATTTTAAGGATGATTGAGAAATACCCTGACAAAAAAATCACTCTCATTCATCAAGGCAACGGTACCGGCAAAGGCGACGCTGTAAGAAAAGGGTTTGCCACCGCCAGAGGCGATGTGCTCATGATTCTCGACGCCGACCTTACCGTACCTCCGGAAGACCTGCCGAAATTCATGAACGCCATAACTTCCGGCAAAGGTGAATTTATAAACGGAACACGCCTTGTGTATCCGATGGAAAAAGGAGCTATGCGCGTGCTTAACCTGATTGCCAACAAAATGTTCAGTTTAGGGTTCACATGGCTTCTCGAACAGCGGTTCAGGGACACCCTTTGCGGAACAAAAGTTATCTTCAAAAAAGATTACGACAAAATTGTCGCCGGCAGAAAATTTTTCGGCGATTTCGACCCGTTCGGAGATTTCGACCTGATTTTCGGCGCGTCGAAATTGAACCTGAAAATAGTTGAAATACCAATTTCCTATAAAGAACGGATTTACGGTTCGACAAATATCAGCAGGTTCCGCCACGGCTGGCTTTTGCTGAAAATGTGGTTTGTGGCGTTATTCAAACTGAAACTGAATAATTAATAACCTGTCAGCTGTTCGCGCAGAATACGGTTTTCATCAATACCGAGTTCATCTTTGAGCATTTTGGTCATTGCTTCAGTCATAATGGGAGGCCCGCAGATAAAATAGTCGCGCTCTGTGTAATCAGCGAGTTCCGATTTAATAATACCGGATGTGATCAATCCGCAATACCCTCTCCAATCCGCGTCCGGTTCCTGAATGACATGTACAATTTTTATATTCGGATTTTTCGCGCCGATCAATTCCAGCTCATTTCTATAAACGATGTCATTTGTTGTTTTGTTTCCGTAGAAAAGAGCGATATCGGTATCAACTTGATTATTAACAATATAACTTAACATTGACATAAAAGGAGTTATGCCGATCCCACCCGCTAAAAAAACGGCTTTTTTATAGACATCGGAAAAAATGAATTTACCATACGGGTATTTTATTTTTACCGTATCGCCTTCGCGCAAAGAATCATATAATTTAGAGAACGGGCTTTCCGTTACTTTTTTAGTAACCTCGATTCTGCCAGATTGATCCGGCGAACATGATATGGTCAGCGGTTTTTTCATTCCCGCCTCATCGCTTAAAATAAGTAAAAGGTATTGTCCGGGCAAAAAACCGGCACGGTTTTCCACATCAAAAACGAGTGTCTTCACATTATGTGTCCGGCGGATAAATTGTTTTATTTTAACTTCCGCCTCAACAGGTTGTTGAGCAGGTTTCACCGGCTCGGCCATATAAAAAATCCTTTCGCAAAAAATTTTGGTTAAATAAAACTCATTCCCCGATTTTCGGGCGGTAAACAATAATATACTGATCGCGCCAAACCTCGAATGTGCCGATTTTGATTGAGGTTACGGGAGAATAATTATTTTTTATCGATTCCTTTACCTGATACGGCACAAGCGATTCGGACATAAGGAAAATCGCGGAAAAATCTTTTCCTGCAACCATCTTCATCATATAAGACGGATCCCATGCACCGGCAAAATACAGTTCCTGAATAAACGCCGGCTCCATATAATACTGGTTTTTATTGCATTTTAATGTAATCGATGGAACCCTGTCGACGAAAATATTGCCGGTAGAATTTACTATGTATGCCTCAAGCTGGCGCATCGACTTAAGATCAAATTCAGTCGGAACAAAATCCAGAAGCGAATTCCGGTAAATCAATCCGGCTTTTTTACCCTGGAAATTTATTAATGATAACAGCAGGATTAAACTTATCGCCGATAATCTTACCGCCGATTTTTTACCTCGCCAGCCTGGGACGATTTTATTTTCCAAATGAGCTATTGCCTCAACAAAAAAGATTGATACTGCCGACCAGAACGTAAAAAAATAGTTATAACCCGATCCGTTGGCTCCGATCAACAGCGCGTTGCATAATCCCCCAGCAAAATAAAAAACCCAGATATCCGGTTTTCGTGTCTTCAGTTTCTTTATCAATCCGAAAACGGCGAATATTATCACAACCGGAGCGTATGAAAACAACCAACCGAAAAACGCAGTGTACCTTCTGGCGAAAAACAGCCTGTGTACGTTTTCCCCGAACACGTTTTTATAAAACCAACCGCCGGTAATCCATTGTAATACAAGAAAAAACAAAATACTTAAAACAGTTGCAACCGATAAAAACAAAAAGAAATCCCTGAACCTTTTTTTAAAAAGAAGGAACAGCGTAACCGTTCCAACAGTAAACATCGCCGTCTGCTTGGTATAAAGCGCCAGAACAGCGAATACCGCCGACACAATAACCGCGATCGCACTATCCCTATATTTAAAAAGGATATACGCACATATGAGAATAAACATAGCACACAGCGAATCCATTCGCGCCAGCGAATACCAGCTTGAGATTATCGGCACAAACACAAAACAGCAGATTGCGATTATGCCAAGGCAAACAGACCCTGTAGTTTCCCTCGCAATTTTATAGATAAGCCAGCACATGATCAGAATAGCCAGAACCGATACCAGCCTGCCCCAGACAAGATACGGGCCTCCAACAGCTACAAAAGGCGCAACGGCAATTGTATAGACAGGCGGATAACAATTTCCGAGCATCGGAAACGTCCGGTTGGATTTGTAAACAGGTTTACCTTCAATTAGCCTCTGGGCATAAAGGATTTTCGATCCTTCGGCGGGTTCCCATTCATAAGGATACTTCAAAAGCGAGATAGAATAATATATATAGATTGCCAGAAACGGAACCCATAACACGACAAAAGCGATATTAACCGACCGCAAATCGGTATATTTTTTGAAAATTGGTTTCAGATCCACTACTTACTCGGAACCTTTTTCACCGACGAAATAATCTTCTTTATCTTTGAAAAGCACATTAAAGGTGGTCAGGCTACCGTAAATCCTTGTGATATATTGCTGAAGGTCTATTTTCTCCTCATCGGACAACACCTTGTGGCTGTTTATGTGCTGTTCAAGAACCCTGAGCCTGTCTCTAACCATCACGATTTTGTGAAAAAACATTTCTATAGGTATTTCTTTGGCTTTTATGCTCAAATCCGACGGCTGGAGTATTATTTTCCCGCCAACCCATTTGTTGCCGAGCTCAACCCGCTCATGCAAATCCGACCATCTTCTGAGTATTTTTATTAATGTCTCTTCAAGTTCGGTAGTAGATACCATTTCTTCATCCGGAGTTACCACTTCAAGGATCTCAAGACCGACGTATGATTTCGCTATCTCAAGCCTTCCCCGTTCAAGAAAGTTCACAATGTAAGTCGATACTTTTACACCGGTAATAATCCCCTCACCAAACTGCGGATGTCGCACACGTGATCCAATACCTACTTTTTCTTCAGACATGATATTATCCTCCAAAATAATTTCTAAACTGTTGAAAAAATTTTACAGTATCATATAATAATTCAAACAATTAATCAAATTATAGGTATCGATTTTAAAAATTAAACTTTTTTATTCATTTTTTTTGATCTATAAATTTATATTTAAGAATAAACAATGATGAACAATAACCAGTTTTATTTTAGAGGAACAATGAGAAATTTTTTTATTTGTTTAAATCTGATATCTGTTCTTATGGTTTCAGGATGTGCCGGAATAATAATTCAATCTGCTAAACCTATGCTGATTGATCAACAGGTATCGTTAAGCGGGGAATCCAATCTTGATATCGCGAAAACCGCTCTTGAATCGAACATCAAACTGATAGAAGGGCTGACGTTATCGGTTCCCAACGATACCGACCTGAAATTGTGGTTATGCGAGGCGTTATGCGGATACACTCTCGGTTTTGTTGAGGATACAAACCGCGATCAGGCGTCGGCGTTATATTTGCGGGCAAGAAACTGCGCTATAGATTCGGCAAAAATACGAGCCGGGTTTGATTCGTCATACTTAAATGATCTGGATAAACTGAAGAAATGGATCGATTCGAGAAAAAAAGCGAATATACGTGAACTTTTCTGGCTCGGCCAAAGCTGGGGTAGCTGGGTTTCCATAAATTTAGACAATCCGGAAGCGCTTGCTGATCTAACAAAGGTCAAATGGATTATGGAAAAAGTCGCCGAACTTGACGAGACTTTTTATCATGCCGGCGCCGATATTTTTCTCGGATCTGTATACGGCACACTCTCCCCTATGCTTGGAGGCAACGCGGAGAAATCAAAATCTTATTTCGGAAAATCGTTTCAGATTACAGAAAACAAATTTATGCTGGCAAAATTTTATTATGCTAAAACTTATTGCGTAACATACAGAGACAAACCAGAATTCGATAAAACAGCGTCTGAAATAGAACAATTCGATATTAATACGGCACCATCGCTTAAATTGTTTAACGCCATCGCCGAAAAGAAACTTTCCGGCATAAAAGAGAAAGCGGAGGAACTTCTTTCTGATGAATAGAATAAGAAAACACATTTATTTATTGTTTGCGTTGACAATGTTGTTTGCGCCGGTTTTTCTCGTTGAGTCAAAGGATCAATATGTGCTCAAATTCGCCACAATCGCTCCTGAAGGAACCACCTGGATGAAAACCATGGAGGAGATGAATCAGGAAATACAGAAACTGAGTTCCGGCAGACTGAAAATCAGGTTTTATCCCGGTTCAATAATGGGAGATGAAATCGATGTATTGCGAAAAATGCGGATAAACCAAATTCACGGAGGAGGTTTTTCCGGTGTGGGTATGGGTGAGATTGTACCTGATGTAAGAGCGCTTGATTTGCCGTTCATTTTTAAAAACACAAAGGAAGTTGAGTCGACTCTGGCGAAACTGCATGACAGGTTCGCCAATGATTTCCGGGCAAAAGGATTTGAGTTCATGGGATGGGCTGAAGTAGGGTTCGTAAACGTTTTTTCAAAATCACCTGTGAAATCCATTGAGGATTTGCGCAAAACCAAAATGTGGGTCTGGCAGGACGATCCTGTCGCTTCATCCATATTCCAGGGTTTGGGTATCCCAACAATACCTCTTGCCATGCCCGATGTCATGACGTCTCTTCAGGTAGGCATAATAGACACATTCTATTCGCCGCCACTTGGAGCTATTGCCCTGCAATGGTATACAAAAGTAAAATACATGATGTCGTTTCCGATAACTCATTCAACCGGCTCGGTTTTGGTTTCCAAAAATTTTTACGATAAACTTCCTCCTGATTTGCAGGAAATTCTCAAAAGCCAGTTCGCCAAATACCTTAGCATTTTAAACCAGCGGACAAGAAAAGACAGCCAAGACGCCATAGAGACTCTCAAGAAAAACCAGATTGAAATCGTAACTTCATCAGAAGCGGAAATGAAACAATTTGAAGACGCGTCTGTAAAAGTGCGCAACGATCTGGCAGGCAAAATATACTCAAAAGAAATACTTAATGAGCTCATAAGTGTCATCAAATCAGTTAATGAAAAAGAACCGGAATGATAAAAAAATTTTTCGATACGATAAATTCATCAGTGGCGTTTTTCGAGAAAGTTTTGCTGGTTCTCATTCTTACGGCAATAATCAGCGTATCTTTTTACCAGGTTATATTGCGAAACTTTTTTGAGACAGGTTTGGCTTCAGCCGATATAATAACCCGCCACCTTCTTTTGTGGATCTGTTTTCTGGGAGCGTCGCTTTCAACATATTACCGTTCACACATAAAAATCGATTTATTAAGAGTATTGCCGTCTTCAATAAGGAAATGGCTGACGGTATTAACCGATCTGTTCGCCTCTTTTATCTGCGGATGCCTTGGATACGCCGGCTACAAATTTTTTATCGACGAATACAATTTCGGATCCATGCTGACGCCAAATTTGCCGCGCTGGATATTCATGACAGTTATACCGATTTGGTTTTTCATTATGTCGGCAAGGTTTCTGTTATTTTTTTTCACTGATATTCACAGCGAGGATAAAAAACAGTGATAATAGCTCTTCTAATATTTTTCGCGTTGATCGGCGTACCGTTATTCTCAATTATTGGAGCGGTAGCGATATACGCGTTTACAACAAGTGAAATAGACACTTCAGCCATAATCATCGAGATGGTCAGGCTGGCAAGCGCTCCGACACTGCTGGCAATACCTCTTTTTACGTTCACGGGATATGTGCTTGCCGAAAGCGGCGCGCCTCGTAGAATGGTTGATTTAAGCAGGGCAATGATTGGATGGATGCCGGGCGGAGTACCTGTCATGGCGATATTGAGCTGTGCGGTTTTCTCCGCGTTCACGGGTGCGTCTGGTGTAACCATAATAGCTCTTGGCGGATTGCTGTATCCGATACTTATTACTCAAAAATATCCAGAGAAATTCACTATCGGGCTTCTTACAGCTTCCGGCAGTTTAGGGCTTCTTCTGCCACCAAGCCTGCCTGTAATTCTGTACGGAATTATCGCGGAAACGGAGATAAACAAACTTTTTGTCGGCGCGATTATCCCTGAAATTATACTCCTTGTTATGCTTTCGGTATTCAGTATAAGAAAAGGGCTCAAACGGGAACAGACTTCAGTTCCATTTTCACTAAAAGAGCTTATTCGTTCAGTCAGAGAAACGGCATTTGAAATTCCTCTGCCGATAATAATTATCATTGGTATCTACAGCGGTTTTTTTACACCTACGGAAGCCGCGGCGATAAGTTCTGTCTATGTAATTATAGTGGAAACATTTATATACCGAGATCTGAATTTGTTCAAAGATATACCCAAAGTAATGGTAAAAAGTATGGTACTTGTGGGAAGCATTCTGATAATACTGGGCGCGGCGCTTGGATTGACCAATTATATAGTCGATGAACAGGTACCGATGAAACTGCTTGGCTGGATGCAGGAATTTGTTACAAATAAATATGTCTTTCTTGCTCTTTTAAATATATTTCTGCTGATTGTCGGGTGTCTGATGGATATTTTTTCGGCAATAATTGTTGTCGTACCGCTGATTAAACCCGTAGCCATAAGTTTCGGTATCGATCCGATACATCTGGGGATTATTTTCCTGCTTAACCTTGAAATCGGGTATCTGACACCGCCGATAGGAATAAACCTTTTTATTTCAAGTTCAAGGTTTAACAAACCGATAATAGAGCTTTATAAATCATCGTTTATTTTTCTAATGCTTATGATGATCGCGCTTATTATTATCACTTATATCCCATGGCTAAGCGAGGGGTTCGCGAAACTTGTTTACGGATTGCCTTAAGAAAAGAACTATGCTTACCTTAAAAGAAAAACTAAATGTTTATTTTCGCCGGATATTCAGGTCAAAAGATACTTTTGCGGTATTGATTGTTTTTTGCGCGGTTTTGTTATCTTATATCAACATAATAAACGGCGATTTCATATATGATGACAAAAATTTTATTGTCGATAACAAACCGATAAAAACCTGGTTGTTCAGTAATCCATGGGACTTTTTTCTCAAACCGGAAGTTGCTGTCTGGTCCGGTATTTACCGTCCGCTGAGGACATTATCGTTTGCCATAGATTACCAGCTATTCGGGCTTAACAGCGCGGGATACCATATCGAAAACCTGATATGGCATTTAGCCAACTGCCTGCTGGTTTATTTTCTTATAAAAAAGTTTTTCCGCCAACAATCCATAAGTTTTTTCGCGACACTGATCTTTTCGGTTCACCCTGTACAGATAGAATCCGTCACATGGATATCCAGCAGAGGCGACCTTATGTTTTTGTTTTTCACACTGGTATGTTTTCACTTTTACCTGAAATTCCACCGGAACTTATCTTTTTTGAAAATCATAATCTGGAACACCGTGTTTATTATTGCCCTGTTGAGCAAAGAAACCGCTATCGCTCTTTTGCCGCTGATATTTATCTATGATTATCTGTTCAGTTATAAAAACTCGGACTCAGGTTTTTGGAAATTCATTAAATCGAGACGGATGTTTTACACATCTGTTTTCCTGACGGCAATAACTTATCTTACCGTCAGGTTCAGTTTGTTTGAGAACGCCAGCCAGAAAAGTTTCTGGGGCGGATCGGCTGAATCGAATTTCATGACTATGATTGACGCCACGGTTTACTATTTCAGGCTGATCTTTTATCCTGTCGGTTTATCGTTGGATTACAGCACATATCCGATTACGTATTCACTGGCTGACCGTTATCTTATTCTGGATTTGATTTTTTACATTTGTGTTACCGCTCTTTTAATAATTCAATACAGAAGAAAAAATTATTTATTTCTGTTTTTCTGCTCGGTTTTTGTACTCTTTTTGCTTCCAAGCTGGAATATACTTCCGATTTCGGCAATTATAGCCGAACGGTTTTTATACGCACCGATGATCGGGTTCAGCACAATTACCGGCTTGGCATTACATAAACTGTTCAAAGCAGAAAAATTCAAAAAAATCGCGTTGATTTCCGCGTGTTTCATACCCGTTACGCTGATAATCCTTTCGGCCTATCGTAACCGCGATTGGGAATCCGACTTTTCCATCTGGAAATCGTGTGTGGACAGGTTTCCCGGTAACTTCAAAGGGCATATTAATCTCGGTACCTGCTATGATACTCAGGGAAATGTTATCGCCGCGATAACTGAATATTACAAACTGATAGCTGTGGCGCCACATCACGCCATGGCTTATTATAATCTGGGTAATTTATATTGGGGTCTGGGCATTTTTGAAAAAAGCCGATGGGCGTATCTTACCGCAATAAAGCTGAACCCTCAATATTGGGAAGCATACAATAATCTCGGTAGCTTATATGTGGAAAAACAATGGTATAAAGAAGCAGAAAAATGTTTTTTAAAAGTTATTGTCAACGAACCGAACCATATGAAAGCCCACTTTAACCTCGCCTCACTATATGTCAATTTCTTTAAAGATTATGATAAAGCAATGTACCATATTAAAATCCTGAAACAAGACAGCGATTATAAAAACAATCCTATTGTCAACAATTTGTTTACCGAAATAAACCGGCAGAGGTATATAAAATCATTAAATTTATCTCCCGATCAAAAAAAATAAGCTAAAAAAATATTTGTTTTTTCCGATATATATAGACACAGTGGTATTATCCGCAACCGGTTCTGTTTATCTCGTTCACATTTAGTTTGTTGATTTCATAAAACAGAACTTAAGTTATAATCAATGCGTTTTTATTGTATCTATTTCTGAATTAATGGGATAAGAGATAAATTTATGGTTGACAAATTAAAAACTGCGAGGCCTGTTTCAATAAAATCCGTTGATACAAGTACGGTATCAAATAAAGGGAAAACCAACCTTTTTGTAGAGTTAAGCCATCTTTTTACACACATAAGTTGTTGGGACCAGTTAATTGCCAATGTACTGAACCTGGCAATATACCATTTACACGCGGATTGCGGCTGGTTTTCAGCTTATAATGAGCAATCAGATACTTTAAATATAAAACATCTTTACGGTGTTTCTCCTGAAATCATAAACGACATCAGTGATGTATTATCCGCGGGTTCAGTTATAGGCGGTTCGATAATAATCAACGATCTGCGCAAATATTTTCTCAATGAGAGGCGGGGTTTTCCGACAGCCCTTATATGTTATCCGTTTTACAGCAACGATAATTTTATCGGCTCGCTCTTTTTGTGCAGGAAACGCAAGCGGTATTTTTCGATGAAAGACAAAAAAGAGCTTGAGGCTCTCTGTTTTTACTGCGAAAAATTAGTTGAGAACGCCATTTTGATTAATGATCTCAGCCAAAGCAAAAACGCGATGAACGAACTGATAGATAAAATCAGGTTGCTTGAGAAGATGAAAAACCATCTTTCGAAATTTGTACCCGCGTCGGTATTGCAACTGATTGAAGAAAGCCCCGATAACCCGAGATTAGCGCAGACCAACCGCGACGTGAGCGTTCTTTTTCTTGATATTGAAGGATATACCAACATAAATCAGATTCTCGAACCGCAGAAAGTAAGTTTTCTTGTGGAAACATATTTCTCAAGTTTTCTTGATGATATTTATCATAATCACGGTGATATAAACGAAACTGCCGGCGACGGCCTGATGATTTTGTTTATAGACAACCAGGTGAAATCCAGCGCAATCAGAGCGGTAAAGACAGCCGTATCAATAAAAGAGAAGATTCAATCCGTTGAAAAACGATTGAAAAACTCTGTTATACCGCTTCACGTGAATATCGGCATTCACTCAGGACAGGCGCTTGTCGGATCAGTTCGGTTTTCCGGCAAAACCGGGGATCGCTGGACATTCACCGCTTCAGGCATGACGACCAACATCACATCACGAATAACTAAATTCGCCAAACACGGAGAGATTCTATTAAGCTCAAATACAGCTGATCTGGTTAAATCGCAATACTCGCTTACGGAATTAGGGTGGAAAAAACTTAAAGATATAGAAGACCCACTGTTTCTTTACAAACTAAAATAATAAAGAAAACAATTCAGCGCAATTCCTCACTAAAAAACTAAAACGCTAAAAAATTATGCTTGAATGTCTACGTGTGGATTTTCTTTTGAGAACTGTTTCTGTTCTCTTTTTCTGCGCTGATTCTGCTGGTGGTTTCTATCCTTATTGAACTGTACTCTATCCGGTAACTCATTTTTGTTCTTAAAATCTCCGGATTTTGGCGGATGAACCACATTTGTAATTAAATCCTGGTTAAACAAATTCATCGTTTCGCTCCATGTGTACAAAAATATAATTCACCGTAAATCCATTATATTTTATCGGAACAAAACCCGATTCACTTTATCAAACAATTTATTCCTGATTTAACCCGATTGTAAAGTTCAGTTACGGAATCAAGAATAAGGTCTGCTTCAAGAAGGTACTGTTTTTCCAGCGAAGTACAAAGAGCTATACAGTAGATCCCGGCCAATTTGGCAGACCGGATACCATAAGGGGCATTTTCAATAACTACAGCCTCATCTTCGGTAATTTCAAGCAATTTCAAAGCTTTCCTGTAAGGTTCCGGATCGGGTTTACCTCGCGATACCATATCGCCGGTAACCTTTATTTTGAAATAATCTGATATTTCGCGAGGCAATGTTTTTTTAAGTTCCCCCATGGATGTACCTGTAACCAACGCAAGAGAGAAACTGTTTGCATACAGATAGTTGAGTAACTCGGATACAAAAGGGTACACAACAGGATTGGCTATTTCGGCGAAAATCTTTTCTTTATCGGCCAGAAATTTTTCCGCTTCGTGATCGGATGAGTCTTTTCCATTTAACTCGAGAAAATATTTGCCGGAGAATTTTCCTTTTTCGCCTTCCCGCAAATAAATTTCACGGTCAGGTATATCTATTCCCCTTAATTTGGCCGCCTTCCTCCACGCTATACAATGAAATTCCATTGAATTTATAAGAACGCCGTCCATATCAAAAATCACCGATTTAGCATCGAGTTTACACATATTTCCTCCGTCTAAGAATTATTTTCCTGATAAAATATAAAAAAAAAATATTGAAAACTATATCCGTTTAAATTTAACATATTTTTTTTGAGTCATAAATAAACTGATCTTTTAATACCTGAAATTAATCTATTATAATAAATAAATCATCAGGAGATTGAACATATATGATATCAATAAAATCGGTTGCGAAACTAAACCTTTTTCTGGAGATAACAGAAAAACGGCCGGATGGTTATCATAATCTCGATTCAATATTCAGTTTAATAAATTTATCTGATGATATAAAAATAGAATTCACAAAAAACGGTGAAATCAATGTCGCCACAGATCATCCAGAGGTTCCCGACGGCGAAAAAAATATTATATACAAAACAGTATTGAGAATCAAGGAGTTAAAAAGAATAAAATCAGGAGTAAACATATTCGTAACCAAAAACATACCTGTAGGCGGCGGGCTTGGAGGAGGAAGCAGTAACGCCGCGGCAGTGATAAGTTGTTTAAGCAAACAATGGGGATTTGATGCGAAATCCGAAGAAATACTTGATCTGGCAAAACAAATCGGCGCTGATGTTCCTTTTTTTCTGCATGATGCCCGCATGGCGCGATGCGAGGGTATAGGCGAGATAGTAACGCCTCTTGAAGAGACCCCTGAACTGTGGTTCGTTCTGGTTAATCCCGGTTTAAATATTAATACCGGAGAGGTTTATCGCAGCCTGAATTTGACAAAAGAGAAAAAAGATTCTAAAATAATAATGGATGCGATATATCGAAAGGATTTGGCAAAAATCGCCGATAATTTTTATAACCGGCTGGAAGAACCGGTATTAAAAAGGTACCCCGTTATCGCCGATATAAAAAAAGTTCTGATGGATTATGGTTGTATTGGATCTTTGATGAGCGGGTCAGGCTCGACGGTTTTCGGATTAGTTGAAAATGAACATCAGGGTAAAAATCTGCTCAAATTAATAAAAGAGAATTATAAGAATTATTTCTTGCGGTTAGTAAAAAGCGAAATGGAAATCTGTGAACGGAAATCAAACTCGGAGGAAGTGGTGGCCTAACATTGTTGGAGGTATTTTTTTATGGATGTCAGAAGAAGACGTCATGCTGGACAAAGATTTCAAATCAGATTAGGCAAGAAATGGAGATGCTGCAATGGAAATCACAGAAATCAGAATTTACCCGAAAGATCTCGCAAAAGACAAGAAGCTTAAAGCTTTCGCGACAATAACGATTGACGACTCGATCGTAATCAGGGATATAAAGATTATTGAAGGGAAAAAAGGTCTGTTTGTAGCTATGCCGAGCACAAAAGTGGCGTTTCCCTGCCCGAGCTGCAAAAAGAAAAACCCGACGACAAACAGGTATTGCGGCAATTGCGGAAACAACATAGAAAACGCGGCTAGAGATTTGCGGGCGGAAACAAGGGAAAACCACAAGGACGTTGCGCATCCGATAAACAGCAAAACAAGGGATTACCTGCACAGCATGGTTATGGAAGCATATTACAAACAGAAAACAGACAAACTCAAATACGAAGGCGACGAATACGAAAGCGAATTCGACGAGGAAGATTACGAAGAGTAAATTGTCCGTTGTCTTTTAAAGCAAAAAGTTTATTTAATTCTAACATAAAAAAAGGTTAGAGAATATAATCTCTAACCTTTTTTAAATTTTGTTGACATTGATCTAACTTATAATTATTATGTTTTTACTCTTTTCATTTGCTGGCCGGTCGCCAAGCGGTAAGGCACGGGTCTTTGGAATCCGCATACGCAGGTTCGAATCCTGCCCGGCCAGCCAA
>CAYVGJ010000032.1:0-31126 GCA_964451165.1 uncultured bacterium
CCTTACAAAAAGTTTTTGGTTCTTTTTTCAAAAAGAACGAATCTTTATCAATTATATTCGAAAAAAAGCGCTTTTGTAGATGCTCAGAATTAGGTAGCTTTCCTTAATATTTGAAAGCTTATTGAAAAGCGTTAAATAATTGAAACCTTCTTTCTTTTTTGAAAAAAAGAAACAAAAAACTTTTCCTACGGATGCTTCGCATCCTGTTTATTTTTTTTGATAAGATTATTACCGCTGTTTGCGCGATCTACTTATCGCCACGATCAGGCTTGATCCGAAAAGAATCAGTGTTGCCGGTTCAGGAACCGCCCCCGCGCCACCGGAATACTGCGCCAAATATATCTGTTCATCCGATCCATCATCGGCAGACCATACGAGATTATTCCCGCTGATCTGAAGGTTTCTAAGAATCCTGCCATTGTTATCAAATACCTGAGTTATAGCAGAACCATCATAAAAAAATACTTTATTGTCCGCGATCCAAGCGATGTAATCCCCATCAATTACAGGGTCAAGATCTTCTATACTATTATCGGTAAGCTGAATTACGGTAGTTCCGTCGAAAAAGAATATTTCCCGGTCGCCTGTTGAGTCATCAACATACCATACAACCTTATTTCCGCTGATTTGTGGATACTGAGCATAGTTCCAGCTATTATGCGAAATTTCCGTTATACTTGATCCATTGCACAAATATATCCAGGAACCGTTATTATTATATCCTTGCCATATGAAATTATTTCCGTCGATTTGGAGTCCGATTTTATTCTGGTCATCAAGCGTAACCATGATTTTTGACGAGCCATTATAAAAATATATCTGTTCACCAAACATTCCATCACCGCTCCACACAATATTATTGCCGCTGATCACCGGTTCGGATTTAGAGTTACCATCACTTGTTATCTGAGCTGTGGTTGATCCATTGTAGAAATATATCTCATTATTTCCTGTCCAGACAACATTATTACCGCTGATATTCACTCCTGATTTCCACGAACCGTCATTTGTTATCTGGGTTGTTGTTGAACCATTGTATAAATATATCTCCTTACTTGACATCGGATCTGAAGAAGCTTTCCATACAATATTGTTTCCGCTCATCTGAAGTCCCGATTTCCATGAACCATCATTCGTTATCTGAGTTGTGGTTGACCCATCATAGAAATATATCTCATTACCACCTCTCCACGCGGCATTATTACCGCTGACTTGCGGATTCATATTGCCAAGCCCGTTATTTGTGAGCTGGGTTACCGTAAATGAACCGGCATATGAAGATAATGTTGATAAAAATATAATTGCCAGAGAAATACTTGATACGATATTAAATTTTTTTACCATTTTTATATCCTCTGTTATTCTTTATATTATATAATATCTCTAATGTACTAATATATATATACCGCATAATAGCTGATTTGTCAATTTTATTTATCTGCAATAATTTAGAAAGGGGGTGAATAATTTTTATTTAATATTATAAATTAAGGAAAGGAGTTATAAAATGGCAAGAGTTGCGATTGAAATGGTAAAAAGATCGGGTGTCGATTTCGATAAACTTCTCGGGTTATTAGTCAAGAACGCTTCAGCGGAACTGACAACCTATTATTATTACACTATTTTGCGGGCGAACCTCATAGGGCTTGAAGGCGAGGGAATTAAGGAGATTGCCGAATCGGCAAGGATAGAGGACCGCAACCATTTCGAGGCTCTGGTACCCCGTATATATGAGCTTGGCGCAAAACTTCCGAACTGTATGAAAGAATTCCACGATTTGTCCGCATGCCCGCCGGCATATCTTCCCGAACAGCAAAATAACGCGAACGAACTGCTCAAAGTTCTTGTCAACGCTGAAAGATGTGCTGTAGCAGGATATACAGAGATCTGCGACATGACAGCCGGCAAAGACCACCGGACATATGATCTGGCGTTAGCTATATTAAACGAGGAAATCGAGCATGAATCATGGTTCTCCGAATTTCTCGGGGAAGGGCCATCCGGCCATTTCATGCGAAGAGGAGAAACATCACCTTTTGTATCAAAGTTTCTCAGATAATTAATAGATCGATTTATACATCTGTTCAAGGGGCGAATTGAAATATTCGCTCCTTGGATAAAATCCGGCAAAATATATAATCTAAAGTTTTTAAGTACAGATAATAATTCAAACAGGATAAAATCGATTTATTTCTCAGGCAGGATTTCGGGGTTATCCATAGATATTTCCTGTTTACGCCCAAGTAAATCCAACGCGGATACGCTCATAAGCAATATAAACAATTTCGCAAAATTCATTTTTCTCCTCCAAACAACAATTAATATTTTCAAAATATGTTATCTATTTCTATTATATATGTAATTTATTTATCTCAATATATAAGCTCATTATCTAATAAACAATAAATATAAACAAAACACCATAATAATATCTTGCATTTATTTTGTTTGATATATTAAAATAATTATGTGTAGAAACCCGTTTAAACAAAAAAAATCCTTTGCGAAAATAATCGTATTTTACGAGGGAATTTTTTGTGAGCTAAATTTTCATTAAAACATTATATATTGTCTTTTGTCCAACTTTTATTTCAATATTTTTTAATTTTTGATAAACAAACATAAATTGCAGATGCGAAAAACATATTTTCAAATAAATCTTGTTATCGTTTTATTTTTTTGGTCTCTCGGGATGGTGGCCGGCGAAAAAAATGATGGAGATTCTCTGCCATTTGTCTTATCGGTACCGGGCTTTCTTGTTCCAGGAGTTCCGTTTGACCAGGAAAGCCATTTCGGCAAACTCGCTGAAATCATGCGCAGTAACGGTATTCCTTATAAATGCGTTATTTACAATTCAAAAGACCATCCTCTCACTAAAGTAGCTGATCTTTTATCTGACAAATACTCCATCTCCGTTACACGTGTTGTCCCCGAGATACTTCAATCTATCGAGGATGAAAATATCCGCAGGGCAAAAGAAGGTTATCCGCCTGTGAAGGACGTTGTTCTTGTGCCATATAGCCAGGGAGCGGTAATAGCTTTGAATTTTTATTTCCAATTGATCAAATACCGTAATCAATATGAAAGTTATCATGAACAATTAGGTAAAGAATTTGAGTCTTTTATTTCAGATCCGTTGATGAGCGAGGTAATTTTCGCCACCGATATTTTTACTTCAATAAATAACGTAAAAAACCAGCGGGAACAATTTTTCATAAGAGACAAAGATTTGAACATGATTTATTCAAAAACATACACCGAATTTCGCCGCAGGTTCGAGAAACTTTACAAATATCTCCTCAATCCATCATCGGTTTATCCGGGCATAACGGATTTCGATCCGCCCGAAACAGAAAAATATCCGAAAAATTACCCTGAATTACGCAAATTTTTCCTTTCGATTTCACATAATGAGGCTGCGAAGCAAAAGATGATCGATTTCATTATGAATCATTCCATTTTTCATACAATAAAAGATATCGATTTCAGGTTCTTCTTTATATCCGGCTCATTTTTCGGGTCGCCTGACGCAAATATCGGATACGACATCCTATACCGGTTTCCGCTAACCCAAAATTTCGTAAGCGGTGTTGAACAGATTAAAGACACAAGGCTCGGAAATGCCCAGCACATTAAAGGGCTTCTAACTTTGCTTGAATCCGAATGGGATGACAATTACCCGTTCAACGATAAAAACACGATGTTCATAGTCGGTGCTGATGAAGAAGAAGGCGACGGCCTGGTTGCCCAACCATGTGCCCATTTGAGCCAACACAGATACCTGACTTATGACGCGAAAGATTACGTAAATAACCCGAATAAAGAAATTGTTCCAAAAAAATACGAACTTCCCAAACTCAGAGTAGTTCCGCTTAATGTACGCCATTTTCCGGTAAAAACATTTTTCGGGCTTGGACCGACAATCCCAGGATCGGCTTATATCACCGAAAAACACCCGACTCTCGATTACCTTATTCCTTTCATAAGAAAAGATTATCAGCAGCTGGAAAATATGGAAAATAAGAACCGGATTCATTTACAACAGTTCATGATTTCTTTTTATATAGGCAGAGTAGGAGCGGATGTGGATGAGAAGAATACCGCCCGTTTTCAACCCGGTTCACCGGAACTGAAAAAAATAATAAAGGAACTTAACGCGAAGATAAAAATAATAAAATTGCCCCATGATTTTATACTTCAGGGACAATTTTTCAACGCCGACAATTTCACATTTGTTTTTCTTGGCGCATATGATGATAAAGTCGATACTTCCAAAGAACAAAACATGGTTTTCCGGTTAACAGCCAGATATTATCCGCCAAAAACATTCTCTATCCCTGTTAAAGCAGGCACATGCACATTCATCCGTATTTATGATTCAGATAAATAAAGGTTTTTTACCAAATAACCCGAAGCATCGCATTTTGAAATACGAATAAAAAAATCCCGGGGAAAAATTGCCGTAACAACTTCTATCCCCGGGGTACAAGAGGGGTATTCAAAAATTAAGATAAATATCTAAACAAAAAGGTTCAATTCATAAATATTTTTTTATTTTCGCCATAATAGTCATTATACATACCCCTATTATTTGTAAGATGTATTAATGCATCCGAATACAATCTTAATAAATACCTTTTTCCGGTTTGTTTATAAGATATCTTATTATATCGTTTTTTACATATTATATGTATTTATGTTTGTATATTTAATAGTTATTATATATCTATTCATTCATATTTAACTATATATATAAATATATTAATGTTTCTTTTTTGTAATCCATTATATTTGTAAATAAATCTTGCGAGTATTCCATATTTTAATGTCTGATCCATTTAAAACACGCCATAAAAAAATATTATGAACAATTTATTTTATTTTAATTAAATATTATATTATTATAATAATCTCATTATATGTCATAATACATATTTATATCATTATATATGATGTAAAACATATTAAAGGAGGCAATCATGTTTTTTGGATTTGGTGATTTCTGGGTGTTTCTTGTGTATATTTTGTGCTTTATAAGTATGATTTATTGTGTAGTATACGCTTTTCTTAAATGGAACGTGCAGGAAGAGGAAGCAATCACAGACGACGTTTCCTGGCTGATTGAAGAAGCCAAACTGGAAGAAAACTTATAATAACCTCAAATATGGATATAGATAATCATGAATTTAAACACAGCGATTATAGTAAGTTTAATTTATTTTGGGATAACAATTTACCTCGGCTGGCTGGGGTATAGTAAAACAAAAAACGCTTCGGATTATCTTGTGGCAGGGCGCAAAATGCACCCGTTCCTGATGGCGATGGCGTATGGATCGACATTTATAAGCACTTCTGCCATAGTTGGGTTTGGCGGAGCGGCAGGTATGTTCGGCATGGGGCTTCTGTGGTTGTCGTTTTTGAATATAATTGTTGGGATTTATATTGCTTTTGCCGTATTCGGCAAAAGAACAAGGACAATCGGCCGTATCCTCGACGCTCACACATTTCCCGAACTTATGGGAAAACGGTTTAAATCGAAGACGATTCAGTGTATCTGCGGATCTATCATCTTTTTGTCGATGCCTCTTTATTCCGCGGCGGTAATGATTGGCGGAGCAAGGTTTCTGGAACAGGCATTCAGAATGAATTACAGTTTTGCTCTCTTTATATTTGCTTTTGTAGTTGTGTTTTATGTATTTTTCGGCGGATTGAAAGGAATTATGTATACCGACGCGTTTCAGGGTAGCATAATGCTTCTTGGGATGGGTGCACTGCTGTTTCTGACATACAACAAGTTAGGTGGCATTTTACCCGCACACCAGCTTCTTACTTCCATTGCAGACAAAGTACCTCAGAAAATGATGGAAATGGGACATATGGGATGGACAGCAATGCCTAAATTCTCATCTGAGATATGGTGGGTGCTTGTATCTACAATCGTTCTGGGTGTAGGAATAGGAGTACTTGCTCAACCGCAACTGGTTGTCAGGTACATGACGGTATCCAGCGCCAGAGAACTTAACCGCGCCATCGGTATCGGCGGATTTTTTATTTTCATGATGACTACCGTGGCTTTTGTTGTAGGATCTCTCACAAACGCTTACTTTTTTCAGACTCAGGGAAAAATATCACTGCAAATGGTATTCGATCAGGCAGTAGGCAAACCGAATATCGACAAGATAATACCTCTTTACATAAGCACAGCTATGCCCGAATGGTTTACATATTTGTTTCTGCTTACATTGCTCGCGGCAGGTATGTCGACTTTGAGCGGCCAGTTTCACGCTATCGGCACCTCTATCGGACGCGATGTTTTCCAGCAGGTTTTCCGCAAAACATCGCATGAAAAACATTCGATTCGCATAACACGCGCGGGTATTCTTATTGCGTTTGTTATTACGGTAATTCTCGGATTCAAGTTGCCCGGAAGCATAATCGCCATAGCAACAGCCATATTTTTCGGGTTGTGCGCCGTTTGTTTTCTTCCAATGTATATCGGCGCTCTTTACATTAAATCCATGACCAAAGTTGAAGCGATTTCATCCATGTTCTCAGGCCTTATAGTATGGCTGTTCTGGATTCTGTTCATCGAGATAAAAAAATCGTCCGTGCTCGGCGTATGCCAGTATATTTCGGGCAAACCATCGTTAATGACGGGAAGTGTAGTATCCTCGATTGACCCGATTGTCGTCGCGTTACCTGTATCGTTTGCGGTAATGTTTATTATGCTGGCGATAAAAAAGAAAAAAACATCCGGCGCATAAACATTTCAATTGCAGGATTAATTCGGCAATGAATTAATTTTAATCACTGCGCGTTTTGGTTTTCACAAAACAGCATGGCAATATAAAACGCTCACGATTGAATTCCCCCGTCTTCTACGGTTCAGGCTCCGTCAAAAACAGAAACGCCGGTATTTTCTGCCAAAAATATTAAAATCATAGCCAAATAATCATCTTCTGTAAAAAAATAATACCGGAAAAATATTTTTGCCCGAAGTATAAATATCACATCTTTTACCATTGGTACCGCGATAAAAAAAGCCATGACAAAATAAACTAATAAAATCTTAATTAAATGCCGAATAATATTGATAAATATAAAGTATTTAATAGAAATAATAAATTTTACTTCGTGGGGTATATATTATGGATAAGAAACCATCGTTTTACAGGCGGCAATACCTGGTAGATAAAAAACTTCAGTTCAGAATCGCAATGGCAATGGTTATTGAGGTAGCTTTGATAACTCTGGTTCTCAGTTTAATCCTTCTTTACGTAAACGATTATTACCTCGGCTTGATTACCTATTTTATCGGAACATCCGAGGCCCAGCAGATATCTCTATCGGATATAAGCAGAGGGATAAAATGGTTTCTGGTAGGCGGTGTATCGGTATCGAGCCTGATATTCGCCATAATCGGTATTTTCGTAAGCCACAAAATCGCAGGGCCTATATACAGGCTGAAGAAAAACATGATTCAGGTCAGAAACGGAATCTATAACCGCGAAATAAGGTTCAGGAAAGACGATCAGCTCCATGATATGGCGGATGTATTCAATGAAATGTCAATGGCACTTGAAGTACGAAAAGAAATAACAGCACTGTATGTAGAACGCCTTGAGGAAATAACTGAAGACGCTCTAAACAGTTTAAGTGATAATTCTTCCAATGAAGATACACGAAAACAGCTTGGTGAAATTTCTACTATTGTTAAAAGCATCAAAGAAAACAATTCGTTTGTATATGACGGCGATTCGTATTTGCCAATAGAACGGCCCCATAGCAAACCCGCTGAAACACAAAGCGAATCTCAACAGGACAACCTGAAGAAACGCAACAATATTATCTATTTATCATAACAGATCGGTATCGGAGGCAGGTTCGTTATAATACAAATCATTGCAATGCCCGAGAGATCCGAAACTTTTCAGGCACACTCCTTTTTCGCGGAATTTGTCCATAAACACAAAAAACTGATATTTATCATTAAACAACACCGATCCGTCTACGTAATAACACTCTATTTTCGACGGGTATTTGTCGCCAAGTTCGCGGGTAATACGCGCTTTTATAATGTCATGCGGAATCTCGGCGTCAAAAATAAAAATATAACTGTTTGAGTCCATTTTGTTGTTCTTTATCGAATCGGATAAAAGCCTTATCGGATCCATACCGTTTTCGTATTCTTCGCGGACGAGCCGCATTTCAAGTTCTCCGAAATTAAACGGAAACGGTTTAACTATAAATTTATCCGCCGGATTTTCCGGTTGCACCTGAACTACAAATAACAGTAGAGGCAACAACTTCGCCGCCACAGGCGCTAACCCTACCGCCAAACCGACTGTACCGCTGACAATAAAATAAACCAACTGAAGTGGAAGAAGCAGGATTCCGCATCCTGAAAGCATTACAGGAAACAAACAGGCGATAAAATAATAAATATATCTGATTTGTTTCATAGAATCCTTTTTCAAGGAACGAGTGAACAAATTAGTTTTTGCCAAAAAACACCGATTTTTTCTCGTGAACCGGTTTATCACCATAAAATATGGTAACTTTCCAGTCTTCCACCTGTCCATTTTGAGCGTAACTATCACCAAAATTCTGGAATCTGAATACGTACCTGCCGGGTACAATGGTATTATACGTCTCCTCAATCCTGTATGTTTGAGGTTGGAGCCGATAAGAATAATCAAAACAAAGTTTTACAGGCACATTCTCAGCGGCAGGCCCATCGTATCTCCAGGTAACCACAAATTCTTCGCCGCGTTTATCAAAAGGAATAACTCCCGACTGGAACTCAGTAATATTGGGCTGGTTTCGCCCGGCATCCATAAACCCTTCACCTTTAAGGGACTGCATCCGTAGAAAACGATTAACTTTTACCACCCTGAACAGAGCGTTACCGCCATCTCTGGCGGTTCTGTTCATGGCGCAACCCGCGCATAGAACCGATACCATTAACCCAACTGCAATCATGCTGATTATACGTTTCATAAACTCACAATATTGTGTTAAAAATTAATTTAAAAATTATAGAATATACCGCAATTGTTTCTTTATAGCTCAATCTGAAAAAATCCGCAAGACAAAATTTCGGTGAAATAATAGAGAAACACAATCCGCTGAAGAAAAAAAACATGGTAAATATCACAATCAAAGAATAAATCAATCCGACCTGCCTGATTTCCTGCTGTCCTTTAAATATTACCGTACAAGTTGTTATCACGTGCCACCCGAAAACAAAACCCGCGATAACATATTGTAGAGCGAAAAAATGTAAGTTTGCCGAATATGCCGTTTGGGCGAAAGCGTGCATTAATGCAAACCCCGCCAGTGGAATAGGAAAAAAATACGGAGCCAGAGCGGCAATAACATTCATTTTCTCAACTTCGAGCTGGCCGCCTTCGCGCGATACGGAAAATTTCCTAACCTTGATTCCCGACATCACACTCCATATCAGATGGTTCAATTCGTGCAGGAATACATATACGCGCCCTATCCGCCGTTTTATAACCAAATATACTCCCGCGCAAAAAAACCCCGCCCCCAGATAAATACTGAACTCTATTGAGAAAAAGGTTATCCTCAAAAATATAATAAACAAAGCGTAACTTGCCGGAATAAGCGGAATCGTTAAAATATACCTTAAAAAATATATCATTTTTCAATTATACTTGATTTAGATTGTTATTTTACCTATCCTTTAAAAAAAAGGAGGCTATATGAGAATATTGATTACCGGCGGAGCCGGGTTTATCGGATCGCATCTCGCCCAATACCTGTTGACACAGGGAAACCAGGTTACGGTGATTGACGATTTCAGCACAGGCAGGATGGAAAATATCCGGCATCTGCTGGCGAATCCAAACTTTACTCTGGTTAGAGATACCATCCTCAACCAACAGATTATGCATATTTTAATTGAACAAAGCCAGCAAATTTATCATCTTGCCGCAGCAGTGGGAGTTAAACTTATTGTTGAAAAACCCGTTCACACAATATCCACAAATATCGCCGGTACGGAAATAGTGCTCGGAATCGCCAACAAGTTCCAGCGCAAAGTTATACTTATCTCAAGCTCAGAGGTTTACGGAAAAAACGAAAAAGTTCCGTTCCGCGAAGATGACGATCGGTTGATGGGTGCCACGATTTACAGCCGATGGAGCTATGCCTGCTCAAAAGCGATCGACGAATTTCTCGGTCTGGCATACAACAGGGAATACGGGTTGCCGGTGATTATTGTGCGCCTGTTCAATACTGTAGGCCCGCGTCAAGTGGGACAATACGGTATGGTTATACCAAGGTTTGTAAAACAGGCTTTATCCAATAAACCAATAACCGTATATGGCGATGGAACTCAAAGCAGGTGTTTTACTTATGTTATGGATGTGGTTAACGCCCTCGTCTCACTGATGGATTGCGACAAAGCCGTCGGCGAAGTATTCAATCTCGGATCACATGAGGAAAAATCTATTCTGGAACTCGCAGGATTGATAAAATATAAAACCGCCAGCAGTTCGGAGATAACTCTTATCCCCTACGACCAGGCTTATGAAAAAGGATTCGACGACCTCATGCGACGCGTACCCGACATATCGAAAATAAAAAACACCATCGGATACGAACCGAAATATAACCTTAACCAGATACTGGACGAAGTGATAAAATATTACCGTGAAAACCCTCTTTCAACCTGATACTTTAACGGATCGACTCAAAATTTTGAGTCGATGCCATATCGGACATCGCCGTTAAAATCAAGCTGAGGGTATATCACTTTTTTTCGCTGTATTCCTGTATGTTGTCTACATAAGGATCGTTCTTGACCCTTTCGATCAAATCGGCAACACTTTCACCACTGCGTATCCGCGCCCGAACAGTGAAATCATCGTATTCGGATACCATTTCAAGCTGGTTTCGGTTTAGAAACTGCTGGATCTGAAAATCCCTGATATTGTGGCTGAAATAAACCACAACTTCCTTGCTCCATTGTTCTTCACTCGCGCTTTCCTGCTGAGATGCGCAACCCCAGAGTATACCGCAACAAAACGCAAAAACAACTATCAATAAATATTTCCGCATGGCAAAACTCCTTTGTTGTATTTTATTTTCCTGTCTGTCCCAACGGAAAACAGATTAAATCTTGTTTAAATTTTACAAATGTTTTATAATTACAACGAAAAAATGATCTAATTTATTATACCGATTCTTTATAAAATTGATTAATATTTTTTATTTCTATTATAAAAATATTGATTTTTCATTGCCGTAATGATGATATGCTTATATATCAGATTTATATATAGCGAATTATAAATAAATATGTCGCGCGGTCAACAAAAGATAGTTCCGCGATCAGCGATGTAATAAATTTAATTAAATAAATATACAATATAATATATGAGCCTGGCGGATAAAATTTATAATTATTTATCAGCTAAAGAGCAGAGATCGGGATCCGAATCTGAATTATTCAACATCTTTTTCACGCCGAATTTCAGGAATAATTTTATTCAGCATAAAATACTGAATTATTTATTGGAAAACGACGGCAGATTCCGGTTTGACTGCTCGAATAAGCAATGGTGCGCGGGGATAGATTCCCTGTCGATAAATCTGGATGAGGTACAATATTGCGCTATTGATGTCGAAACAACAGGTTTTAACGAGCATACCGACCGTATAACGGAGATCTCGGCAATAAAATTATACAAAGGCGAAATAACGACTCATATCTCTCACCTGATAAATCCGCGCCGTTGTATTCCGCGCAGAATAACAACCCTCACAGGCATTACCGACAATATGCTTTTTGACAAACATACATTTGATGAGCTTGCGCCGCACCTGATTGAGTTTATCGGCGAATCGGTGATACTGGCTCATCACAGCAATTTCGATACGCGTTTTATTAACGCCGAGCTCGAACGCGCAGGACATACTCCTCTTGAAAATCCGTCAATCTGCACATGCAAACTTGCCCGCAAACTTTATCCGTTTATGAATAATTATTCCCTCGATACTGTAGCAAAACTTTTCGAACTGAAATTTGTGTCGCGCCACAGGGCGTATGGCGACGCCCTTATGGTTATTGATATTTTTTTGAATTTCATGCCTCTGTTCAAAAATTATGGTATTTATTCTCTCAGAGACCTTTTGAAATACCTGAAATGAAACGTATACCAAAAAAAACAATCAATTCTATAATAGAAATTCTCGGTGCAACGTATCCACAAGCGAAAACCGCTTTGAATTATGAAACGCCTTTTCAGTTTCTCACAGCGGCAATATTATCCGCTCAATGCACTGACGCGAGGGTAAATATAGTTACGGCAGACTTGTTTGCGCGATTCAAAACCGCTTCGGATTTCACGAAATTATCTCAGGATGAGCTGATCGGCTACATTAAACCGTGCGGATTCTTCAGGAACAAATCGAAAAACATAATTGCCTGCGCGAAAATTATATCCGATAAATTCGCCGGTATCCTTCCCGCGGACATCGATCTTCTCACCCGCCTGCCGGGAGTGGGGCGCAAAACCGCCAACGTTGTTTTATCAAATATCTACAATATACCTGCTATCGCTGTGGATACCCATGTATTCAGGGTATCGAGGCGCATAGGATTGTCAGTCTCGGATACTCCAGATAAAGTTGAGCAGGATTTGATGTATATCATTCCGGAAAAAAACTGGAGTTCCATTCATCACCAGCTTATTTATCTGGGAAGGTCGATTTGCTCCGCCAGAAAACCAAAATGCGGTATTTGCCCGCTGAATAAATTTTGCGGTTACACTAAATCGCACGTTATATTATGATATGAAACCTGCGGTTATTTTAATAAAAAGAAAAAAACTTCTTTTCTTTTTGAAAAAAGAAACAAAAACTTTTTCTACGGATGCTTCACATCCTTTTTTTGAGACGCTTATTACTCGTAGCGCAATGCGTTTATCGGATTGAGTTGCGACGCTTTTATCGCCGGCCATATACCGAAAAATATACCCACTCCCACAGAAAACACAAGAGCCAACATCACATTCGATACCGTAACCCGCGTTGCCCAGCCTGCCAACACAGTCAATGCCGCAGACGTGCCGACTCCAAGAATTATCCCGACTATTCCCCCGCTAATCGTCATCACCATCGACTCAATCATGAACTGCATTTTGATATCGCCTTCACGAGCTCCCACCGCTTTTCGCAACCCGATTTCACGCGTGCGCTCCGTTACCGATACCAGCATTATGTTCATTATACCAATACCCCCCACCAGCAGAGATATCGCCGCAATACAACCTAATAAAATACCCATTGTTCGTGTAGTGCTCTCCAGAGTTTCCTGAAGGTTGCTTAAATTCATTACCCGGAACGCGTCATCGGGATCTTTCTGAATATGGTGCCGTTTTATAATCAATTCACGGACAACGGATTCCGCCTCGTCCATCAACGACTGGTCGCGAGCTTCAGCATAAATGCTGTCGAGGTAATCTTTACCCAATACGCGGTACATGGCGGTAGTTACAGGTATATTTATCAGGTCATCCTGGTCATGAAACGAATCAGCGCCTTTTGAAGGCAGAATTCCTATTACCTTGAAATTTAACCTGTTTATTTTTATTGTTTTACCAATTGGATTGCTTTCGCCAAACAGCTCTTCGTACACTGTGGCTCCGATAACCGCTACCTTGTCCCTGCGCCTTACCTCATCCTCAGTAAACCATCTGCCGACTGTCGGAATAGAAGAACACATTTTTCCGTAATCAAAACCGACTCCCTCTATCTGGGTATTCCAGTTTTTATTCTCATAAACTACCTGTCCTTTGCCTCTTACGGAACAAGATGCTCTTTTTACGCAAGGTATCTTTCTTATCGCGTCCACATCAGAGAAATTGAATCGGGTTATATCGCTTTCAGACATCGCCACTCCCCGTATCTTCGGCGATCCGTTTCGCACATGCAACAGATTTGATCCGAGCGATTTAAGCCGTTGTTCTATCGACTCTTTCGCCCCCTGTCCGAGTGCGAGCATCGCTATAACCGATCCGACTCCTATGAGAATACCCAGCATCGACAGAAACGACCTGAGTTTATTTGAAAAAATCGAGCCATATGCCTGTTTTATATGGTCGATAAACTCTATCGCTCCTAACGACGACCTTTTGCGGCGAGTTACCGCTTCCGGCAACTCATATTTTTTCGATTCATCATATGTGACTTCAAAATTTTTCCTGTCTGAAATTATATCGCCGTCTCTTACAAAAATTATCCGTTGAGCGTATTGCGCTACCTCGTTTTCATGGGTAACCATGATGATAGTTTTACCCTGATTGTTAAGTTCTTTCAGGATAAGCATAATCTCTTTTTCGCTTTTTGTGTCGAGATTGCCTGTAGGTTCATCGGCAAAAATAAGGACAGGATCGTTCACCAGTGCCCTCGCGATAGCCACCCTTTGCTGTTCACCACCAGATAACTGATTCGGATGATGGAATTTTCGGTTCTCAAGACCGACATCTTTCAGCTTGTTGTGGGCATATTGCCTCAGATGCCGTTTTCCACCGTATATAAGAGGCAGTTCGGTATTTTCAAGAGCGCTCGCCCGCCTCAGCAGGTGAAACTGCTGGAACACGAACCCAATAACATGATTTCGCACCGAGGCAAGTTCATTATCGCTTAGACCGGTCATCTCATGCCCGAAAAATTTGTATGAACCGGAATCGGGCCTGTCAAGAAACCCGAGAATATGCAGAAGTGTCGATTTACCCGAACCGGACGGCCCCATGATAGCGACAAACTCGCCCTCATTGATCACCAGATTGATATCGCGAAGCACATTCAGCTCTACCGACTCACTCCGATATGTTTTCTTAATGTTTTTAAGTTCAATGACCGCTCGATTTTCGTTTTCCATAAGGCATAAACGGGCTCGACGAAGCCTGCTCCCTGCGTTTTCCGTACTTTTTTGTAGCCAGCAATATTGTATCATCGGCGTTTAATCCGGAAACGATTTCAACTACACCTTCAGATATAATACCCGGCTCAATTTTCGTTTTTATGGATTTATCGCCTTTTTTCACCTGCACGAAAGACTCACCATCGTCTTTCTGTATCGCTTCCTCAGGTATTTTAAGCACATTATTTTTCTCAGTGATGATTATATCTATTGTAGCGCTCATTCCCGACCTGAAAAAATCGGGTATCTCTTGGGGTATTATATCCGCTTCATAAATATTTACATTGTTGACCAACTGGGATTCGTAAGCTATATGGTCCACAATACCCTCGATTTTCATTTCCGGATAGGCGTCGAGGCTGAATATTGATTTCTGGCCTTTTTTTATTCTGCCGATATCCGTTTCGTCTACCTGGGCGTTAACAATGAGCCTGTCGGATAAGACAATCACTGCTGTTTCCGATGTAACTGTCTGGCCGGGTTCAAGATCTCTTACAATTACCTCGCCGTTTATCGGTGCTATAAGTGGTGTTGCTTTATACACGTCTTTCCAGTAAGCAATGGCTTTTTCGCCCTGTGCGCGTGCGGCGTCAAGGAGGGCGGCTCTTTCCGTTGAACTCATAACAGCGATTATCTGTCCTTCTTTAACCTGATCTCCTTCTTTGACAAAAATTTCTTCCAGCCTGCCGTTTATAGGAGGCTTTATTTCCAGCCGGTTTTGCGGTTCGACAACTCCGGTTGTGCTCACAGCGAGCCTGATATACCCAGTTTCGGGTTTAATCTCGCGAACAACAAACAATCCCTGATCACCGGTTTTATGTTTGTTATAATATAAACCCGCGCCTGTGATTGCGGTTACAAAAAGAAAAAATAATACGATTTTACTTATCAATTTCACCTAATGTTTCTCCCTTCGCCTGATTCCAGTTCGCTTGCGCGATCAGCGCGTTTGCTAAAGAATCAAGGTACGCTTTCCGGTCTCTGACAAGATCGTCTTCGATAATTATCCAGTCATCAAACGATATCAGGCCTGTTGCGTACTGAGCCTGCGCTATTTTCGCGCGTTCTTCAGACGCGTTAAGGAACTTTTGCTGTACTGAAATTGTATCTATCGTATCCATAAGAACCTTCCATGTCTGGCGCAAAGTATACAAAACGCTTTCAAAACCGTTTAACGAATCCGCTTCGTATTGGCGCAGTATTGCTTTTGATTTCCGGTATTGCGCAACGTTTTCCCCGCCCTTAAATATGGGAACGGTAGCTTCTATTCCGCCAGTCCATTTTTCCCTATCGCTGAAAAATTCCGATTCATCTTTTCCGAGTGAACCGAAAAGGTATATTTGCGGCAAAAAGTTGCCTTTCGCGGCGTCGACATTATTTCTCGCGGATTCTTTTTGCGCTATAATGTTCTGCAGAAACGGATTTTTCAGCGCGATCGACTCGAAATCCGGTATTTTCGCGCCTTCTTCCGGTTGTTCAAGCGAACCGGTTATGTTTATTTCAGTATAAAAACGGTTTCCAAGTTCACGCGACAGTTTGTGTTTCGCAAGTTCGATATCTCGTTTGGCTTTTTTTATCTCATATTCCGCCTGAGCAAGGTTAGCCTCGGCTACAAGCAATGACCCTTTATGTTCCCTGCCTGCCTCGTAACGGAGTTTTACCAGTTCAAGGTTTTGTTTACGCCTTTTATATATTATATCGGCAATTCGTGAAAATTCCTCGGCCTTTAAAAGGTCGACAAACGCTGTCCGCAACCGCAGGCGTATATCGGAGGAAACCACATAATATTGATAAACCGCCGCGTTGATCAGTTTATCGGTTGATTTCATCTGGTTTAATTTCGTAAAACCGTCGAATACAAGCTGACGCGCGTTCAGATTCATAGGGTACGAACGTGTCTCAACCCTGTTTAAATCTTTTGACCTTGACGCTTCGATTGTACCTTCTAACGAAGGTAATATGCCGCTTCTAACAATCGACCTGTCACTGCGGGCCTGATATATTTTCTCTCTGGCGGAGGTAAGTTCCGGATGCTTTTTCCGCGCCTGGTTGACACAGTCCGTCCAACTTAATGGTTCGCCGAATGCGCCATTTGCAGATACAATAAAAAAAATAAAGCTGAATTTAAATACTATTTTCAGTATCGTCATAAATTTAAACACTCAAATATGTAAAGATAATAGCACACCATATACCCTTCGGGCAATAAAATCCCAGTTCTTAATATGTTTATATATTTATAACGATTGACATCCGTATTTTATTGGGAAAATCTCAAAAAAAAGATAAACAAATATTTTGCGCGCAATCCATGGTTTTAGAAATCGCCACATAATACTTATTTCAATCCTGATGCCTGATTTTTTAATGTAATTCCCACGAAAACAGAAATAACAACTAAAAAAGGTGAATGAATTGTGAATCTATGTTTGCAGGCATTTTAATGAATCGCACAATTGATTGTATATTATCGGTTTAGGCACAACACCATCGAAACCGAACTGTTTGTAGTTTGCCATTATCGGATCGTTTGAATATCCGCTGGAAACTATGGCTTTCAGGCATGGATCAAAACTGCGCAGTTTCTCGACGGTTTCTTTTCCGCCCATACCGCCGGGTATAGTTAAATCCATTATTACCAGATGAAACGGATCTGATTTGAGGTACGCTTCTTTGTATTTTTCTATGGCTTGCTCACCGTTTACGGCGAATTCAGGCACATATCCGATTTTCGAGAGCATACAGCCAAGCACCTGACGTACAATTTCCTCGTCGTCCATTATCAATACACGCCCTTTTGCCGAAAAAGATACGGAATCTTTTTCGGTTGAGCTTTTAACCTGACAGCATACAAATTTTTCCGAAGCAGGCAGATATATATGGAATTCCGTTCCTTCGCCAAACACTGATTCGGCGGTAATGGAACCGCCGTGTTTTTTTATGATCGAATAGCAAGTGGCAAGCCCAAGCCCACTTCCGTGCACTTTTGTGGTAAAATACGGATCGAAAATTTTATCAAGATCGCCTTCATCGATTCCAGACCCGTTATCACACACCGATATATGAACATATTTCCCTTGTTTTAGCTGAAATATATTATCCGGTTCAATTACAATATTCTTACACCCGATACTAATATTGCCGCCACCGGGCATCGCCTGCATAGCGTTTATGATGAGATTCTGAATAACCTGGCTTATCTGAGTTTGATCAGCCTCAACGGCGTAGATATCCTCATCAAAGAAAAATTCGCATTTAATGTTTCTACCCTTGAGACAGAATTTAACGGATTCGGTTATAAGTTCGCTTATATTCACGGCTTTTTTAACAGGCATACCGCCACGGGAAAACGTAAGCAATTGTTGCGCAAGCCCTTTTGCCTGATTTGACGCTTTCTCGGCGTTTTTCAGGTACATAAACAATGACTCATTAATTTTATCCGCATCCAGAAGAGCAAGCCCGATATTACCCATGATTGCCGTCAGCAAATTATTGAAATCATGAGCAATACCTCCCGCAAGTAAGCTGACGGATTCAAGTTTTTTTGATTTTAGAAGGTCTTCCTCCAGTTTTTTGCTCAAAGTTATGTCATCGCCGGAACTCAATGTACCGATAATTTTATTGTTTTCATCACGTACAAGTGTATTATACCATTTTATTAACCGTTCTTCTCCGCCAACGGTTAATATTTTGTTCTCATAAACAAATCCCGTCTGGAATTTATCATCATCCTTTGATTCCATCAAGTTCATAAAATATTTTTTTAATGAAGCACACATTGATTCAGGTATAAAATTATCAAACCAGTTTTTCCCGACAATCTCTTCCTGCTGACAACCGATAATGGAACATCCCCTTTTGTTGATCATTGTAACATTCCCATCACGATCAAGCGCTATAATTATTACACCGGCTATGTCGAGATAATTTTGCGCCTTGTTTTTCTCGCTGATAAGTTCCTTCTCAATTTCTTTTAATTCCCCGATATCCAGGAACGCTTCCAAAAGATAGCTCTTTCCGTCTATCTCAATTCTAACCACATTTTTCAAAATAGTTTTTTTCAAACCGTCTTCGCGGATAATCTCGCACTCGAAATTATTCAAATCCATTTTTTTATCAAGGATCGGGCAATTCCATTCATCAGATACGCAAACAATTTTATGGCAGAATTCCCCGATTACTTCCGATTTGTCGCATCCAACTAATTTTAACGCCTCCGGATTTATATTCACGATTTTTTTATTCATATCGACAATCATAACACCTATAGGCAGGTTTTCGATAAGCAACTTGAAAAGTTCACCGCTTTTTATAAGTTTATCCTCAAACTCTTTTTTCAGTTTAATTTCCGCGTTAAGTTTGTCACGTGAAATTGTGATTTTCTCAAGGTTGGAAGCCATCAGATTGATCGCTTCAGTGAGTTGGCCTATTTCGTCTTCACAGGTGTTTGGTATAATCGTTACCAGATTTCCTTTGGCGATTTCATTTACGCCATCGATCAGTTTTTTTATAGGTTTGGTTATTTTCATAGATATGAAAATCGCGGCACAAATCGCTATGATTGTGGCTGTTATCGTCGCTCCTGTGCTTAAAAAAGTGAATTTTCTAAGTATCGTCTGAATCGCTGTTTCATGAATATTATGTTCCATCAGGATAATATGCAGGTCATGCTGGAAAATTTTCGCGCTGAAAACACCCCATAAAACAATAAGAATTATAAAGGATATAAGAAAATTATTCCTTATACTTGATTTTGTATTCCGGTTTTCATCCATAATTTATCCATAACTAAAAAAATAAATTGAGTAAATAATATCCTGCAATGAACGCGCCGCAAGCGGAAATTGAACCTGAAAACGCCATTATAATCCCTTTTGTGCCGGCATCGCTGAGAAACTCTCTTATATCCGTATCCAAACCGACAGACGCCATTGCTATCGACCATAAAATATAATAAACATTTTTAACTATCTCTAATATGTGTGAATTATAATAACCGCCCGAATAAATCGACAAAAGGGTACCGGCGAAACCAGCGCATAAAAATATTATAATTGTAGCCGGTATAACAATTTTACGTTTTGTGAGCGAAGCAAACACCGGAATAGAGATAATAAGCGCGAAATATCTTGTTGTTTTAACCGCCAGCGCGAGTGAAATCATGGTATCGTCTTGTATTTGTTTGCGCAAAAAAGGTACATCCGCCGCTGCTGATTTTACAAATCCGGTAAATTGCAGAACCGAACCCGCAAATACGGCATAAACATCGTTATACATATTAAAAAACGATCCACAAAAAGGAACCAGGATGAACGTGGCGAACAACCCTGCCATAGCAACAGATAAAATAGACACGGAAATATCCCTCGAATCAGCTTTTATCGCCGACGAGGTTATTGTAATGGCGGAAGCACCGCAAATTGCCGACCCTGAGGAGGTAAGGTATGTTATGGATTTCTTCTGCCGAAGGATCTTACCGGTTATCAGAACCGATAGAAAATATGCCGACAATACTATTATAAGCAAACATATGTTTTTTATATCAAGTTTGGTTACAGTTACAAAATTCAGGTTGCTCAAACCGTAAAAAAATATTCCCACGGGTATGAAGAACCTGACAGCGAGATTGAACTCATTATCGGATAAAATATTTCTTTTCAGAATCGCCCTCGTCAAAATCCCAAGACATAACGAAACAAGCAATGGATTGGCGGCGGCGTAATCGATTTTTTCGCAAATGAAAAAACCGAAAATCCCAATTAATGAAGCTAAAATAATGCCTGAGTTAGCAATTTGTTCGAAATATTTCCTCATTCAACACACTTTTATTAAATTAACTTGAGTTAATTGAAAAAGGCTTTACTCTTGGTTTATGAATTATTTACGTTTATATAATATATAAATCGCTATTATAATACATATATTATCGGAATAAATGCATATGTTGTTTATTTATTTTGGCGCACTAACGCACGATTGATGTGCCGTGTTGAATTAATGCCAATTGCGGCGATAATGATTGAATTCTGCAATTCGATTCTGTTGAGATAACTTAAATATCAGCTCAATCTTTTGCGGATATACATAATCAAACCTGATATAGAAACCAGCAGAAAGCTCAAGGGTTCGGGAACCTGTGACTGCGATGTTTCGTATTGGATATTAAGAAAAGGACGGTATACCAATTCCGCTTCCATGGTTCCAAAGTAACCTGCAGACTGTGTTTGCGAGTAATCAGCCTTCATTATCATACCGTAATTTGTATCGGGATTGTCAAGCCAGCTTTGAACAAGCGATGTTATGTTCCATGAAATTAATTTATTGGTATCATTGCTTGTAAATAAAGTCGATGTTACCGGTCGTTGTGAAAACGAACCGCCTGGCGTTGTCCATGATGTCCTGTTTGCCGCCGCGTTATTCCATGTCGCCTGAGAAGCTATCCAGCTTTGAGTCAACTTGTATATTGAAGCTTCTACACTGGTATAACCTGTGGGCATATTAAAAGACTGAAGAGCAACACTAAACGTAGCGCTTGTTACTGTGACCCCTTGCGGAACTGAAGACAAGTCGAACTGAGTCAACATTCTCATTTCACCAATATCAGAACGATATATATTTACATTCAAAAACCCCATCCAAACCGCTGAGTTTGATCCGAAATTCTCGTCGGGCATTTGCCTGTATATCGAAGTATCCTGAGAAGGAAACAACATTATGTTGCTCGCGAAACCCGATCCGGCGTTGCAGAACAAAAAAGTAGCTAAAACCAGTAACACAAATCTTGTTTTCATCGACTTATTCTCCTGATTTAAAAAATAATTATCTTTATAACATTGTTAACTATATTATACATCAGTATTTATATATTGTCAAAACAGGTTTACACTCTTTTTCTATAAAATCTTAATAAACAAAAATCACGGCTTAGAGAAAAGTATGTAAAACACATTAATTTTAAATACTGCCGAATTCGACAAAATGCCGTTGACATAAACGCGGGAAAAATTTAATTTAATAAGGATGGAACAGAAGACATTTTAAATAAAAGACTTTTTCTTTTTGGAAAAAGAAACAAAAACTTTTTCTATGGATGTTTCGCATCCTGTTTTTGCATGAAAATAAAGGATAATGGCATGAATGCCTTAAATATGGAACTGAAAAAAAATATGCGCAAACTGGAAAGAAAATGCTTAAACCAGAACGAGTCACTGAATAACCTGCGCAAATTAATAAAGATTAATTCCATAATAAATTCCGCCAATTTGAATCTCGGTACCCTTTTGAATACGATTATGAAAATCGCCCAGAAAGTAATGCGTGCGGAAGCAAGTACCCTCATGCTTATCGACAAAAAAACGAATGAACTTGTATTTGAGATTGCCCGGGGAAAAAAAGGCAAAGATTTAAAAGAAAAGTTCCGCCTGAAAATGGGACAGGGTATCGCCGGGTGGGTAGCGGAAAACGAAAAACCCGCGGTTGTGCCCGATGTTAACTCCGATCCGCGGTTTTATTCCGCGCCGGATAAACAAACCGGATTCAAAACCCGCTCAATTATATGTGTACCCCTTAAAGTACACAACAGAACCATAGGTATACTTCAGGCGATTAACCCTGTTCACAAAAACTCGTATTCAACCAGGGATCTGCCCATATTCAAAGCGTTTGCCAATCAGGCGGCGGTAGCCATTGAAAACGCAAAGGTACACCAGTACCAGGTTGAAGAAAAACGGCTCAGGAACGAGCTGGATATCGCCCAGAAAATACAGGTTAATTTTTTGCCTCACACCATGCCGCAAATAGACAAATTCCAGTGCTGGGCAAAAAACATCCCTGCGCTGACAGTCGGAGGCGACCTTTACGATTTTCTGTTGCTGAAAAACAATCATCTCGCGGTGCTTATCGGCGATGTGTCCGGAAAAGGGATCCCTTCAGCTCTTTTTATGGTAGGGCTTATAACAAAATTCAGGTTTTACGCTCATACCACCCTCAACCCGGCGGAAATATTCAGCAAAATGAACAACGCGCTGGTTAAAGAAAGTACTCTCGGTATGTTCGCCACAGCTTCCCTGCTTATTTTTGATCTGTCAAACAAAACCATGCTCTACTCAAACGCCGGCCATTTCCCGCCAGTCCTGATAAACAGGAAATCCGGCGCAATAAAACAGCTTGCGACAAATAGAGCTCTACCGCTGGGCATACTCAAAAATACAGATTATTTGTGCCAGGAATTCCATTTCAACCCGCTAAACCTTTTTTTATTGTATACCGACGGAGTTACTGAAACACGCAACCCCCACAACCATGATTTCGGTTACAACAGATTAGTACATGTGCTGAAATCCTGCGATGAACATGAACGTAACCCGAAAAAAATTGTCGAATGTGTTGTCCAGTCGGTAAAAGAATATTGCGACACCGCCGAACAACACGACGATATAACTGTAGTATGCGTGGGATGCGTTTGATTATGAAAGATATTGTTTTCAATCCAAACTCAATGTCCATTTCGTTCGCCAGTAATCCACGATACCTTAAACTCATCAGAAGCGTGACTCTTCAGGCAGCATTATGCGCCAATTTCCCGGAAAAGGAAAGCAAAGACATAACCCTCGCTGTCGATGAAGCTGTAACAAACATAATTAAACACAGTTACAACGGCTCGACAAATAAAGAGATCATCATAAAAATATTTTTTTTCACGGACAAAATTGAAATACAAATCAGGGATTTCGGACGCAAAGTCGATCCGGAAACAATAAAATCCCGTCCGCTGGATGAGATCAAACCGGGCGGACTCGGCGTATTTTTCATAAAAAAGATTATGGATGAAGTAACTTACGATGTATCCAGCGAAAAAGGAACCATATTGAAACTTATAAAATATAACAACTCAACCGGTAAAAACGGTATCGCGACCAGCGGATAAGGAGGATAAATGCAGATTCATGTCCATAATGACGCCGAATTGGCGGTAATTGAGATCGAAGGGGAAATCGACCTTTATAATTCGCCGAAACTGCGCCAACAACTCTCCGCCCAAATCAATCATGGCATAAATAAAATACTGATCGATTTTGCCAAAGTTAAATATATCGACAGCTCCGGATTAGCTACACTGATCGAAGGATACCAAAAACTAACCAAAAATAAAGGCGAACTCAAACTGTGCGCCATGAACAAATCGATTATGGACATATTTGAGGTTTCGCGTTTAAACGATGTGTTCTCAATTTACAAATCAAGGAAAGACGCTCTTGATGCCTTCAAAAAACAATAACGGTTCAGCAGATTTTTTAGTGCGGTTATCTGATTCCGTAATCATGATGTTGCGGCATGTAACAAGTTTCTTCTATTTATTCTTTGTCGTACTGAAACTTATCGCCACAGGGTTTATGAAACCGGCGAAGATATTCAAAATCAGCCATATTACCCAGCAGATGTTTCTTATGGGAATAGGGTCTATCCCGATAGTTATACTGACATCGCTGTTTTTGGGAATGACTCTCGCCATGCTCGCCATATACGCTCTGGCAGATTTCGGTACCGAAATATGGGTTGCCGGGCTGGTAGGAGTGGGGTTTACCCGCGAACTCGGACCGCTGATCACAGCTATTGTGGTTGCCGGACGGGTTGGCGCGTCAATTTCAGCCGAACTTGGCACCATGAAGGTATCCGAGGAAATCGACGCGCTGGAAACTATGGGGATCAACCCCGTCAGATACCTCATTCTGCCAAGGTTTCTCGCCCTGCTTATTATGCTTCCGTGCCTTACAATTATCTCCGATTATGTTGGAATATACGGCGGATTTCTGATATCTTATTTTAAACTGAATATTTCCATGAATTATTATAAAGACCTGACCATCGACGCGCTGAACCTAAAAGATGTGATAACAGGATTGATTAAAAGCGTTTCTTTTGCTATGATTATTTCTCTTATCGGCTGTTATCAGGGAATTATCGTAAAAGGCGGCGCGGAAGGTGTCGGGGAGGGAACAACAAAATCGGTTGTGAATTCACTTATATTTATTATCGCGGCGGATTGTTTTTTCACCGCTTTATTTTCTTACGTATTTGCATAGGGCGTGGGTAAAGTTATGTCGGCAACCGTAATTAAAGTTGAGAATCTGGTTAGAAGTTTTGGTGCGAGAGTAGTGCTTGATAACGTGAATATCGAGATAGAGCAGGGCGAAACCCTGGTTATTATGGGCGGTTCGGGTTGTGGAAAAAGCACTTTGCTTCGCCATATCATCGGGCTTGAAAAACCTGATTCGGGACATATCTTTATCAAAGGACAGGATATAACCGTTATGGAAGAATCCGACTTGAACGAATTGCGTAAAAAGTTCGGAATGCTGTTCCAGAGCGGAGCGCTGTTGAACTCGCTGACAGTGGGAGAAAATGTGGCTCTCCCGCTGTTTGAACATACCCAGCTCGATCCGGCGATTATAAATATCATCGTCAAAATGAAACTCGAACTGGTTGGATTGACCGGATTTGAAAACATGATGCCGTCGGAACTAAGCGGAGGAATGAAAAAAAGAGTCGGGCTCGCGCGGGCGATTGTCATGGATCCAGAAATAGTCTATTATGACGAACCGGGCGCGGGGCTTGATCCGATAACCACCGCGGTTATAGATAAACTGATAAAAGATCTGGGCAAAAAACTCGGCATTACATCGATAGTCGTCACTCACGAACTGAAAAGCGCCTTTCGCATAGCTGATAAAATGGCGGTTTTATATAAAGGCAAAGTTGTACAGCATGGAACTCCGGACGAAATCCGCGATTCCAGTCATCCTTATGTTGTGCAGTTTATTAACGGTTCACCCGAAGGACCCGAACCGTTGCGCAGGTCAAAAGGCGATTATATTAAAACGTTAACCTCTACAGATTAAACTGTTAAGGAGTTATAAAGTGCCACAATTTTTCAGAAAAGAAATTCTGCCGGGTATATTTATCATTATCGCTTGCGTTCTGCTGATAGTGCTTATATTCGCCATCCGCCCCCCGGCTTTGCTCAAAGGAACCAACGAAATAAAAGTACGGTTCGATTCCATAGCGGGACTTCGTGAAAACGCCGCGGTTTGGTTTGCCGGTGTGGAAAAATATAAAGGGCTGGATGTCGGTAAAGTAAAATATATCGATATTGTCAAGGTTCCAGCGGATGAGAAAAATAAGGAAAAATATCAGATTCAGGTTACCATTGAACTAAACGGATCCATACCTTTAAGAAGAGGTACAAAATTCAGAATCGCTACCAAAGGATTGGCTGGAAACCCCCATGTCGAGGTTATACCGGGGCCTGCAGATAACCCCGAACTTTCGCTGAGTAAACCGTTAAGGGGTATTGATCCACCTCCGGATATGTTTACGACTCTGCAGGAATTATCCGACCAGGTTAAAGCAGTCAAACTGGACGAACTCGGGCCAAAAATCCATAACCTCGTGGATAACCTTGTTAAATCATCGGAAAATTTTACGGAAACATCAAAGGATGTTAAATCAATCGTTGCCGATGTACGCGAAAAAGGTGATATACAGGAACTTCTGGCAAACGTCAAAACCGTTACACAGAAAAGCATATCTGTGGTTGATGAGGCTAAAATTACCATTGTCGATACAAGAAATTTCGTCAACAATATGGATGAGACTATAGCCGAAAACCGCTCCAATTTAAAAGACGCAATATCCAATCTGAAATCTTTATCCGCCAAACTCGATTCCGAGATGCCACAGACAATAAAGAAAATAAACGACCTGATTGACGGTATCGACAAGTTTCTGGCGCAAAACAAAGAAGAACTGCATGAAATCATGGTCAACCTGAAAGCAACTACGCAAAACGCAAAAATGTTTACTCAGGATATCAAGCTCAATCCATGGAAACTTCTTTTAAAAAACAAAGAGAAGAAACCCAGAGACATGCTTAAACCGCAATTAGACAAAGGCCCGGTATTAAAAGAATAAAATAACCGAAAGGCGGTATAAATTATGGATATAAATTTCAATACAAACGGAATTATGCCGGATCTCACGCAAACAATCTGCTCATACTGTGAGTCATTTGTGCTAATTCATGGTAAAAACCTTTTATCCGTAGTGGTTTATGGCAGCGCTGTGAACCAGAATTATATCCCGGGCGTATCAAACATAAATATAGCGATGGTATTCCATCATATTAATATGGAAACACTTCAACTCAGCCTGAAAGCAGTTAAAGAAGGCAAAAAGAAAAAAATTATACCGCCTCTGTTTCTATCTATCGATTATATAAAAAATTCTCTCGATACATTTCCGGTAGAGTTTCTTGAGATTATTGAAAACCATCGAACAATTTACGGCAGTGAAATATTCGATTCTCTCAAAGTACCGCGCGAATGGATCCGTTGCGAGTGTGAACAGCAAGTCAAAAGCCGGCTTGTGAGAATGCGCCAGGTTTATCTGGAACACGGACCCTCGAATACAATCCTGAAACCGCTTATCAAACAGACCTTTAACGGACTTATTCCTGTATTTAGAAACATATTGCGGTTGTATCGAGAACAATTGCCCGAATCACACAAGGAAATCATAATAAAAATGAATAGCCTCAACCTGTTTGACGGACAGGTATTTTTAGATCTGCTTCAGGATAAAAGACAGATCGACAAAGTCCGATGGAAAGAAAGCGAATTTATTTTCAAGGAACTCATTATACAACTTGAGACACTGGCTTATAACCTTGACCAATTTAAAGTCCAGGGGACCGGAAATGATTAAAAAGATCATACCGATTCTTTTTATTTTCATGTTTTGTTGCTTTGACGCGTCTTTCGCGCGAATCGTTCCGCCACGGGAAGGTTACGTAACGGATCTCGCCGATGTTATAGGCTCCACGCACAAAGCGAAAATCAAACGCTATTCTGAAATACTCAAACGAAAAACCGGAGTGGAATTAGCCGTTCTTACAATTAAGTCGCTTGAAGGCCAGTCAATAGATGAGTTTGCCAACAAAACATTCAACCTGTGGAAACTCGGCAAAAAATCTGTCGATGACGGTATTCTTATGGTTGTATCCATAAACGACCGGGAATTGCGAATTGAAGTCGGTTACGGAATTGAACCGATCCTTCCTGACGCAATGTGCGGGAAAATAATTGAAAAAATGATACCATTCATGCAAAGAGAATGGTATGGGCAGGCAATTTATATCGGTGTTATCCACATAATAAACCAGATAGCCAATACAAAAAATGTCACCATAACCGAGTTCCCCGATATAAAAGAAATTAAACTGAATAACAGATCGCTTTTTTCAACCAGGACTATATTATTTTTAATTTTCGCTGTTTTTTTACCTCCATTTATTATTATGAATTTTTTGATTTCCAGAACACGTAAACATCCATCAGGGTACTGGTATTCAGGTGACGGCGGGTTCGGCGGATTCGGCGGTTTTTTTGATGGCGGTGGAGGTAGCTTCGGAGGCGGTGGCGGATCAAGTGGCGGCGGAGGCGCTTCCGGCGGATGGTAAATTGCCAATTTTTAATTTCGGAGATATTTTATGAACAAAATGTTACTTAAAATCATAATTGTTATTTGCGCGGTATGTATTGTGGGGCTGTTTGTTGTGGTTTCCGGTATCAATAATGTAATTAGCATGGAGGAAACCGTAAAATCAGCATGGGCTCAAGTGGAAAACGTGCTCCAGAGAAGGTACGATCTGATCCCTAATTACGTGGAAACAGTAAAAGGATACGCAAAACACGAGAAAGACGTGTTCGTAAACGTTACACAGGCACGGGCAAAAGTAGGCAACTCGTCAACGGTTAAAGAAAAGATAGATTCCAACGCCGATTTGTCGTCGGCTCTGGCGAGATTACTGGTTGTAGTCGAACAGTATCCGCAACTTAAAGCCGACCAGAATTTCAGAATGCTCCAGTATGAGCTCGCCGGGACGGAAAACCGGATATCTGTAGAACGGCGCAGATATAACGAATCGGTTCGAGAACTGAATTCTTATATCCGCAGGATTCCCGGCAGGTTATACGCTTCGATTATGGGTATTTCGCAACGCCCTTATTTTGAGGTCAAAGAAGAAGCAAAACAAGCCCCGAAAGTCTCTTTCTGATAGATATTCACTGAAACCAGACACAGTTGCCGAATTGTATCCCCGGTAAACTATTTAAAAATGGTTTTCTAAGGGATTCACGTCATTGGACGATTTTCCGTATAGATTAATATGCAGGCTTTTCCGCATATTTATTCGTTATTTGAAATTGTTTTTCGAATATATACTTCCAGATTAATACCAGATTTTCGCTGTAGTTTATCGTAATATTTCGCCAGATATTCACTGAAAAAACCGGCGGGTTTGACATTCAATTCCGATGGGACACAGACAATTACTTTCGGCATGTTTTTATCGAGATCGCGTATAAGCGCCGCACTCAACCTGTTATGGAATTTTGCCAGTTGCGGTTGGGGCATTTCCATAAGGTTACCGAGCGCGGTAAAACAACCGGTTATAAATCCGGTATACACAAACCTCGATGCGGGCGGGCGGTCGACAAGAAGATATAATTCAGGCATAAATCCGAACACAAAAAAGGGGTTGTCTTCGGGAGTGTTATCCCTGATTATCGAAACGAGAGATTTTGTCTCATAAAACATTTTCGGATTGTAATAATATGGATACTGGAGAAAATCCGAGCCGAAAACTTTCGCATAATCCCGTATACTAATATATGCCGATACCGGAGATATATAATTCTGAGCGTCACCCGGTTTGCTTTTTTCAACTTGATCTCCCATAAGTATTTTGCCCGCCAGAACAACGGCGAAAACAACCACGATGATTTCTATCCGTTTTTTCAAAAACTCAAGCCGGGTCACAAAATAATAAAACGGTATAAGAACAAACACTATCAGGGAAGGTATCCATTGGATAAGGTAATGGGGATAAAAAATACCGCCAAGCGATATTCCCGCAGTATCCATTAGATGCCAGATTATAACAAAAAGCGAAGAGAAAAAATATTTTGTGTACCTTTCTTTCCAGATAATGACCACATACAGCAGAATCGCCAGGAAATAAGGCGCGAATACAAACGGGTATTTGAAAAAAAACTCGTGGTAAAGTGAAATGAGCCCTGACAAAACCATTTTTTTAGGAATAATACTGCTGTAAATAAAGTTGAATTTGAAACAATAGAACCAGAAATCACTAAACACCCCGTTCATAAAAAAATACATGCACGTGAACATCCAGACTGTGAAAAATCCGGCTACAAAATAGATAATTCGTTTTGGGATAACACTGTACAATTTTTCAGTGGCGCTGAAAATGGTTATCGCGAAAATGCCCGCTAAAAAAGTGAACATCGCAGGTTGTTTTATTGTGCTGGCCAATCCGAACAGTAAACCGGGAATATAAAACGAAGCCTTTTTTTTGCTCTGAGAAAATATCAGGACAAAAAATATACCCGCGAGCGAAAACGTTTCCATAAAGATTTCCGTATTCGGGTTGATCGCGTCTCTGCCCATCAGGACAACGCTTATCAGCGGGTATACGGCAATGGCAATGGCGGCGGCAAACCTGTTCAGAAACTTTTTTGTGATGAGAAACAGCAATCCGGTAGAAACCAGTGTGAAAAACAATCCGAACGTGTTTACAGCAGTATAGTTTTTAGAACCGAAAACATTTAGAATCAAAGAGTATATGAAATAAATACCGGGCGGTTTATGATCGGCGAAATTTTTGTAAGGGATACCTCCTGAAAGAATGGTTTTCGCGCCAAGTATATAAACACTGCAATCCACATGGAGCAAAGACATGTTTATATACGGAAAAAAACAGCCGATCCAGCAAAGAACCGATGCCGTTATAGCCATCGCCATGATTTTTATTGTTTTTGGTGAATTTATCGATTCGATCATAATATTTAAATCCAATTAGATTTTTTTAATTAAGACGGATTAACATCTCGTATTATTGATCACATAAATATCTTTTATTAAAAAAAAGTTATAATACTAAAAAATCTTCTTGAAAGTTAGAGAAATTTTAATTTATAATGCACATGCTTTAGATATAAATCTGTTTTGCCGGGCCCATAGCTCAGCTGGTTAGAGCAGCGGACTCATAATCCGCGTGTCCGGGGTTCGAATCCCTGTGGGCCCACCAAC
>CAYVGJ010000033.1:0-5384 GCA_964451165.1 uncultured bacterium
CTTTTTATAAAACGTCATTTCGACCCCATGAATTATCATTCATATTATTAATATTTGTTCAATAATATGAATCATCATTCATATTGTCAATAAAATTTTCTCTTTTTGATCTAATCGGGTTTTGATCGATAAAATCATTATTACAATTTTATCATAATATAAACATTATAATATTAATTAATATATTTATAATTAACTTTTTATAATTACTTATATAATAAAATATGACTTGATGAATTTTGTGGAAAAATTAATTAAAACTTTTTGGAAGAATGTTTGGATATATTTTTATTAAATGATTTCAATTATTTTAAATAGAGTCTCGATAGTTTAAGATTTTCTCATCGGGGTATTTTAAGAACCACAGGCATAATAATCCCGCAGAATATCAGAAAAACGGCTAACAGTGAAATCCACAATGATTTAACCGACCTTGCCATTGCGGTAATCGCACACGGTTTCATTATCGGTATAGAATACACCATATCGTTAAACGAACCATACACGATACAGGTATCCGCCCCTGCCTCAATAGATGCGGGCGATCCCCACAGGTACTCGCCTTTGGGGAGTTTATCCCAGATGGGGTTACCGGTAAAATACGAGTTGAATATGATGCCGTTCTTTGCGTCGATTATATATAAATGATTGTCAAGGGAAGCTATGCATATATACGGTTCACCGTCTACCCTGAAAAAAGTCGGGGTGGAAAAAACCTCGCCGCCGACAGGTTTTTTCCAGTTCAGGTTACCGGTTTGTGCGTCAAAAGAATACACACAATAATCGTGTGAGCCGACGAACACGGTTTTTCTTCCGTTGATCTCACCAATGGAGGCGCTGTTGTCGATCCAGTTACCCGCCATCTTTTGCCATACTTCTTTACCGTTACGCGCGTTGACAGCGGTAAAGTTACCGTATTTTGAGCCAAGATATAACATCGGCGGATCCGTATCCACAGTTACAACAGGCGAGGCGAGCACTTCATGCGGCATCTGGTACTCCCAAACTTTATTTGGCATGTCAGCGTTCACATCAAAACACTGCAATAACCCTCTCCTCGCGCAAACAGCTATATACTGCCTGCCATCAATTTCAAACCCGACAGGATCAGATAATATCCCTGTGCTTACCGCCAAACGAAACCTGATATCGCCTGTTTTTGTATCCAGGCAAAACAGAAAACCCCTCTGTTCATTTCTCGGGATTGATTTATCATAGGCGAAACAAGATATGTACAGGTTATTCCCATGAATATAAGGGCTGGATATAAATATCTGCCCGAGAGTAGATGACGGTTCAATCAGTTCTCGGGTCCACAATTTTCTTCCGCTGAAAGCTGAGTACGCGTATACCGTCCTGTCGGCGGATCCCCAGAAGACAACATCGGCGCCGTCGACTTTTGCTATTGCCGGAGCGGATTGTATCTCGCCGTTGGTGATTTTGCGCCACACCACATTTTTTTCTACCAGATCAAGCGCGTGCATTGTCTGATCGTACCCGCCGATAAACGCCATCGGATGCCCTCCGACAACCGCCAGCGCAGGCGATGCCCAAACCGCCAGTCCCGGTTTGTACCTGCGGTTGCTCTTGTAAATATAGTGCCATTCGTTCAGTTCCCTGTCGCCGGAATATATAATTGAAGCCTTCCCTTCGCCTGTACCACGCCCGGAATACCATTCGGCGGAGATTACGGTTATCGGGGATAACAATAAACCGATCGATATTGAAATTTGAAAAAAAAGTTTATTTCTCATCTTTTTTCCAGTTGTCTTTAAGTGAAAAACATTGAGCCGGGCAAATATCGACGCATTTAAAACACATATGGCATTCATCCACATTGATAATTCCCTGATCGACAGCGTCAAGCAGGCACGCGTCGTTGCATTTTAAGCATTTTACGCATTTCGATTCGTCAAACTCGATTTTGCGCACGGTGTGTTTGGCCGCCCAGGCGATCGCGCATCGCCACGGGCACAGATACCTGCACCAGACCATCGGTATAACCAGAGCAGACAACGCAACAATGACAGTCGACAAAAACGATGCCGGATCGTATACTTTCGCGAACCCGAAATGAACAGGTGATGTTATACGCAAACTCATAATCGCACCCACCACGATTATCGCGAATGACAATATTCTCAACCGCCTCAGTTTCAGATCCCATTGAGGCATCCTGAACACAAGCGCGAACAGCAGTATGATCAGAACTTCAGACCAGTATATGCTTGCGTCTTCGATAAAAAACAACCTTGTCACACTCAACCTGTACATCCAAAGAAGAAAAACTACCGCCACAAATATAGCCGTAACAAAAAGTTTATAGGAAAACGCATACCCGTTTTTTTTATGTTCGAGAGTCTGTTTGCGGGTAAACACCGACATAAACTCCTGAAGCGCGCCTGTAGGGCAAATCCACCCGCAGAACGCCGGGCCGAACAGCATCGACGTTACAAGTATGGTTACCGGAACCGAACAGTAATAAAGCGCGATTATGTTTTCCCGCCCGATCTCGTTCAATCCACGATAGAAATTGCGGATCATACCGAATACGCCAAGACAGGTAAACACAACAAAAATAAAAATGGCTATTCCGAAAACCTGGTTCACATGGCGCCAGAACTGGCGGTTTTTGCGCGGTACAAGAACAGGAATCACCGCAAGAAGCCCGAGAGACAGAACAGTCAGAAGTTCAACATAACTTCCCTCAAGCCCAAGCAACCCTTTCTCAACAAGTTTTATGTTGCTGAAAATACCGGAGAGAAAATTTTCTATCTTATCGAGCCATGTAATATTCATTTTCAGTCCTTTAATATCGTATGAACCGACTCGTCATCCCAGTCGAGACAGATTTTGTCGCCTGTTTTTAAACCGATTGCGTTATCCAATGATGTATGAACCATAATTGATACCGATTTTACCGATTCCGCCACAATCTCAATAAATTCGCCGGAATCTTTTATTTCTGAAATAGTACCGTTGAATTTACTTTTTGATGTCGCGTCCACAATATTTATTTTTTCCGGACGAATAAGTATCCAACCATTATTTTTTAGATTATTTTGCTTTATTTTAAGTTCTAACCATGAAATCCGTGCGATATTATCCTTAAATTCAGCCTCAAAAATATTTGTCCCGCCAAGAAATTCCGCGACAAACCTGCTTTGAGGCATTCTGAATAGTTCCGATGTTGAACCTGTCTGCATAACCATACCGTCATTCATGACGGCGCATTTGCGGGCAATGCTCCATGCTTCATGGCGGTCATGGGTTACATGGATAGTTGTTGTTTTTAGTTCGGTATGAATCATCTGTAAGATACGGGTCATTTTTTTTCTGCCGTTATGGTCGAGCATTCCCAGAGGTTCGTCAAGAAGCAGTATCCGTGGTTCCGTGATTAAACTGCGCGCCATAGCCACTCGTTTGGTTTCCCCGCCGGATAATGTTGAGGCATGCTGATCGGCAATGGCGGTTAATCCGAACAATTCAAGAAACCGCCCTGTTTTCGCTTTTTTATCAGCGTAAGATAATTTCTGATATTTCAATCCGAAACCTACATTTTGCTTTACGGTAAGATGAGGAAACAGATCGGATGTCTGTGTAACGTACCCGATTTTTCGTTTATGAGGAGGGAGATTATTAATATTTTCTCCATCGAGATAGATATCGCCTGTTTTTGAAACCGCAATTCCGGCAATATTGCGCAGAAGCGATGTTTTACCGCATCCCGTCGGGCCGAGAACTACCATATATTCGCCTTTATCCAGTTCCATCGACACAGGCCCCAGTTTAAAATTGCCGTGAACGTTTTCCAGTTTATCAATGGCAAAATACGGTGTCATGCCGAGTAATCCCTCCTGTACATTTGAGGCATCATTTTAGTTGATAACTGGAGAATAAAGAATATCAGGATTGAGAAAAGTATCAATGTAGTAACTAAAGGAGCCGTTTCGACTATACCCACACTCGTAAACCTGTTGTAAACTTCTATCGGAGCGGTTGGCGGATACGGCGATATGAACAGAACCGCGCCAAATTCGCCCGCGGCTCGTGCCCACGCCAGGATCAATCCGACAAACACCCCGCGCGAAGCCAGAGGCAGTGCGATTCGCGCGAACGCCCCGAACGGTGAACTGCCGAGTGTTCTTGCACTGTGTTCAAGCGATGGCGGTATCGAATCGAATGCCGAGATCGCGCTCTTTGTTATAAAGGGTAACGCAACAAATACCTGCGCGAGTATTATTCCAAGAATCGTACCGTCAAACCGTATCCCGAAACTGTTATATAGGATCTCGCCGATAAACTGTTGTTTGGAAAATACCCTCAACAACGCTATTCCCGCCGCCGATTGCGGTATTATTATTGGAATATCTATCAGCGACAAAAGAAAAGTTTTACCGAAAAAGTTGTGTCTGCTTACCGCATACGCAAAAGGTACACAAAAAATCGCAAGAACCGCTGTGGATACCGACGCGGTAACCAGAGTAAGATAAATGGCGTCTCTGATCTGATTATCTTTGAGGATATTCGCGACGTTTCGCAGATCGTTTTCAACAACCATAGCAATTACCGGCAGGAGCACAAAAAACACCAGTCCCAGCCCGCACGCAAAAAACACAAAAATCATAAACGGAACAGATTTACGGTTGATGGAGAACAGTATCTTCAACATAAAGAACAATATGATCAACGCAGGCCATGAATACGGCTGGCACAATGTAAAAGATATTACCAGCGCCCAGAAATAAGAAAGGAGCTTGAAATCGCGGGCAGTAGCGGCAAGCCCCATCAACGATAACAAAAAGAGTGCCTCCGCGTTTTTCATAGATTTTATAAAAATGAAAAAAAGGAAGAAATAACTTGCTGTAAACACTATAAAATATTTTAAATCAAGCTGTTCGTAAATCTTAAACCCGACATAAAGGATCAGGATATTGATCATCAGTATCGATCCGCTGGTAAGCGAATCGGGGGCGATTTTCTGCCCGATTACCGCATGGCTTAAAATAACGAGCATTATGCTTGATCCCAAGAGCAGGTTTCCTTTGCCTCTATAGAGCATCAGCGCGATTATAAAGTTTGCCCCGATCAGCATAAGGTTAAACAGCTCAAACGGCATAATCCATTTTGTCATTCCCAGAATGATATTCAAAATCAGATGGCTAAAAAAGATGAACGGCGGAATTGATCTTAATATAAAATACCGAGAAAATGGCATTAGAAATCTCCCGAATATTCGGTTATATCTTTGAATGGTTCGTAATCTTGCCGGTTGCCGAAAAATATCGGTTTGATGAGGGTAAACCCGGATAAGGCGAATTCATCTTTTTTGCTCAGAATATATTTCACAAATTTTACCGCACCGGGTTTATTTTGAGCGTTTA
>CAYVGJ010000033.1:5484-30163 GCA_964451165.1 uncultured bacterium
CCGACACCGAGAACTATTTCATCGTTTAGGAAATCGATCCTCCATGTACAATGCGATGACGCTATCTGTTTAAACAGCGATTTATCCGCGAGCATCAGCAAATCGCAGTTTCTGCCGAGTTCAGTAACTTTTCTTACGGCAACCTGGCTTCCGCTTGTTTCGGTAATAAGCTTTAAATTCAGTTGGGATTCGGCGGGATTTCGCACGGAATCAATAACCGGCGAAAAACAGGGCGCTAAAAAAATAGTCAGGTTATCCGGTTTTTCCCGGTTTTTGTCACCTTTGCATGAAGAAAGAGAAAGGAAAAGAAAAAAATTCAGCGCGATAATCAGAATTTTAGAATGCATTTTCTTCTCCTTTTATAATTTTATTTTGCGCTGCAATAGCGGCTCCGAGAGCGACTATTGTTTGTGGATTGTCGGGAATATAAATTCGTTTATTGAGCCCTTCTTCGATAGAGTTAGCCAACGCCTTGTTTTTCGCTCCTCCTCCGGTAAGGCAAATCACTTCTTTTGAGCTTACGCGCCTCACCATAGAGCATATCCGGTCGGATATTGCGTTATGGGCGGCGGCGGCGATATCGGATTTGTCAATATTTCTTGCCAGAAGCGATATTACCTCGCTTTCGGCAAATACCGCGCAGGTAGAATTCATATGGATCATGGTCTTTGATTGAAGTGCGGCAGAGATAAAATCCACATAACTGAGTTCAAGTTTATTCGCGAGCATTTCAAGAAACCTGCCTGTACCGGCGGCGCATTTATCGTTCATGGCGAAATCCTCGATATCCCCTTTTTCGTTAAGAGCGATAACTTTAGTATCCTGCCCACCGATATCTATTATTGTGCCTATGTTTCCGTACGGGGATTTTGTAAATACCGCTCCGAGAGCGCATGCTTTTATCTCGGTTATCACCATATCTCCGAATTTCGCGAGCCTTCTGCCGTACCCTGTGGCGGCTACCGCTTCAATATCGGATTTATTCAATCTGTTTGCTTCACAGCATTTGTCGAAAGTATCCTGAGCGGTTTTGGCGGGGAGTGTACCTGACGGCACAATCATCTGCCCGATAATTTTATCTTCATTAAGAACAACAACTTTGATTGTTGTTGACCCAACATCTATTCCTGCAGTAATCATGATGGAAACAAATTCCTTTTTTTAGAATATTTCAAGAAACGCTTCTATTCGGACTCTCAACTGTTCCCTGTCCTCAAGGCTGTAATCCGTCCGAATATTTATATAAGGTATTTTCTTTGATTTAAGGACCTGATCGATGCGGTAATTCTCAATATCGAAAAGTTGGCACAGACGAAGTGAATAGTTTACCACACCTTCGGCTCCGGTTTCGTCCACAAGCTCAAGAATACGGTTTATTCTTGTATTTTGCGATATGAAACACGGGCAGGCAGACGCGTAAACGTATCTGTTTGCAAGCGCGCGCAATATCGATCCGTTTGTCCATTCGCCGCTGATAACCGGATCGAAACAGCTCTGGGCACCTGTGCATAACGTATCGGCTACAATATCCGCTCCGCATTCCTCAAACAGGTTCAATACTTTGAAGTTGGGCCATATGATCGGCGCACCGGTTAAAACAAGTTTTGTTCTCAGGCTTTTTCTCGGCGGTTCAAACCGTTTTATCTCATCGCGGGCAATTTTCGTTTGCTCGATCCAATCTTCCAGATCGACAGGGCGAAACATTGACGACTGAATAATCAGAAAAAAGTCGCACATCGATAACGCTCGCGGATTAGTTGCCCGTATTTTCTGGATTTCTCGAACCAATAACGACCGTTGTTGGCCGAGTTTGAGGTATTTTCTCAGGTTGCGCCCGGACAATTTCAGTTTGAGATTTTTGCGCAGGAACTCCGCAAGGCGCAGGAACTCAAGATAAGTTTGTCTCGCGAACCGTTCGTGATTCTGTTCAGGAGGCAGATTGAGCATGAAAACCGGTTTTATATCGTTAAGGATTTCGCCCATTTTGCGTTTCGCATCACAACTTGTGGGTAGTATCAATATATCGCACGAGTTGGCGATTGAATTTTTGTTCAAAAACGCACCAAACGACGATTTCGCCAGCGGGCATATATCACCACACAAAACCTCCTCGCCGATCAGAGCTCCCGCGGCGTTTCCGCAATCAAGCCGAACCGGTTGCGCGCCGAATGCGTAGATAAGTTCCTGCGGTATCATGTTGCAGAAATACCCTACCCGCGGTTTGGCTCCTGACGAAAAATCGCGGTTATACATTATGTTCTCAAAATAGGTCATGTTTGAAGGGCGGTACGGCAAATCCGTTTGAAACCGGATTTGTTCATCCTCAATAAACCTCTGTTTTTTCAAATTTCCGGGGTTTTCTGAAAACTGCTGATTTAATTTGTATAGATCCTGAAATTGTTTATCCATTGTTCATCTTCTTTGTAAAATCCGATTCGATAATCCTTTTTCCCGCAAACTCAAGGCTTAAACATTTATCCTGCGGGCAATTGTCGATACATCTGGCGCAATAAACGCAGTCAAAACAAGATACGTCGGTTTTCACCATCTCTTTCTGGATAGAGTTTATATCCATCGGGCAAACTTCATTGCAGATTCCGCATCCGTTGCATTTGCGCGGATCTTTTTTTATGGCGAGCATCGCCCCGCGGTTAAAAACTCCTCCAAACATACCCATCGGGCAAAACCTGCAGAAAATCCGCCTCGATGTCATAAACCCGATAACGAAAAAACCTGTAAGCGCAACGACTCCAACCTTAAAAAAACCGAACAACCATTCCATTCCCGGCAACACAAAATAAGATGAATCCGCCATCGATGCCACAGGGCATACCATTTGCCCCGGACAAATTTTGCAAAACGGATATATAGGGATTTTGCATCCCATGAATTTGCCTTCTTTGTCGATTTTTGTGTAAAGATACGCCAGATTTATCGAAAACAGCCCCAGCGATACACCGGAAGTAACAGCGGTTATCCTGGCAGTTTTAGTCGGTTTAAGATACGAGAACCCGATCAGTTTGCGCAGGAAATTGAAAAGTTCGCCAATTGTGCTCAGCGGGCAAATCCATCCGCACCACCATCGCGCCCCGATATAAGCAAGCACGGTAACCGACAACAACGCCGCCAGAGCGATTGCCAGTAGCGAAACTTCCGACGGGTCACCGGCAAACACTTTATCAAAATTTATCTGGTGAATCCTCTGTGTAAGTTCCATAATACATCCCTGCACATAACCTCCGTCCGAAGCGAACCTGCAAGGCGCGGAAGGTATATACACAAGCCGGTTATCAAACCGCATAACAGGCGTGGTTTCGGATATATTCATGATATCTGGCGTCGTGTTCTGCCTGCGCTCGATCATCGATTTGTAATCGGTATAATTCTGCCGGAACGCGAATCCACCAAACAGCAGTACAACCAGCACGGTAGCCCGTGTGAAGTTCCTGAACTTGTCGAGTTTGAGAAAATTTTGCGCTATCACGATAATTCCCGCAACCGCCGCAATAAGATACCCCGGCCGGATTAAAAACCAGTGGAACCCTTTTTCAGGCGACGCAAGAATCTGCGATATTATATCCGCCACGGCAAGGATTATTGCCAATAAAGGCAGAATAAGGAAAAATTTGTAATATTTTCCTCGCGGTAAAAAGATCGCAGGCACAACAATAACAGCTAATACCGCGAACAGCGGGTTATTGAGCCTTCCAAGCCATTTTGCCGTTTCCGCATTTTTACCCGCAACAATATAAAACAAAAAGAAGCCGCAACCAAAAATTAACGGTAATAAAACTTTATGCGTCAGTTTATTGAGTTTCCTGAAAGCGATATCGACAGATAAGATCAACCCCAGCAGAAAAAAAGGCGATGTGAGCGGTGTTAAATACTGTGATAAAATACCGTATAAATAATTCATGCCGGAAATAATCTCCTGATAATGAGCATAAAAAATATCAGCACCATTGGCAACAAGTACCAGAGATAATAAGTATCGGCTTTGTCGTCCACGATAATATCCAGCGTAGCCGAATAGTTTGCCAGATCGCTTTTCTGCGGTTGTTCTTCCCATGTAAATTCGCGGTATATGTCTTTACTGGTGGTAAAAACCGGAATTTTATCAACAACAGTGTTTTTTGAATTTATATTATCGCCCCACTCGAAACGGAAAGGCCCTTTTTTTATTGTCCGGTCGTCGGTTATAAAAGATATGCGCATGGAGTTGATTGTAGAATCATCGAATTCCGAATAAAAGCTTGATTTGTCTATGGTAATGGGAATTTGCCTGCCTTCGGAATCGTAAAGAGCGGTATTGGCTGTGTTTTTGATCTCAAAAGAAGGTACGTTTATCAATCCGACAACAATTCTCTGATCCGGATTGAGTTTCATTGACGGATCAGCTCCTTGTTCCGTGTAATCGAAGAAAGTGTCATCCACCGGTTTTACTGTAAGGAGAACACTTTTCTCAACCGCATAAATATTCGCACATATAAAAAAAACTGTTAAAAACGCGAGAATCGATCTTATTGCCATTTTATTTACCGATATATAACTCATTTCATGATAAAATTGGCGTAAACTATCGGATCGTTTACGGATATATCGTTGCCGCGCCAATATGTTTGTGTTTTATCCTGTTTTCTGGTTACGTTAACATAGAATGAATCCGCTCCTTTTAAACCCAGCGCCGCCAGCGGAATAGCTATTTCCGCTTTTGTGGGGGAAAACTTGGCTATTGTTTCAGGAGACTGGTTTTTGAAGGAGATTGTCTGTTGCTGTAAATTAACGGTTATTATTTCGGGTGTACTGTCTGTATCTCTGGCGATATAGATGTTTACAGTATCTTCTGTTTTGCTCGATTGGAAATCGATCATGCAATACAGGTTGTTTTCATCGCGGGAGAACCTGCACCGGGTTTGCACCGGGGAAATTTTGTTAACGCCTTGTTGTTTAATCCATGGCAATCCGAATACGCCTTCGTACTTATATTCATAAAACGACGCGCAGAGAAAACCTGTTTCCCATTCGTCTTTATTCACTTGCCCGTCAATATTGAGGCTCGCTGATTTTTCCGGTATCCGCATATCGACGATGGCGTCTTTTATATCAAGAGTTTTGAAAACCATATTTTCGTTTTCGCCGTTGTATAACCTTAACCCGATTTTGTATTTTCCTTCCGGTGTAGATGGTTTGCGGTTAAGCTCAACGGTAAAATATTCTTTTTTGCCACCTTTGTTTTTTGTCGCAAGTTCCGGAAACGACTGCCAATCCGGCGCGGGTTTAACTACGGCATCGAAATCGTCGGTTTCCACGGCAAGCTGAATGTTGGCGATATCTCTGTCCATGGTATTGAGAAGGTATACGCGAAACACGGCTGATTTATTTACCCGGAGCTGGTTATCCCTGATATCAACTTTAACGGCAAGGTTATCTTTTGCCTGAATAAAAACATCGTTACACAAATGAGCGGACGCAATGGATGAGATAAACAAGATAGAGAAAACAAACAGAGTTACTTTTTTCATAAATTTCTCCTTTTGAGGATAAATTGTTTTTATTTTGACTTATTTTTCCATTAAAGGGTTCATTCGCTTGCTTAAAAGATGATAATTATTTTATCCGTTGGGATTAAAATTTTTATTTTCACAGGTTTTATTCAAGATATACCGCAATTCATTTTACCAGAAAAATAATAAAAAACAATATCTCATATTGTTTGTCGTTCAAGCAGTTCAATAATCCTCAACGGATACTACCGTTCTGACAACTCAATATAGCTTAAAGTTTAGCTAATCAGCATTCATATCAATAACTGCTAAACAATTTAATATTTTTTGATTTTGAACAGGTTGTCGGAATTAGATTACATTTCACAAGATACACATAAGTTATTAACTTATATTCAATAAACAATGTTAAATATTTCCGCTGACTTTTATTTTATGCTAAAAAAAATTTATATTATTAATGAATCCTGTAATCGTTTGCCATTTCATTATTAATAAATATTCTATTATTTGTAATCTGATTTATAATGCATTCAGATAAAAATAATTATTGATTTAATTGTATTTATAAAGTTATTATTAAATATATTCTTTGACTTTAAATGCCTCTTTCCATTATAGCGGTCACCAATCACAATTCCCTCTAATTTGTTGATTTAAACTTTTATATATGGAGGAATGTGTAAATGAGTAAACTGCCGTTTTATCTTTTAATTTTTTCATTAACCGCAAATTTATATGCCGATCAAACGACTATTGAGAACAAATGGATTCAACCGCCAGATATGACTATTATTGGAAGAGATGTGTATGACGTTTTTCCCGTGTTTCTTGCCGATGACTGGCTTTGTGAAAACGGATTGCCCATAACAGACATTCACTGGTGGGGATCATATATCGGATTCGATCAGAATTCAGCGACTCCTGTAAATCAACCTCTACATCCTGATATATTCCTTCTAAGCCAGCATTCCGATGTCCCTGTCGGAGATCCGACTAATCTTTACGGTTACAGTTATCCTGGATTGGTTTTAAATTTTAATTCGGTAAACAAAGGCCAATATTCGGTAAACTATTACGCAAGCATTGATAAAGGCGGCGGTGTTTACGAACATGTTTACCAGTTCAATTATATTCTACCGCAAGCATGGACACAAGAACAAGGCAAGATATACTGGCTCGATATGAGCGCGATTTACTTCGGAACCGGATCGCAAGTTCTCTTTCCATATGGATGGCATACATCGGACACAAATAATCTGGATCATTTTGTAACCAATTTAGGAGCGCCGGCGCCCGGCTGGATAATTCCTACCGGCGATGGATATGATCTTGCTTTTGAGTTGACAGTTCCTGAACCAAGCATTTATTTTCTTTTCTTATTTGGTTGCGTAATGTGGTTTTACAAACGCATAAAAAACTGATTTAATTCGTATCATAATATTTTCTTAAATATAAGGATTGAGAACATCGTTGTTCTCAATCCTTTTTTTATTAAATAAATATACACTAACCTAAATAGTTTATATAAAGTGAAAGTTAATTTATTGATTTATATAGATATTTTGAGTTATAAATAAGACTAAGAAAATATATAAATTGAACAGATTGTGGAATAGATGTTTACTTTTAAAACACATAATATCAATATTGTCATATTAAGGAATGTTATTTTTTGCATTTTATGTTTATTTCATTCGTCAATTTCTTTTTCCGATGAAAAAAAAGTTTTAAGTCTGAACTCATACAACAATGGTTACAGTTGGACAGACCTGATAGTATCCGCTGAAAGAAAAACATTACGTGAAAATTTGAAGGAAATTGATTTTTTTGTCGAATACATGGACACAAAACGAATATCCGGCGAAGAGTATTTTTCTCTCCTGAAACAAATTTACAAAATGAAATATCGCTCAACAAAATTTGATGTAATTATATGTTCGGATGACGATGCTTTTCAATTCCTGCTGAAATATAAACCGGAAATTTTCCCGCACATACCTGTTGTTTTCTGCGGAGTAAACAATTTTTCGCCATCCATGATTGCCGGTAGAACTGATTTTACCGGATACCAGGAAGATATCGACGCTAAATCCACAATCGATTTAATACTAAAGCTTCACCCAGCTACAAAACGAATCGTTGTGATTTCCGACGGAACAGTCACCGGAATTGCCCAGAGAAAACCGGTACAGGATTTATCAGCAAGGTATCCTCAAATAAAATTTATATATTTAAACGGCGAAGATTTAACCAACGATATGCTTATAAAAAAAGTAACCGGTTTAAAAGAATATGATATCGCTTTGTTTACAGTTTGGAATATTGATAAAAGTGGTGTGCATATTACAGCCACTGATATACTCAAACATTTAGCAAATGCTTCACCAGTACCAACTTACGGATTTGCTGATTCATGGTTAGGGTTGGGTATAGTAGGCGGTAAACTTAACAGCGCTTCAATGCACGGTAAAATCGCCGCGCAAATTGGCCTGGAGATAATTCAAGGTAAAAAACCGGCGGATATCCCTGTTATGCCCAGAGCTCCAAACCAATATATGTTCGATTATAACCAGATTGAAAAATGGGGAATCAACGTTTCTCTTTTGCCAAAAGATAGCATTTATATAAACCGTCCGTATTCCTTTTATGATAAATACAAGAGAATCATCTGGATTGTATTATCGCTGATATTTATTCAGACCATAATAATTATTGATTTATGCCTCAATATCGGGCGCAGGAAAAAAGCTGAGAAATCTCTCTTTGAAACAGAGCGCAAATTCAGGCTTATTCTTGAAAACGCAAGCGATATACTTATATTTTTTAATTTGAAAACGCTCAAATACGAATATATAAGCCCCGCCTCGTTCAAAATATCCGGTTATACACCTGATGAATTGTTGTCGAAAAGCACAATTGAGATTCTAAATATGCTCTATCCTCTGGATAAAGACAAGTTGCTTAAAAGAAGAGAAGCAATACTTCAATCCAGGCCGGATACCGATTTGTCCGATCTATATCTGGAATACAGGATGAGAACTAAATCGGGAGATACTCTATGGATAAGTGACAAACCTGAGATCATCAGGGATGAACAGGGAACACCTATCTATGTTGTATTGAGCGGCAGAGATATTACATTCAAAAAAAATGCGGAGGAAGAACTGAAAAATCAGGCGGAAAAACTTAAGGAATACAATGCCATGTTGGAACGTTACGCGTTTATATCATCGCACGATATGCAGGAACCGCTTCGGATCATTACCACTTATCTGAAACTGGTACAGGAAAAATATTCGGATAAACTCGATACCGAAGCGAATAATTTTATCGTACGGGCGATTGAGAATTCTATCAGAATGAGAAAACTCATTACTGATTTTCTTAATTTTTCACGAATAGGAAAAACAAAACCGAAACGCAATCCCGTTGACTTAAATAAAATAATTGTTAAAATATTGAAAAACTTTGAACCATTGATTTCCGAATCCAAAGCTGAAATCGATATCGGTAATTTACCTGTACTGAATGTGGATGAGAATCAGTTTGAGATATTATTAAGCAACCTTTTTGATAATGCCATTAAATTCAGGTCGATGGACAGGCCTCTTGAAATTAAATTTAGCTCAAAACTGGATATTTCCGGTTGGTTATTTTCTTTAGCTGACAATGGTATAGGAATCGATCCGAAATTTCGAGACAGGATCTTTCTTATTTTTGAGAAACTCAGTAGCCGCTCAGATTTTTTAAGTACCGGAATGGGGCTTGCTCTGGCAAAAAAGATAGTGGAAAATCATAAAGGGAACATTTGGGTTGAATCGGTTCCAGATAAAGGATCTGTGTTCTATTTTACTGTACCCGAGATAAATATGGAAACAAATAAAGGATCTGAAATCAGCCATGAACGAGACAGTTAATTATATAACTGAACACAATATTTTTATTTTCCTCATTCAGGTGTTTCTGCTTTTATCTTTAGGAAGGTTTTTCGGAGAAATCCTGCGCAGATTGAGACAACCATCGATCACAGGCGAGATTATTGTCGGTATTCTTCTTGGACCGACAATATTCGGGCGGTTTTTCCCCGATTTGTTCGCGAAGGTATTTCCATCTGATTTTGTACAGCAGAATATGCTTGAAACTGTAGCATGGGTCGGGATCCTGTTTTTTCTGTTGAAAGCAGGGCTTGAAATGGATATATCAAGCGCGTGGCGCCAGAAAGGTGATGCGTTAAAACTTGCTTTGTCAGATATATTTATTCCGATGGCTATTTCGTTTTTGCTATGTTTGTTTTTGCCTGCGTCATATCTTGTTAACCCGTCTCAAAAGTTGCTATTCGCGTTTTTTATGTCCACAGTAATGACTATAAGTTCACTCCCTATTACCGCGCGTGTACTCAATGACCTCAACCTTTATAAAACCGATGTTGGATTTCTTATAATGAGCGCTCTTTCGGTAAATGATATCATAGGATGGATTATCTTCACTATTCTTCTCGGGCTTGTAACCAGTTCACACATCGCGTTTTCACATATTGCGATCATTATCGTAACAAGTATCGGTTTTACTGCATTATGCCTGACATTAGGGCGACATCTTTCAAATCGTGTTATTTTGAAAATTAAGGAAAAAAATATACCTGAACCAGCCGGATCGCTTACATATGTGAGCCTGATGGGCTTTTTATGCGGCGCGGTAACTCTAAAAATCGGTATTCACGCATTGTTCGGGTTCTTTCTTGCGGGTATAATGACAGGCGAATCGAGAATATTATCGGAGAAAACAAAAAACATTATATCTCAAATGGTACAGGCAGTATTCATCCCACTTTTTTTCGCGAGCATCGGCCTTAAAATAGATTTTCTTAAAAATTTTGATTTATTTCTGGTAATTCTCGTTTGTTTTTTTGGCATAGCAGTAAGATTTATCGGAGCTTGGCTGGGAGTAAAAATGACAAAACAAGACCCCGCCAACAATTTGATTATATCCATTGCCCATACACCGGGGGGAGAAATGCAGATTGTAGTGGGATTGCTTGCCCTGAATTATAATCTTATCGGCGAACCTGTATTTGTGGCGATTGTGTCGGGCGCTATTTTATCATCCGTAATACTTGGGCCATGGCTCAGTTACGCGCTTAAAAAACGCAAGAAAGTAAATATGACCGATTTTCTCATTCGCCATGCGGTAATCGGCGACCTGAAAGCCACACAGCGCGACAGCGCGATTATGGAACTGAGCAAACTTGTCGCCGAACATTCCGGTATGCCCGAAGCCGATATCATTTACAATAGTGTACTTAACCGTGAACAGGCCATGGGAACAGGTATCGAGGAGAGCGCCGCTATCCCCCACGCGAGAATGGAACAGCTCACTCTGCCGGCAATAGCGTTCGGCAAATCAACTGCCGGTATCGACTGGAACTCTCCGGACGGCAAACCCGCTCATTTCATTTTCTTCATACTTATACCCGAACCGGACAGCGGGTTTCAAATCCAGATCCTGCGAGGCATAGCCAACGTTATAAGAGACAAGGCTGTGCGCGATTCGCTGATGACAGCATCGTCTTCGCGCGATGTATATTCAATACTGCACAACGTATTCAGCGCTTATAATTTAACAAAACAATAAAACAAATATAAGACTCCAGTGACACAGCCCTAAATTAACCATATAAGACTTAACACGCTAAGGCTTCAGCAAAATTAAAAAATAAATTTTGTTAATATAAAATTTAGTAAGTTATTGAAACTTAAAACTTCTGCGTAACTAATTCTTTTACTGTCACCGGTGTGAAAATAAAATCCGGTTGAGAAATTTACACAATGGTTTATCGAAAAAATATATTATTGCCGATATATTGAAAAACTATAATATATTCTTTATTCACAACAGGTTGTGCATCTGGGTTTCCGTTTTCACGGCAATACCATGAAACAATATTAGTTACGCTGAGACTCTAATTCAAGGGGTAACTGTCAGGTTAATTCATAACTCCATGTTATCTCAACCTTTTCCTTATAACCCTGAAATTTCATTATAACTTTACGCGGCTGAGTCAAATAAAGCAGAATTTGCGGGAGTAAATATTTTCTTCGGTTTGATATTATAGCGTTCAATCTCAATTAAGTTGATTTGTTCTCTAATGGTATCGAGAAGATCTTTTAATAAATCGCTGTTTATATGTTTGATAATTTCAGGTTTGAGAGTATAACCTTTCCCATCGGCAACCTTATCTAAAAGTTTTGATTCGGATAGGTCGATTCTCAGCAAATAATCTTTATCGATGAAATTAGAGATAGTATGAATCAAAAACAGGTCAAAAGAAACCGTCTGTTTAACGAATGTATTGAGTTCACGGGAGAGGCAAAATACTTTCTTATCATCATAACCCTTATATGTATTTCCTTCATAAGCAAGGATGATATTAGCGTTTCTCATATCGGATACTATTTTTACCGTTACGCCCATATTCCGTTCAATATCAAGCGCTTTTTTAATAAAAAGGTCATAGCGGATATCTTGTTTTAACTCGTCGTCGATAAAGAAAGAAACCACAGGATTCAGTTCCTTAATTGTTTTTGAGGCAACAAAAATGTTGTTTCTGTTCTCTTTCACTCCGTCGACCTGATCGAATGAATCGCAAATGTTATTAAAAATCATCTCGGAAAGTTTCATGGATTTTATATAATCATCAAATCTTGTAAAAGAAGGAGTGAATAAATTATATAATCCTGACAGGTCGCTAACGTCCTGAATCTGATCAAGAATATACTTGAAAAGGTTTCTCGCTTCAGACGGCGCTTCGTTTGATGTTAATGTTTCCGTGAGCGCGATAATAAATGCGCCTTTCAGGAATTCTTCCGGCGAATAGGCGGCGTTCAGATCGTTAAACAGCTTTTCAAATCTGCCCAGATTAAGAAGGCGCGATTTTAAAACTAACATCTGGCATGCGTCGTTTATAGCGGGAATCCCTTCGCTTTCCGTAATAAGCATTCTGTAGAAATTGAAATTCCAATAAAAATCGCTTAAGAAAGAGCTTAATTCGTTTACCTGGCATTCATCGCCATATCCAGGATAAGAAGATTTTAGGTCGCCGATAAGTTTTGTGGCGGAATCAATTGATTTTGTTTTCGATAAAGAGCCCGCCGACCATAAAGCGACTGTCATATGATGTTTTAAGTCACCGATTGCTTTTTTTCGTGCTTTTAAAGTGGGCGCATCGATAACGTTCCTTAAATATTGAGCTTTTATAAAATATGGTTTGCCATTCGATTTCAAATCGCGGACAAAACCATAGTAATCATTTTTCAGAGACGCAAAAACACTGGTAACTAAATCCCAGCAAACAGAATCGACAATTTCTTCCCTGTCAAACTCAATTTTTATGGTATCGAAAATCTGTTCTTTCTCGGTTTCCATTTTTACTTTTTCAGTCATGAGGGATTCGATTTTCAGTTTTTCTTTCAGTTCAGCATAAATTTGAGTATAGTCATCTGTGATAAGCCTTGAATATAAAACCTCATTTACCTGCCGTTTCATATATATAAGCAATTCAGGATAGTTTTCGGTAATAGTAAGATAAGTATCCCGGATCAAATCTCTTAGTTCCTTATATCCTTTTTTGTGACGGATATTTATGTACCGGTTAAGTTCTTTTTTAAGTTCATCGGCGATTCTTTCCTGATATGGCGCGGATCTAATGGCGGAACCTCCTTTTGCAGAAGCTAATTCCGTAAGTATTGCGGGGCTGTCTATTCGCGGGTCATCCACGAGATATTTGATCTCGCTAAATCCAAGAGCGTAAAGTTTCGGCAAACATTCGTCGCATGGTTCAAGAGTGACATAGATTGTTTTGCCTTCAAAAGGATTGCCGAGTGATTGGGCAATCATATTCAGCTCATCTATTTCGGTATCGGTTAATTTCCGGTTAGATATTATTTTTCGGATCTGTCGCAGTTTGTTTTTTATATCTTCCCTTTTAAATTTCTCAGCATGTTTATCAAGTAAATTCAATATCGCAATAATTTCCGCATGTTCGTCAGCTCCAATAGAGTTTGCGCCTATAATAATCTCCGAATCGTCATCGGCAATCCCCGCCACAACCCTAATCGGCCACGGGAAATCGTGCTCAAAGAATTTGTCGGTCACCTTCTTTACTATATCCTGGGTCATAGGCGGTGTTTTTATATCCGACTGTTCAAATATCTGATTCGCGGTACAGTAATTAAAGATATAATCCCTGGCCCGTACCAAATTGTCAAATTGCCTTTTGGTGATCTTGTTATATGTTATTACAAAACCGATTTTCGTTTTTTCCCAGACTTCCCTTTCGTATTTATTTTTTTCAAGATAATTCATATAATACGAGAGCATAGTATAGAATGTAACTATTGCGTTATTTCTTTCTGATTTATTGGGCATGAAGACGATCATCTGTTTAAACAACTCTGACAGCATACCCTCGATAGAAAACTCCTGCTCGAAATATTCCCTGATAAACCTATCGGTAAAATTATCCGGATTGAATTTTACAAAAAGCGTATAGAATATTACGTTAAGCTGATCCATACCTTTATGATAATGGTATGTGTATTCTCTATGCAGAGTAGCGAGCCTTTCCCTATCACCCGTTGGTTTAGTAACGAGTGTTTTTATATCCTCGTTAGGATTTATCGTAAGCAGCGGATCAAACCGCGGATCGTCGGCGGGCATAACGAAATGGCGAACCGGATCGAAACTTGTCATTTTGTCGGCGAAGAAAAACAGCCTGCTGGCAATATCATATTCAACATCGAGAGCCTGATTGCGCAATATATTTATTGCCTCTGCCTTGTAACCGGAATCAAGTGTATACAGAGAAAAATCGTCTTCCAGAAGCACATTTGATTTTAAATTGTCGTGACGCAGTATCATAACGATTACATCGGTGGCAAGCTTATTCACATCACCGAACCGGCTGAACAGCCCCGCATTGTTTCTTATTATATAATATGCTTCTCTTGAACCTGTTATGGCATGTTTTTGGGTATTTGTGTAATCCAGTACCATAACATCGTGGAGCATCGCGGCAATAAAAAGTTTTACCCGCAGATATGTTTCCTCAGCCTGCCCCATTCTAAAGATATCCACTTTTTCAGTAATATCCAGAACCTGAATAAGCAAATTGTATGAATGTTCAAAACCATGGGCAGGATCATACATTGCCTTTTGGAAGATAGAGGGCATTTGCTGGCGCATTAAATTAAAGAAACTTCGGACAAATTCCTTATCTAATTTTGTCAGGTTGGTAAACCGATCTATTTCCGCCTCAATATGATCAGGTTCAATTTTTAGTTCGTGAATGGTTTTCGCTCTGACGGGAGGTTTAAAGATAATGCCCGACTGAAATCCCTGTGAGTTTATTTTTATCTCAAATCTGCCGTCAATCTTAACCGCTGTTACAGGACCTGTGGTATACAGGTTATAATCCACATTGTAACCATCTTCCGATTTATTTATATGATCGGTTTCTATTCTGAATTCAAATGAATCGTCAAATCCCGCCAAATAATCCTCCAGAGACCGTTCGATAATTTCATTTATGGATAACTGTTGGATTTCATCGAGTTTGAAGTTTCTTATAAGTGTATCGCCTATATAAATATCGCCATTTTCGAAATTAATATTAATGGAGGATCCGTTAATTATACCTGAGGCAAGATTTATTGTAGCGCAAGCGATAGCGCTTTGTGAAAACGCCAAATCGTCGGTTTGCGATAAATAAAACACATCATTAATAACTTCATCAACAGTTGTTGAAAAATGTATGCTGTTATCGAGGCGGGCGTAAATCTGCGATTCGATATCGGACCGGCTGTCTATATCGACGGAACTGACTTTTGGAGTAAGCTTTGATGTGATTCTCCCTTTTATTGATTCAGGGTTATGTATATAATCCTTATTTAACCCCATAACAACAACTGAATTGAAAAGGAACTCGTTTATACTGTTGATAAACATAATCAGTTCATCATAACTTAAAGTATCGGCGAATTGTTCGATTGATTGTCCGGCGGGGATTCTTTTCTCATAATACCTTGCCATTTGATCTTTCAGAATTTCCTTTGATTTAATCAGGTCAACCAATTTTTGCTGATCGGAAAACCCGTAATCTTTCAGTATCGTTTCTCTGCTTGATTTTCTATACAGGAATATATATTGTTTTTGTCCCGGATTTATTGTCTGGCCGTATACAGGTGTTATAAGTACGCTTCTATATTTCTGCGCCGTAACAGGATTAATAGAATCAGCCGCTTTCGCGATTATAACAAGGCAGGTTTTTTTGAATTTTTTTATATTTACCGGTGTTTCGTCTTTAAAAGCGTTCATAAAATGTTTTGTGATTTTCGACGGCAACCTTTTTTTCAAAAAATCAGCGAGCCCTTCAGTGTTTATTTTGTTATCTGCATTAAAAAATAAATCATAAAATGCCTTTTTCTCCTGCTGTGTTTTCAGATCAAGCATATTGAGCAACAATTGAATCAGATCGAATTTCCCTCTTCGCAAAACATCAATCGCGGAAGTATCCGGATCTATTTTTCCTTTGGTAATCAGGTAATGTTTTTTCAGCATATCGGTAATCAATGTCCTGACGTTGTATTTTTTGCCGAAATTATCGTAAAGCGACTCGGTAAAGGAAAAAAACGATATAGGGTTATCCGAAGGTGCCTTACCGTTGAATCCCTCAAGTATTATTTTTCCCAATGCTTTTCCCTGAGCAAGCCTGTCTAACGCGGTTTCCCTTAACTGCAGGTACATATCCATCTGGGTAGGTTTGGATACGAAATCCCCGAGTTCGAGATACCTGATGGAGAATTCCGTTTTAAATCGCGGGTTTTTGAGTAATTTTTTATGCAGATCAATGAACTGGTCGCCTTTTAAGTTGGCCAGATCCTGTAATATATCATAAGGTGTATGGGGATTTTCAGCCAGGGCATAACACAATTTAAGATTCTCGCCTATGGATACGATAACTTCATCCTGCAATGCCTTGGCAATCAGTTTTTTTATTGAAGGCGGCGATTTATTGTATTTAACCTGTTTTATAAGTTGTGATACCTTATCCATATCTTCCATCAAGCTCAAAACGGTAAGATGCGGCCTGAGCAGGTTAGCGAGGTTGGACGGAACACTTAAATAGACAGGCATATCCTTACCCTTGATATACACAACTATTGTCTCTGGAGTAATTTCCACATCTTTTATTTTGGATATTTGCGATCCGATATTTCTATAAAAAAACGAATCGATCAATCCCATTAACTTTATATTAAACTTTTTTTCAAGCATAACATTGCGTACAACGGAATCGTTCCATTCCCTGAATATTCTGTAATCGTCGAAATACGGGTTTGCTTTGGAAAACATGCTGAACGCGAGGTTTATATATTTATAGGCGGGATTGATATTTATTTCATCCACCAGATCGCGCAGTTTGTTACTTGCTTGAGTAAGATCAACTTGAGCCGGTTTATTTAGCATGGATTGGGCGCTGTTTATCCTGCCCAATAAAAAAGTTACATTCGCAATCAATTCTTTATCATTTAACAAAAGTTTATACGTGTTAAAAGCTAAATATAAATTACCAAGCAGATAATTCGCCGTTCTTATATCGGCCCTGGTAATCTTATGTATTGATGCCGTATACTCTAAACTCTTCATATAATAAACTGCCGAGTACATCGTATCCCACGGGAACCGTGCATATTTATAGACGTGTTCGCTGGCTATATCACCGGCGCGGAAATTATGGATAAACCGGGTCCAATTCATCAGTTTCTTTGATTGAACCCCGATAGTTTCGATATTATTGTTATCAACAGAAACAGGCAGTGCTCCTTCCCATGAGGATTCGAATTTTTTCGGATCACGAAAAAAGTATTCCGAGCCGGGTATATTTTTTTCCGCCTGCCACAACGTAATTATATCTCCCCTGAAAGAAGATACAAAATGGCTCAACGTATCGTCGGCGGTGACTACCAAATCATGGATATACATTTGAGGAATTATCTCGTTCATAGATGATTCGGGAGATTGAGCGATCATAAACCCGAATCCGGTAATATAATTATTTTTTCTGGCTACAACAGGCATATTAATGTCATTAAGTTTTTCGGCAACCAGATCCATCAGTTTTTTCACATAATCAGCCTGATAGCGGTTGTTTTCCTCAGGGCGCGAGAATGAAAAACATATGTTTGCTGTATGAATTTCTTTCAGGCACTGGATAATATAATCCGCCCAGAATTCAGGCGGCATATCATACCCGTTGGATTGGCGGTTAAACAGATCGAGATATATACCGTACACCTGATCATTGAGCCCGAATCCGGTTATTTTTTTTATTTGCTCTTTCAGCTGATGATTTCTTTCTTTTTTATCCGGCCGGATAAAAGATACTTTCTGGGTTATTACCGCAGATGGTTTACCGAAAAACGGATCGAGCGAATAACCTGTATATGATTCGACATTCAGGTCCTTAAAATATACGTCATTTTCCGGTTTGAGAGACAATATCTCGATATTGTCTTCGTTTCGCAAGACAGCCATATTTCTGCCCGGCACAATTATTGTTGAGTAATTCGGTATCAGGCTCAATATAATCGACCTGACATAAGGCCACTGGCTGTCTACAAAACATGGTACGACAACAAAATCATGCCGGTTTATTGTCTGATTTAAAGCGGCGAGGTTAGCGAAATAATTAATTTCAGGTTCAATACCAGATTTTTCCCACAACTCGGTATCTTTTCCAATCATGGAGAACGAAATAGCCGGTTTTTTCATCTTCAATCTTGACATTATTGCACTTAAAGGTTCGACAGAACGGGAAAAACTATCGAATGGGTTATATATCAAAACCGAATCAGCGCCGGAAAGAATATTGTCGACAAGATCACGCATCTGGTTGGATTCTATGTTTCTTTCCAGAACATTTTTTCCTGTTTGCCGTGAAAGGCCGGTGCTTAAAGTTTCTTTTTGAAATGCTGTAAGGTTGCCGTTGTAAACAGTAACTATAAATTGTACGTTATCCAAACCGGGTAAACTTATATTAGCTCTCTGTTCACATAATTGTTTGGGCCAGCCATAGATTATCAGATCGTTCATATCTGATTTTTTCTTGTTTTCAGGCAAATATACCAGTTTTAAGTCAAATCCGTTATCAAGGTTTATCTTAACTGACGATATTTCTTTGCCAAGCTTTTTCGCCTGTTGTCTTATTTCCTGCTCGAATGGAGTTAGTAAACCCAATACCCTTTTTTGCGCTTCTGTATCCTGCGCGAAGTTTACCATGTATGAAGGTATATTCGCATGGAGCGGTAAAGCGTCTTTCATCAGAGGATAATATTTATCCTGCCAGTCGATATTGCTGTCATGCTCAAAATATTTTATTGTTTGGTCATATAAAGATTTAAGTTCATCAAAACTTACTTTGCCGCCAACAGCGTTGTCGAGTTTCTCAAATAAGTCGCTGATAAGACGATATTTGAAAATCACGGGTATTGTCATTATTTCTTCCCGGGATAAATTCTGTTTTTCAAGAAAACCTTTAATCAATGAAAGCGCCGATTCGGAATATAGAAAATCGTCGGGTATAGTATCGGGTTCTCTATCCGCAAAATTTATCAACGTATCTACAACGCTACCCGCGAGCTGGGAAAAAGCTACATCAGAAACGCTTATTTTATCGATATTCAATTTGCCGTTTTCTCTTTTAAACCTGACCGATTGGCGATTCAAATCGAGAGGAACATAACCTTTCTTGAATGACTCAAATCCGAGTTCCGCCAGTTGATTCGCCACAGATACCGTTTCATGAAGAAGGAATATTTTATAATCTTCCGTAACCCCCGGTAATCCGCTTGATTCAGGATAGACCCCGACAAGTTTTTCTCTCATCGCGTTTAAATTGGATATAATATCGTATGAAAGCCGATTGGTTGTTTCTTTATTGTAAAGTTGCGGCTGAACATTCAGGAAGTTCCCCAATTCCAATCCGAGATGATACATATCGATTGGAGAATAAGTATTTTTGTCGGCGATTTTGTCATCGTTCTGGATGATATATATTGTGTTTGTGGAAATGTCCCTGAGAATGAAATCCTTTTCACTACCAAATATCTTGCGTGCAACAGGCGATCCGTCAGGATGCGTTAACGCGTTACCAAACAAATCGTTTATCACGGTAAAACGCGCTGTCAATGTTTTCTCAAATTCCTCGGGATAACCTTTGAGCACAAAACTTCCTTTATCAGTGGTAAAATAAAAAACAGGCATTCCCCGGGACCGCGAGCGTTCTTGATCGTAACCGAACTCTGTAATTTTTCCGCCTATGTTGAACGCGTCCAGAGCCTGTTGAACAAGCAGCGCCGGAAATTGTTCTTTTGTAATGTCATCGATAAAATCAAAGAATTTATCGTTGAATTTCAGTTTGGATGAGATATTGCGTAACTCTTCCACAATTTTTTCATAATTAGCTCTTGATTTGCTTAACCTGTTGGCAAACTGTTCTTTTTTCAAAGCGTATATTGATTCGGTTCTTCGTCTGATATCCCCGTCGATTCCAGGCATATCTTTTATCAGATAGGCCCTGAATGTAAAAGCAAGATCGCTTATCAGTTCAGATTCCCATTTCTCACCAAGTGCCTGATACAACAAAGAGTCGGCAATATTTTCACCCGGCAGAATCGATTTCAATACTGCATTAAAAAGCGTATCGTTTAATGATGTTTTTAATTTAGAATCGGAGTTAGCGAGCCGGCCGGTAACCCTTTCCATGTATCCTGATGAATCATCGAGTATTTCAATATTGGGTTTTATTACGCAAAAAGATATTTTCCTTGTTTTCAGCGAATCGCATATCCCTCTCCAATGGAAACCTCCGGCTACAATTATGCCCTTGTTTGTTTTCGCATTCTCCATTTTCGCGATCAGGTTTTGGATCATGATAAAATCACGTTTTTGAGCGCACTCGTAAAACTGAACCGATTTATTAAACAGATCCGTCAGTTTCGGGTACAATGCGCTCACTTTAGCACCGCTATGGATACCATCCGCAAGCAAATCAAGGTTATCCAGCGATTTTTTTATCCGCTCGAGTATCGTTTTAGAATCCAACCGTATAGCCTCATTGCTCGATAACTTCAGTGAAATTATGTTATTCAGTTCGGAAAAACTGTTTTGTATCTCCAGAAGATCTGTTTCCTCCGGTGATTGCGACAAATCTTCTTTTACACGCGTCGAAAATGAGGCTACCTCAGCGAGAAGCTGGTCGTAATTAACCGAATATAATTTTTCCAGAAATTGTTTCTGGAGTTTTATGGAACCGAGACTGAATTTTTGCGACAATTTTGTTTTTTTCGCGGTTTGCAAAAGGATAGATAATTCTTCTGTATTTGAAGCGATTTCCGTATAATCCCCGTTCATTCCAAGGTGATTTTTTAAAATTTTTATTTCCCGTTCGAGTTTAGACTCATCTATTAATGCCTTTAAAGAAACAACTTTCATAAAATTATTCATCTGAGGATATTCTTTAACGAATACCGCATGATTTTGCTCAAAATCAACCGCAAAATTTATATATTCACTTATATCAACCTGGTTTTTGTGAAATTTTTCCTCAAAAGAATAAAATCTATATAATTTCGGATTGAATATTTTCCCGGAAAGCTTTGATAAAGTTGAGTTTAATTCTAAAAACACCTGTTCGGAATCTTTTTGTGAATAAACAAGGTAATGGAAGAGATCAAGATTTTTGCGAAAAAGCGTTTCGTTCTCCAATCCGTATATTTTGTATGGCACGGAAGATATTATAGCCGCATGCTCCGCGCCTGTAATAAACCCCTTTTTCAATATATTTTGCGACGCGTTTTCCCGGGCATCAGCGATTGGGAATTTTCTCAACGCGGAAAAATCAAGTTCGCCATAAGCTCCTTCTATGCCAAGCGTACAATCCCGGGTAGAATATTGATCCATGATAATATTTATAATTTTTGCGATATTTTTTTGGGCGCCGTAATTATTATGGGCATCTTTAATCAGAAATATCGTAATTGCATCATTATCGTTTTCAAACTCAGTTTTATTCTCAACAACACCGAATTTCTCGGGAATCCTCAGCATATCGGCATATACGGGACACAAAAAAACCAAACCCAACAAGGGAAACAATATTTTGGTCAAGTGTTTCATATTAGCAATCCACTCCATAATTGGCAGTATTTGACATAACTTATTAATATATAGAATATTTTATCATAATTATCCGGAAAAACGTAATTAAAAACTAATTTTTATTCCCGTATGTTGTTAGGATACCGATACCGTAGAATTATGCAGTAAAATGTGGATTAATATAAGATACTATATAAATTAGGCTGGTAATGATCCGTTGAAATTCAAAAAGTGATTTGCAATAGTAAGGCCCCGAAGAAACATCCGCAACCGTCCTCAAAATGCCGAAAGGTTGCGGATGTTTCTCCGGGGCCGATAAATGAAATTTATTGTTGATTCGATTTATTTCTTACAATATAAAAAGTTGCAAATTATCTCCTAACATCTTGATTTTACAAATCTAATAACCGATCTGGATACCAAACCTGCAAAAAGAAGCATGATTGTAGCCGGTTCCGGTACGGTATTTTCTCCTGAACTTCCGTTTCCTTCAAGTACAACAAAATCCATCAAATAAAGATAAGACGGCATATTCGAGATATCGGACAAATAAACCGATGCTGAACCGTTGCTGTTAAATCTGTATACATTAAAATCTCCCGTTGCAACTTCTTTACCGATACCATAATAAAATTCATCAACAGGATTAAAACTGAATCCGTACATTCTGATATCAGGGTCTTCCCAGAAAATTGAGCTGTTGTTTGAACTGTCGACTTTTGTTATTTTATTGTTTGCCTGGTCCGGGCTGATGAGACAGAATATATTATCGTTTGAATCGACAGAAACCGACCAGAATATACCGCCTGTGCCCTCTATGGAATATATGGTTGATATGGTTGGAACGGAGAAAATGTTTGAATATGTCGCCACATAAAATGAATTGTCACTGCGTTGAACAACAAAACAGCTTCCTGTTCCGTAAGGGCCTTGTGCGTAAAGAGATTCTGTTCCGTCGGAAGCGCTGATCTTTCTCACTCCTCCTGTAAAATAAGGAGCGAAATATATGTCGCCATTACCTTGATTGCTTTCGATAGCCCATTCAGATCTTGTCGATATGGTTTTTGTGGAATCTATTGTGCCATCTGTGTTGAAAACCAGTATTTTCGCCGGGCTTTCATAGCTATAATATGCGCCGTAAACATCCGATACGATGAGTTGGTTTGTGCCATACCTGCTAAGTGAATCAAAATCATGATACGCGGTTATTGTATCGATTTTTGAGGCTGTTTTGGAACTGCCGTCAATTTTAAATAATCCGCCGCTGGCATCTCTGTTGGTAAAATAAAATTCAGGGGCGCTATAACTTTCTTTTCCAAAAAACAAGCACAAAATAAACGTCGCGATAAGAATTTTTTTCATCATAATCCTTCCTTTTTAATTGTTCGCGTAATGTTTGGGTAAAATTGGTTTTTAGATTTAAAAATAATAACCTCTTTAAATTATTAGTAACTTATGGTTGTATGTTTGTCAAGGTCGCCACTAGAATCAACTTAAAGATTATCGTTTCCCTCAAATGAAATTCATAATTGAAAAATCTCTCGACTCAACATATTGTAATCGTATCACTTAAATTAATTATAGAATTATAAAAGTTCATTATGATATGGTAATAAATTAAATCTGAAGAGATTAAATAATAGGGATTTTTATATGATAGATTTTCTTATAGAACGTTTCAAAATGTTTCCGCGTATAGATGGAGCTATATGGCAGGGAATACGCATAAGATCGGCCTGGATGAATGATGAGAACAAAAATATTTTCTGTCCGCATTTGATGTTGTGGGCATCAATATCTCCTGACAATTATATACTTTCCGAACCAAAAATTTATATTGATTTACCTTCGAACGCGCAGTTATTGAACCAGCTTTTGCAATCGCTACATATAGATGATCCGCATTGCGGATATCGGCCTTCGGTAATAGAGATCAAAGACGCAAATTTAGCGGATTTCCTGAGAGAAAAACTTGAACCTTTAGGGATTCAAATCAGGCTCAAAAAATCGCTACCGGAAATTGAAGAGATAGCTATTGATTTGCAAAAACACATGGGTATAAACGATAGCGATCCGGATTCACTCATCAACAGCAATTTATTTGATATATCGAATATTTCTGCGGATCAATTCGCTTCTTTTTACGATGCCGCCGGGAAATTATATAATTCTGAACCCTGGCACTATTTTTCAGACACCGATTTGATTAAAATAAACCATAAATCCGCCGATGGCGCCAAATATCCTGAAGTGTTTGTGATAATGGGTTGCGGCGGAATGGAGTATGGTTTGTCATTTTTTAAAAATTCAGATCAGTTTGATGATATCATGATTCAGGCGGCAACAAAAAAATCGCCAAAAATGCCTTCATCGGGATTGTGGGCGCTAAATTATGTTGATATAACCGAATTGCAGATTCCTGAACTGGAGGTATGGGAGAGATATAAATGGCCTGTAGCAAATGAGTGTGCATTTCCGGCAATGTTGAATTTTTATTGTAAAAACAGAAAATACAAGATAAAGCGGCCTGATTCCGCTCAGTTGGACTTTTTTGAGGGGATAATCCGTTTTCTGGATAACAAGGTTGGCATGCTTCACAAAAAAGGGAGTGTTACGGGTAAAATTAAAACATTTCTGGGGACGCAGGAAATAGGTTTGTTTTTGGGATAATAGATTTTGCGATAGTTAGTATTGGGTTGTGTCACAGGAATTAAGTTTCTTTTTATTGATTTTTAATCGATATGAGTTAGTTGATGATTCTACTATTAAGTAATTATGAAAAAAAAGATAAAAACGTTTTTTCTAAAAATTTTAATAAAATTTGTTCTTGACATTTGGTTTTTATGCGATTAGACTATCGGATCATAAATTGAGTGGGGTTCCCCCGTAGCTCAGTCGGTAGAGCAGGTGGCTGTTAACCACCGTGTCGCTGGTTCGAGTCCGGCCGGGGGAGCCAG
>CAYVGJ010000034.1:0-18269 GCA_964451165.1 uncultured bacterium
CAGGAGCTTGCTCAACAGGAGCTTGCTCAACAGGAGCTTGCTCAACAGGAGCTTGGGATGTAACAGGCGTAGACGCTGTTTCCGGTACTGATGGTTGTGGTTGTACAGGTTGTTGTACCTGTACATTTATATTCTGGTTTATCACGATATTATTTTCATTATGCTCGTCGCGTCGATGATGACGGCGGACCGGGGCATGATTATAAACCGGAATAGATTTATATATAGGTACAATCATATGAAGAGGCGGCCTGTAATAAACAGGGTTTCTGTAACATTGATAATAATTATATTCTTCATAATCGGCGCGATACTGTGTAATTCCAACATATTTTTGCGGTCGTTCGTACTCATAATAAACCGGGTCATACAAATTATCGTTGAAATTGGAATAATATCCGCGGTTCCTGTACATTTGGTCTTGATATACATTATACATTCGCATTTCGGCTTCGTATGGCGGATCCTGTTCATAGTAATCATAGTTTTCTGTGTGGGGAGGAATCCATCCCTCGTCCTGGGAATCCTGGTAATCTTCGAGATTGTTTCTTTCCATACAGAGATTTTGTCCGACTTGTTTTATTTTATATTTCAGTTCCGATAAACTCTGTGCACTGACATTGCACGATTGAATGACCAGTCCTGTCTGTGTATCTACAATACGGGCGGATATGAAGTAGTCGCCCATATATCCTACGGTTCCTATGACAACATACTTCACATCGTATAAGTTGCCGAATTTTTCCCTGTCCCTGCTGTTTTCAATAAGGTCATCCGTTTGAATATCCAATTCATCAAGTAACCGTCTTAATTGTCTTCTTTCGACGATCTCGTATTTATCGGAGAGGTATGGGACCAGCAGTTCGGGAACAGCGGTTGACGGATCGGCCATATCGATATCTCCGGATACATCGAAATCGAGAACCGCCAATCTGTCTTTCATGTTGTAATAATCTTGCGCCGCCTGATTGATAAAATAATCCACTTCATCGGTATCCCAGTATTTTTTCGCTTCGTGAAAACTCTTTAATGACTCGGCGATCATTTCTTTGTTTCTGGATACTCGTCCTTGTTGGAACTCTTTGGTTCCTTCGTTTATATACCGGTCATAATTTTTCAATGAAGTATCGATTTTTTTAAGAAGCTGGCGGGCGTTTTTGTCGTCTTTTTCTTTAAGAGCGTTTTCGAGGCTTATTCTGGCGTATTTTAGCTCCGGAGGTGTTTTCTTGTAATACGATTGAGCCTGAGAATAGTACAAATTGAATTTATCTTTTTTTGATTTATCGGATTGCGCCAGTTTTTTGGCCGCGTCTTTCGCGAGGTTTTTAATATCTTTGTAAAAAGGTGTATCCGAATATTTTTTTATGTTTTTATCGGATCCTTTTTTTGACGCGTCGGTATATTTTCCTTCTGCGATAAGGGTTTTGAGTTCTTCTCTTAACAAATAAGCGTCTTTTTCGGTTTGCACAACCGGCCTGAGTTTCTGAATCTGGTCGCTGACTTCTTTTGTATCCATTTTCGCCTGAGCGAACTCAAACGACGCCAGAGCGTTTCTGTATCGCTTTTTGGCAAGGTAATCTGTCGCTTGTTTGTAGTAATAAGAATACGCCCGTTTCTGTTCCTCGTCGAGTTTTACGCTGTATTGTTTTTCCAGATCCATAAGTTTTGTGGAGTGTTTGAAACGTTTTTTTGCTTCCTGAAGAACGGATATAGCTCTTGAATATTGCCCGGTTTCCGCATAAAAACCGGCCTGGTTGGCGGCGGATTCTATTTTAACATTCGCTATATCGGTGAAATATTTGTATACACCGAACGATGTTCCCGCAATAATTAGTAAAACCGCTGAAATTGAAATCCAGAATACCGGTGATTTTGTTTGAATGAGTTTTTTAATTTCCATAAATTTCCTTCTTCTCTTATAATGAAAGTCATTAATTATGATTAGATTCTATACCAAAAGATTAGACGGATTTTTTTGTTAAACCATTAAAATATTTTGCTAAGGAGTTTAGGATTATGAATAAAGTTATTGAAAACATACATCAGCGCAGATCGGTTCGTCAATTTGAGAATAAAAATATTCCTGAAGATATTTTAAATAGTATTATCGATGCCGCAAATGCCGCTCCAAGCGCTATGAATTTACAGCAATGGCGGTTTTTGGTTGTGCGCGATGAAAGTTTCAGAAAAAGAATCGCCGGGATAGCTTATGAAAAGTACAAGGTGTGGCTTAATTCCGCTTCAGATGATTTCAAAGAACGGCGCAGGGAAATTGACGCGCAGGTTGAAGATCCCATATATTATGACGCGCCGGTAATTATATTTGTTATCGGATCGGGGATGACAGCACATTTTGATTGTCCCATGGTTTGCCAGAACATAATGCTTGCCGCTCGTTCATACGACATAGGAAGCTGTTGGGTTTATTTGGGGCAAATGATATTTGACGATCAGGATATACGAAACATCATGGAGTTGAAAGAAACGGAATCTGTTTACGGTCCGATCATATTGGGGTATCCAATGGGAGAGTTCCCTGAACCGCCTGCGAGAAAAGAGCATCCGGTTATATGGCTCTAAAAAAGTGTTAAAAGGTATTTAAAAAAGGGATGCGAAGCATCCATACAAAAAGTTTTTGTTTCTTTTTTCAAAAAGAAAAAAGTCTTTTGTTTTTATTATTATAGGCATTAGAATCCGCTGAATTAATTTTTCCTGAAACAATAAATTATATTCTCTAACGAAAACCTTAATAAAATAAAACTGTGATTATTGCTGACGAAATTATTTATATATGTAATAATTATACTAAGATTTAGTGTCTAAATGGAACAGGTATGAATTCTATTTATGAATAGATAAAATTATTTTAAATTAGCTTATTCATAAAGGAGCGGTTTATGAAAAAATCTATTTCAGAAACAGCAAAAAAAATTGACAAACCGGACCGAAATAAATCGAAAAAGATAATCGAATCGTCTTTAGTTACAAAAACATTCGCACAGTCGTTTCTCGAAAACCTCTATTTCCTTCAGGGAACTATTCTCCCAAACGCCACAAAAAATGATATTTACATGGCAATGGCTTATACAGTTCGCGGTAAACTTATGGAGAAATGGATTGGTGAACTCAAAAAATTAACTGAATTAAAAAAGAAACCCGAAGACGTTAAGATAATATGTTATTTATCCGCCGAGTTTCTGCCGGGACCGCATTTGGGCAACAATCTAATCAATCTTGGATTATACGATGAAGCCCAAAAAGCAATGAGTGAGTTTGGTTATGATTTGAAAAATATAATTGATCAGGAAGAAGAACCCGGGCTTGGCAATGGTGGGTTAGGCAGGCTGGCATCATGTTACCTCGATTCGCTTGCCGCACTTAACGTACCTGCTATCGGTTATGGAATCCGTTACGAGTTCGGTATTTTTGACCAGAGAATATGCGACGGCTGGCAAGCGGAAATCACCGACAAATGGCTCCAGTATGGTAACCCGTGGGAAATAACGCGGCCACAGTTCTCTGTTCGCGTAAAGTTGGGAGGTTATACAAAATCATATTGCGACCAGTCGGGCAAATACAAAGTCAACTGGATACCTCATCGGATGGTAAAAGGTGTGCCTTATGACACACCCATTATCGGATACAAAAGCGATATATGCAATACAATGCGCCTGTGGCGGGCGGAAGCGATAGAATCTTTTGATTTCCAGGATTTTAACAAAGGCGATTATTACGCCGCGGTTGAGGAAAAAGTCGTATCCGAGACAATCTCCAAAGTCCTTTATCCTAACGATGTTTATGAATCCGGAAAAAAATTGAGGCTTATTCAGCAATATTTTTTTGTTGCCTGTACTCTGCACGATATGTTCAGGATTTATATAGATAATTTCAAGGATCTCGGCGATTTCCATAAGGTATTTGCCATTCAGCTTAACGATACACATCCGAGTATCGGTGTGGCTGAACTTATGCGTATTCTCGTTGACGATTACGAAATGGATTGGGACAAGGCATGGGATGTAACTCAAAAAACGTTTTCGTTTACAAACCATACCCTTATGCCTGAAGCCCTGGAAAAATGGCAGGTAGATCTGTTTAAAGAATTGCTTCCCAGACATCTTGAAATAATTTACGAGATCAACCGGAGGTTTCTTGAAGAGGTTAGCGTCAGGTTTGCGGGCGATACAAACAAAATCGCCAACCTGTCGGTCATAGATGAATCCGACGGGAAATTTGTGCGGATGGCAAATCTCGCTGTTCTTGGCAGCCATGCCGTAAACGGCGTATCCGAACTTCATTCGCAACTGGTAAAAGATCAGCTTATGAATGATTTTTACCGGCTTCAACCCGATAAGTTTCTCAATATAACTAATGGCGTAACACAGCGAAGATGGCTGGCGCTCAGTAACCCGTCTCTCGCGCGGTTGATAAGTGAAAGTATCGGTGAACAATGGTTAAAAAACCTTTATGAGCTAAAAAAACTCGAGTCTTTTGCGCAAGAAAAATCTTTTCAGAAACAGTGGAGAAACGTAACACTTGAAAGTAAAAAATTTCTGGCGGCGGTTATCAAAAAAAGAGCGCATCTGGACGTTAATCCTGAATCTATGTTCGATATTCAGGTTAAACGCATACATGAATATAAACGCCAACACCTGAATATATTGCATGTTATTACCCTTTACAACAGATTGAAATCCGATCCGGATTTGAACATAGCTCCACGCACGGTAATTTTCGGAGGCAAAGCCGCTCCCGGTTATTTTATGGCTAAACTTATAATAAAACTAATAAATTCTGTTGCGGATGTGATTAATAAAGACAAAGATATCAAAGATAAACTTAAAGTTGTGTTCCTTCCGGATTTTAACGTGAAATACGGGCAGAACGTATATCCCGCCGCGGATTTGTCCGAGCAGATATCGACTGCGGGAAAAGAAGCTTCCGGTACGGGCAATATGAAATTCGCTCTAAACGGTGCGCTGACTATCGGTACTTATGATGGTGCCAATATTGAGATCCGACAGGAAGTCGGGGAAGAAAACTTTTTTCTGTTCGGGCTGACCTCGGACAAAATAGCCGATCTGAAACCTCAATACAAACCGGCTGAATACTATGAGTCGGATCCGGAACTTAAAAAAGCCATTGACCAGTTATCATCAGGTTACTTTTCAAACGCTGACAGGTCGCTTTTTAAACCGCTTGTCGATTCTTTGATAAATAACGACGAATTTATGCTTTTTGCCGATTATAAAAGTTATATCGATTGCCAGGATAAAGTATGCTCAACTTTTATGGATCCTGAAAGGTGGACAAAAATGTCTATTCTCAATGTGGCGAGAATGGGAAAATTTTCTTCTGATCGCGCGATTAAAGAATACTGCGACAAAATATGGAATGTTAAACCGATAAAAATTTAACCTTATGATTACAGAAAAAAAGTTATTCTTTCAGTTTCTTGAAGGTGGCGTGAGGCTCGCGCTTAATAAAACCAGTATCGCCGGTTCAGGTACAGTTGAAGTTCCATCCGAATATTTCGCGTAAAATATCTCGCGATCCGAACCCAAACTGTCACAGTACGCTTTCCATAAAATATTGTTGCCGCTTATTTGCGGTTGCAGGTCATTGTAATTGTTATTGTACGCTGGGGTATTTTGAGCGAACCTGCATGCGAATAAGACACTGACAACAATATAACCGATAACGCAAAGCAGAAACAATGTTGAATTTACTCATCGTTCAACAGATGTTTTTCAGTGAATACAGCTAATTTCTGCTGTTTTAAATAAAGATTGACAGAATAAATACATCCGATTAATATTGATAGAATTCAAAAACAGACGGATTTTAAGTATGAAAAAAAAGTTATTTATAATTACTTCTATTCTCATCGCCATATTTGTAAATTACGGTATTTTCGCGCAGGAAAACTTATCGCAGGTAACCCCGGATAACGATTCGGCAAACTTATACGAGCCTGAGCCTTCAACGCAAGGAAATTCTGCATCGCAAAATACCATAAATCAATACCCTTTAACTTTACCTCAGCAAAACAGGCAGGCACAACAATCGATATCCGGTCAGGTTCCGGCTCAGAATACGGTTCAGGCGCCCGCAGGCGATTCAAACATATATCCTGAAGCGGCGGTACAAAATACATCGCGACCCACACCGAGAAAACGAGTTATAAATTATGTCTCGCCCGATGACTTTAACCCTAGCACAAATAACGTTGGTTATCAGGCACAACCGCAATCGCAACAAATTGCGCAACCTCAAATTCAGCAACAGCCTGTAACTGAGGTTCAATCGCAACAGATTCAGCAAACTATGCCTTTACCGCAACAAAACACATCCCAGGTTCAGGGAACTGCAACCCAGGTTCAGCAAATACCTTTATCTCAACCTGAGCAAAACTCGCGCAAGAATATACAGGAATTGGCCCAGGTACAAGCGGAAGAACAAGATAAAGAAAAAAAGAAAAAAAAAGGTGTTCTCGGAGGTTTATTCAATATATTCCGGCCCGTTGAAGAAGAAAAACAGCCGGAAACCATAATAATACAAAAACCTGAACCGCAGGCGCCCGTTCTTCCTGAACAGCCTCAACCCACACAACCGATGGCTCCTGAACTTCCACCGCAACAATTCCAGACACAACCCATAGAACCTGCGCCCGAAACCATACCTGAACCATCAGAACCGACTCCGAATTACAGCCAACCGGCACAACCGGTAGATGAATCGCGGATTGAAGTGCCTGAACCACCGAAACCGACTTTGCCGGAAACTGTTGCGCCCAAACCATCGCCGGAAAATCCACCTCCGCTTCCGCCTCCACCGGTAAACGAGAAGGTAAAAATGCCTCAATATCAACCTAAAGATTATTCAAAACTCTTTAGTATGAAAGGATTAAGCCATATTCTGCTTAAAAGCCATTTTAAAATTTATTATGGGTTTGTGAGTAACTCAAACCAGATTATACAACGGCTGGATAAACTCATTTCTAAGGGAAATTCAAATTCGTTTGAGTTTTACGAGCTTAAACGGAGGTTTTCTTATGAGTTTAACGGGATGAAACTCCATGAAATGTATTTCGAGAATCTGGGAGGCAAAACTCAACTTCACCCGAATACACTTTTATACGCTAAAATGCTCGAGAATTTCGGCAGTTATAAAGCATGGCGCAAAGAATTTATCGCCACGTCGCGTGCGAAAGGCATAAGCTGGGTAATCCTGTATTACGATCCGCAACAGGATTGTCTTATCAACGTCGGCGTGGAGTCCAACGATACCGGTTCACTCGCGGGTTGTGCCCCAATAGTGGTTCTGGATATAACCGAACACGCCTATATTGCCGATTATGAATTGTCTAAATCAAGTTATATAGAGATGTTCTTCAAAAATCTCGATTGGGATATCGCGGCAATGCGCTTTAAAGACGCGAAAAAAGAATAATCAATTATATTTCCTGAATATGCCGATAACTTTTCCCGCTATTCGAAACGATTGGTCTTCAAGAGAAACTTTTATCGGGCTCATAGCCTCGTTTTCCGGTTTAAGCTCAATATAGTTTTTGCGGACTATAAACCTCTTTACCGTAGCTTCATTGCCGATAATGGCAACAATTATATCGTTGTTCTCGGCGGTAGCCTGCGGTTTTACCAGTACCATATCACCATGTTCTATATGCGCGTTAATCATACTGTCACCCGATACACGCAGTATAAATGCGTTGCCGTATCTGACAAGCCTTTTGTCGATAGCGAAATATTCCTCAATATTCTCTACTGCGCAAATCGGTTCGCCAGCCGCCACTTTACCGATCAGAGGAACAAGGGTTACTGTCGATTCGTCTGTCAGTTGTGACACGTCTGCGCCTTTTACGGTTATACTTATGGTTCTCGCTCCACCCTGCCGGTTTATCAATCCCTTCCTCTCCAATGCGTTAAGATGATCAACCACAGAAGTCAGCGATTTGTAACCGAAATGAGACGCTATCTCCTTTATTGAAGGAGGGTAACCCGAAACTCTCTGTACCGATACTATATAATCAAGCAGACTCTTTTGTTTGTCTGTAAGGTCTCTTGTGCCGGCCATTTTTGCCTCTAATTAGTTAAGTTATTTTATGTAAAAATTAATTTTCTTTTATAATACTGTAATAAAATACGTATATCAACCTTTTTTTTAACTAAATAGATTATCAAACATAATGAAAAAATTTTTATAATCTGCAGGTGAGCTGGCAAATTATATCTTTTTAACCTGTCGTTCCATTTAATTTAGGATGAAAAATATTATGTGAAATATACAATGACCGGTTATAATGTTAAGTAATAAATAGAGAATCAAGTGTAAATGAAGATTACCACAAAGCTAATAGATGTCCTGTAAAAGAAATGAATGCCGCGTTAATTATTTAATTGTGATTATAATAGTATACTGATGTATCGCAGGTAACAAGGAGTTATTTTATGAACCGATATGACAGGGAATTAGCTGAAGGCATATTGTTTACTGATTTTTATCAGCTTTCGATGGCTCAACTATATTTTGCCAGAGAAATTCACGAGATACCCGCGCAATTCGATTTTTTCTTCCGCAGCTATCCTGATTACCATGGGCATAAAGCCGGGTTTTGCATAAACGCCGGTATGGAATCGCTTTTGAATTGGATGGGGAAATCGCGGTTTGACGATCTATCGCTGAATTATTTGCGGTCACATAAAAAAAATGACGGGAAACCGTTTTTCTCCGAGGATTTTCTTAACTGGCTTAAAGATAACGGTAACTTTGATTCAATTTCAATGCAGGCAATAACCGAAGGGCGGGTAGTACATCCGAATGTACCGTTAGTTACGGTGCAGGGGCCTTTGATTATGACGCAGATACTTGAGTCGGCACTCCTTAACCATTTGAATTTCCAGATACTTATCGCGACAAAAGCCTCACGGCTAAAAGAAGCTGGCAGAGGACAACTTGTTTTAGAGTTCGGAATGCGCAGAGGCCCCCATACCGGCACAAACGCCGCTACAAGAGCCGCCATGATAGGCGGAGCCGATTTCAGCTCAAATACAGGTATGTCGTATTTGCTCGGGTACCCGCCAAAAGGAACACATGCGCACAGTATGGTTCAGGCGTTCATGGCACTCGGTTATGGTGAACTGGGTGCATTTGAAGCGTATGCCGAAATTTATCCTGACGATTGCCTGCTCCTTGTGGATACCATAAACACCCTCGAAAGCGGTATCCCCAACGCAATAAAAGTGTTCGAGAAACTTCGCAAACAAGGGCATGAACCTGTCGGAATACGTCTTGATTCCGGTGACCTCGCATACCTTAGTATAAAAGCGGCGAAAATGCTCAATTGCGCCGGATTCGACAAAACCAGAATCGTATTATCCAATCAGCTTGACGAAATGGTTATCTGGCAAATATTGACTCAGATCGAGGAAGAAGCGCCCAAATACGGAGTGGATCCGGACCGCCTGATAAAAAGAATGATTTACGGTGTGGGCACATCGCTTGTTACATCAAAAGGAAACTCATCGCTCGACGGAGTATATAAAATGACTGCTGTTTATAATAACGGGATCTGGATACCGGCTTTTAAAATATCCGATTCGCCTGAAAAAACAATTAACCCCGGCTATAAAAAAGTATGGAGAATTTATGACGACAGATTCATCGCTGTCGCTGATTTATTAAGCTTGTACGACGAAAATCCAACCGATTGGGATGAGGTTTTGCTCAGGCACCCCGCGGAAATAGATCGCAAGAGAATACTCAAAAAACAATCCGTATCGGTTATTGAACTTTTACAGAAAGATATTTTAAAAGAAGGAAAACTGCTTTATAACATGCCTGATCTTTCAGATATCCGGCAAATCTGCGAATCAGACCTTAAAATGATAGATCCGGGTGTAAAGAGAATCGTTAATCCGCACATTTACCATGTATCCCTGACAGAAAAGTTATGGAACCTTAAACATTCAATGCTGAATAAATCAACAACAAACAATGGCTATATTGTATAAGATATAAAATTGAAATAACACGCGGTAACATGAATCTAAATTATTGTGGATTTATAATGGATCTGTTAGATGAAAGGAGTGCGATATGTTTGTAAACCATGATACTTTATCGGATATTGCCAAATTCAAAAACCAGCGTGGATGCGCGTCTCTTTATATTAACGCTTTACCGGAATACCAGCAGAAAGATTTCGAAAGCAGGCTGAACAGTTTTTACGATGAGATAAAACGAAACTCAAGCCAACTCGCGCCGGATCAGGCGGAAAAAATAAGAAAAAATTTTTTTAATCATTATGACGAACTTTTAGTTAACTTTATCAATAACAAAGAAAAAACGTTTTGCGTGTTTGTATCGGATGAATTTTATAAACTGGTTGAGGTTCCCCTGAGGCTGAAAGAACGAATCGTAATCAATTCCGATTTTTATATCCAGCCGATGCTGATCCCTCTTGAACAGTTTGAGAGGTACGCCGTACTTGTATTTAACCGCAACAAAGCCCGTTTGTTCAATTATTACCTGGGTATGCTGGAAGAAGAAAAAAGCATTTTTCACGATTACGTTATGCCGAATATCAACCCTACTCGCGCTACATCGTTTCAATCTTTTGGAGAAAAAAGAGTCGCCAACCGTATCGAGGAAACATATAACAGGCACCTGAAAGATATTGCTTCGATTCTTATGGACAATTTCAAAACCTATGGTTTTACCAAACTGATTATCGGATCGCATCAGGAAGAACTTAAGTCCATACGCGGATACCTGCACAATTATCTTTTAGAGAGGCTTGCCGGAGAATTCGTTGCCAATGTTGACGAACAATTACCCGAAATTGAGAAACGGGCAAAGACAACTATCGAGAAATACCGTATATCCCATGAGAATAAACAGATAAATGATTTAATCGCCGCGTCGGCGCATGACAAAGCGGTTTTAGGGACGGAATTGGTTATCGACGCTCTGTTTTCCGATAATGTACGTATATTAATAATGAATGAAGACTATCACACTGAGGGTTATGTATGCCCTGATAAACATTTTTTCACCGCGAACGCAATAGAGGGTAACTGCTGTGCTTTATGCAGGAAAAAACTTGTCTATCAACCTTATCTTGAAGATGAGATCGCGGAATACGCATTTACGCATAAGGCGGAAATATTTCACATTTTCTTCGAGAAAGACCGGTTTGATGAACATAAAATAGGCGCTTTTTTGAGGTATTAACCATGTTTTAGCGCTTTTTATAAATCCTTAATCAAGAAACCGGATACGAAGTATACATGCAAAAAAGTTTTTGTTTCTTTTTTCAAAAAGGAAAAAAGTTTTTTACATTATTATTTTTTCGCCTTTAAGGTAAAATCATAGTTGGATTTATCAAAACTGCTCAAATTGTTTTCTGTAACTCCTGAATTTTCCTGAACAGTTATAAATATTCTATAACCCGTTGTTTTAGGGTAAGAATTAATTCTTGCGCTGTAACTGCCGGAATATTTATGAGTTGTCGCCGATACGCGCACAGATTGCTGAACAAGCAGGTACTGCGAATTCGCTGATGTGTTTATCAAATAAATTCTGACGATTATGGGAACAGAGGAATTGTCATCATATAGATCATATTTTACAGTCATGGAAGTAGTGGTAATGGTTTCACCTCCGTTGGGAGAAGTAACATAACATATCGGTGCGGTGTTATATACCGGTTGTAACGGTTCATATGGCGAAGATAGTTCGGGGCGCAATTGCCTGTAAGATCTTTTTGTTTCCCCGGTTGCGGGAAATACCTCATTTTCCGCTTCATAATAGTGAATTACATTATATTCCAGCTTGTTATAATAACTAAATGAATTCGGGTCTACATAGGCGTACTCGACAGTGTTTATCAATCTCTCCAAAGGTTTGTACCCGTTAAACCAGAACGATTCCGTGGGAGATGTATTGAATGTTTCGTAAACAATATCAATCGGTTTATTTAAAAACCTGCAGTATTCCAGCTCATCCTGACATGTAAAAATTGCTCCGTAATGTGTAACATAATTCATTATGGCTACCTTATCCACTATATCGATTACCTGCTCAAAACCTGTACCGGTATAACTGTCGTATGGTATATAATCCTCGTTCCAGAAATTACCTATCGCCACGGCAAATGGAATCGGATTGGGCATTCCTGAATTATTTTGGTTTACTAAGGATTGATAATAATCAATATTCTGGATAAATTGTTCCCAAACCCATGGTTCCATTCCAGGTTCATTGTCGGTATCTATGGCGTGAGGTTCAATGTCAAACTGGATTGAGTCAAACTGCTGGTCTTTATTTGCTCCCTGGTTGTACGTAAAGATTTTGTTTATATGATCGGCTCCTGTTTGCCGGTTATCTATGAAAGACCATTCAGGTTCGCCGGCAACATAATGCACTTTGAATCCGCGGCTATGCGCTTCAGCCATGAAAGCTTTAACTGCGGCATTATCAGTGCCGTTTATATCGGATGGAAGAGCTATTATAATCGATTCGATCTTGTTCTCTGCGTTTCCTTTTGGTGCGGCGCAAAAACTGAAAAAGTTTCTCTGATTCACAGGCTGGGTAACAAGATTATATCCTTCTTTCCAGACATATATTCCGCGTTTTGATTTGAATGTTTTATTTATTCCGCCGGAATATGACAGGTTAGATAAATCACAGTAAACACCGTAATCACCAATATCTGTCAGCATAAAGATACCGAAACATATACTTTCTTTTTCCACATTCCATAAATTCGTCGCGGATAACTTGAATTGCCATGTTACCTGCAATCCAGCAGGAGCCGATATCGGTTGAGCGGTTACGGAAATTACTTCAATCTCCGGTATATTCCATTCTATAGGCGAAAGATATGGAGATGTTTTCTTGAATGTCGCAAAACCGGTACCTTCCGATCCGTAATAACAACGTATACCTATTATGTTATCTCTCATCGCGTTTAAAATATGAAGTTCCGGATAATAATACGGATGCGCAAGAGGCTGTGAATCATAGAAAGCAAAATGTTTTGTGGTTACCTGATAAACCACATTCGGTTGTAACGAAGTAATATTATGGGAAATAGGAACAATGACGTTAACTATTTTATCACCGCAGGTATACACTTTGTAATAGTTTTTGGGTGTTTGTGCCGCGGGATCACTTGAGAATTTTGCGTATCCGGCAATTTCACAAGCTGTTGTGCTTCCGATCATCTTATAGGAAAACGTTCTTGGCGAATTATCCTCAAAAGGACCCCAGACTATACCGCCTATGGATCGGTCGATTGTACCTCCTCCTGTGATGTAAACAGGCGTAATCTCCGCAATCAGAAACTCAATAACATAGTAGGATGTCGTGGAAACGTCAGGGGTTACTGTCAGTGTTATCTCAGGCATGTTGCTGTCGCTTCCTGTTATTTGACGGGTTACTGATGATTGGGAATATACGAAGCCTGTTGAGAAAAGAACCGAAAAAACGAGAATTAATTCCAAAATCAGAATCCAGGATTTTTTCATAGTCAAATCCCCCTAATATAAAAATTATTATTTGGTTGCATAATAAATTTTAGGAGACTTATAAAACATGATTTGAGCAGAAAAGAAACCGATTTAGATTTAGCATAATCCTCATAACCAAATATATCATGATATATCTCATATGTCAATTTTAATAATAGTAGTAGAAGTAAGAATAATGACAGCAGATATTAACTTATTAGTATCATGTTTTATTTTATCAGGCGTACTTAAGCCAGAACAAAATAATGCATAACCTGTGTAAATATGAATTCCGTTTTATCTGCTGAAAACGAGATTTCTGCCCCACATTGTGTTTACGCAATAATCCAATAGTCTCTGGAGATATTCTTCGTCAAAGATTGTTTCGCAAACAGAAGATTTCAGCTTTTTTTTGTTATCGCATTTGAAATCGGGTTCGCTTCTCAAATAAGGCATATAAATTCTCGTTTTCTTCATAATCGACTGATGAAAAGCATCCTGTTTTTGACCATTATGAATATTGATACCGAATATTTCCCTGATAAATTTGGTCATCTCGAAGTTTTTAACGGGATTGTCGTTTACAAGGTTATAGGTTTTACCCCACAGCAACGATTCGCGGAATATTTCTTCGATCATATCCGTGAGGTAATCTATAGGAATATAGTTTTTTGTACATTCAGGAATAAAATTAAGATAAATAGATGTTTCTTTCTTTTTTTTCGCAAGAAGATAAAAAATTTTCATGAACTTATAGAATCCACTGAACTGAAATGTCTTGCCACTATTATATTCGCCGATAATTATTGAAGGCCTCAAAACAGTCAGGTTTTTCTCATTGGTTTTGAAATAATCTCGAACGGTATTTTCAGCGACAAACTTTGTTCTTTCATACTCGTTATTGAACGTCTGCCCCCTGTCAAGATCGGATTCAGAAAATGTTCCGGTTACCTGTCCGCATACATAGCTTGTGCTCAGATAATAAAACCGTTTATTATCCGCACAGAGGTTCAGAATATTATTTGTTCCGGCTATATTTGTGCGGGCGATTCTATCGTCGGCAGTCTCGAAAGATATGTCCGCGGCGGAATGAAAAATATCTGTAGTCTCGGAATTAAGTTTATCGTAATCGGTACCGGAAAGCCCGAATTTATGTTCGGTTAAATCACCCTCGTAAATATTTATCCGTTCAAAAGAAGGATCCATATCGAAATATTTGAATAAATTGATTAATCTTTCTTTTGAGGATATTCTTTTATTCGGGCGAATTAAAAGAGATATCTCAAGGCCACTGTTATTAATTATTCTTGATAAAAAGTACCCGCCTACAAGCCCGGTTGCCCCTGTAATTAAAACATTTCTTCGCATAAGCCATATTCCCATCTTTAAATAGTGTTTTAAATATTAGTTTCATAATGAGGCTATAAGGATTATATTATATCCCTTATTTAATATCGCAGGTATTGTGGTAAGTAAATTAAATCGGACTGGTTATATGTTTTAATTCAACCGATTATGCTGAATAAACAATCGAAAATGAAATATTATTTATATTACCTTTTGCCAGCATTGATGAAAAACCGTTTTACCTGTGTTTATTTGCCCAATAATTATGCCTCATTGTCAAATCTGTTATCAATGTATCAAAAAAGAATCTTTGTTTCCGTAAAAAATTAAACAATATATTATACACTATTTTTTAATAAAAAAAATCAAATTTTATTTGTGAGTTGTTCTATTGGATTAGATATTTTTACATATGACAGGGATATTGGAAGTAAAGTACTGTGTTCTCAAATTCTGACAGAATAATCCCACTGCATCTTATTCGGAGCTCAGCCAGTTATCACTGAACAGGTCTAATCCTAATAATCGCTTAATCGAATGGGTACATCTCTTATTTGAATTGGTAAGAGGACTTGTACCTTCTCTTATCTTTTAATCAGCAAATTTACTGATTAAACGTAAAGATAAAACATTCGGTAATTTACACACTTATTTATACATAAGGAATAAAAATTTATGGATTATATTGGCATTTTTGCTTATTATTATACAATTTGAACTCCGGGAAACAAATAATAAGAATTTTTTTTGATTTTTATATACGAATGAAAAGAGGAAATTATGAGAATTCTACTGGTTAACCCCAAACGAGTCGGAAGGGGACAATCATCCATACGTTATATGAACTCAACTCCACTGGCCCTGCCGATACTCAAAGCGTTGACCCCAGATGATATTGAAGTTCGAATTATTGATGAAAACTACGAACCGATACCATACGATGAACACTGGGACCTTGTGGGCATAACGGTTATGCTTCATGTGTCGCCAATGGCTATTGAGATATCAAAAAAGTTCAGGAGCCGGGGAATCAAAACAGCTTTTGGCGGGTTTTTCCCTACTCTTTGGCCTGATGAGGCAAGAGACCACGTGGATGTAATTGTTGCCGGCGAAGCAGAGTATATCTGGAAAGACGTAATTGGGGATTTACGAAAAAACAGCCTTAAACCTTTTTATAAAGCCGACAAACTTATCGACCTGAAAGATGTGCCGATAGTAAAACGCGATTATTTTTCCAAAGATGACGAGTTTTTTCATCTGGAAACTACCAGAGGATGCCCCTATAACTGCGATTTTTGTTCGGTTACGGCATTTTACGGGGCACAGTTTCGCCATAGGCCTGTTGAACACGTCATCCGACAGCTTGAGGAACTTAAAGGAAGACAAATATTTTTTGTCGACGATAACATAACCGGTAACCCGAAATACGCCAGGGAATTATTTAATGCGATGATACCGCTTAAAATAAAATGGAGCGGACAGTTCTCGCTCAATAACGCCGAACGTACCGACATAATGGAGCTTGCCGCCGAAAGCGGATGTCAGTTCCTGTTTACCGGAATAGAATCCATAAGCCAGGAAAATCTTGAGGCGGTAAACAAAACATGGGCAAAATCAAGTAAATACGCTGACTGGATCAAAAAAACACACGATGCCGGCATAGCGGTTTACGGCTCGTTTATTTTCGGGTTTGACGGAGATAAACCGGAAATCTTCAAACAAACTCTGGATTTCTGCGAGGAAAACGAGATTGAACTCGCCCTGTTTTCTATTCTGTTTCCGATAAAAGGATCGAAACTTCATCATAAACTTCTTGAAGAAGGACGGATCTTCGAAACAGACGCGACACGCTTTAACGGCCAGTTCGCCACATTTCATCCGAAACAAATGACCGCAGAGGAACTCGACGAAGGCACACGCTGGATATGGCAGAACTATTATTCGAAACGAAGTATAAAAACACGTCTTGCCAGCCTTGCCCAAAAAGCCAAAGATGAAAATAACAACGGGTATTTCTCAACCTATGAAGTTATGGCAGGGTTGAATATGGCGTTTAAAGTCGCTGTGGGGGATTTTTAAACCATTGAGGAAATTCAGGCTGACGGTTTTAACCTGCGGATTGTTCTTCTGCCTGATCTACTTTTTTCACAAGTTTCCCGGTGCGCCTAACCCTAACGAATACAGCAGGATTTACCAGATCCGCGCAATCGTAGAGCAGAAAACACTTGCCATCGACTCGATGATATCACGCTATAAACACCTGATGGACAAATCAGAATACAAAGGACACTTCTATTCCGATAAATCTTTCGGGTTAACTTTAATGGCGTTGCCTCTTTATTACGTATATTTCAATATATCTGGAGCATGTGCGGATAACGAATGGATGAAATATTTTTTATCTATTTTCTGCGTAATCATACCGCACATAATTTTTATACTGATGCTTTATTTAAACTATGTTTTCGCAAAACCACACCGCAGACTGCGCGAATTCGTGTGGATCGGCTATTCGCTCGGCACAATAGTGTTTGCTTATTGCGGATTGTTCTACAGCCATGTGACTGGAGCGTCCTTGCTTGGAATATCGTTTATCATAATCGATAAATACAGGAAAAAAATGTCTATTTCCATATCGGCGCTGACTGGTTTTCTTCTGGGACTCTCTGTTATTGTTGAGTATCCTCTGGCGATAATTGTATTCTGGCTTTTCATATTTTTTCTAATTAATTTGATAAAAGATAAAAAAATGTATCTTATTTTGCCGGCAGTTATTTTGTTCTTTATTCCGATATTTGTTCAGTTGTGGGTAAATTACCTTAGTTTCGGAGATTGGTTCACTACCGGTTACGCGCACAAAAAATCGGTTTCGCAGATATATTATCATTCTAAAGGTTTTTTCGGGGTGGCTTTGCCGTCGGTAGAGTCGATGTGGGGAATCTTGTTCTCACCGTCGAGAGGATTATATTATTTCTCCCCGTTTTTAATGGCGGCATACCCGGTTATTTTTAAAAATCTTTTCGGAAGAAAAAGAGACTCAGTTATCGAATCGATAATACTGATGTGTATTATATTCTGTTTTACATGGTTTAGCGCATCAGTGGTTGACTGGAAAGGCGGATGGACAGTTGGCCCGCGCTATTATATTGGAGCGATACCTTTTCTGATAATAGCGATTCTGCGGTTCGGGTTTCCCGCTTTCAAACGAAAAAGAACGAGGAATTTTTCTTACGGATTAATGATCGCGTCGATTTTCTGGGGTATAATCCATTGCGTCGATAATACCGCCGGATTCCCGTTTATTCCGGAATCGTTTTCGGTGCCGCTGTGGAATTTTTCCGCGGTTTTGATATCGAAAGGATATGTATCGCCCAATATCGGCAACTTATT
>CAYVGJ010000034.1:18369-25930 GCA_964451165.1 uncultured bacterium
TTTCCGCGGTTTTGATATCGAAAGGATATGTATCGCCCAATATCGGCAACTTATTTGGGTTAAATGGCGAATTATCGCTGTGCCCGCTATTTTTTATAATTATATCCATTACGGAAATAGCTTATTTTATAAAACCTTCAAAATTATATGATTTGCGTTATATAAGGTATTTTGTTTTTATTTTTCTTGTTACTTTCTGCGCGGTTTACATGACAAAATTTTTGCCGGAAGGTAATACAAAATCAAATCATCTTCATTTCTCATATATTTATAAATACCTTTTCAAACCGGCGGATTATATAGACGAACTGTATTTGATTAATAAGATGGAACCGACTGATATGATGAATTCTTACGACCTTGCGATCAACCTGAAAAAGACCGGTTTTTATTCTCTGGCGAAAGATCATTTCGAGAAAATTTTAAGCGACGATCCGGCTCATGAAAAAGCCGGAGCCCAGGTTGAGGCGATAGTATCTCAGTTAAATGCCGAATCACAAAAATACAATTCGATTAAATCGGGTTATTGCCCGACGGATATAAAACCACTGGAAAAGGCACTGTTATTCATCCATTTTGGCGATTATAAACCTGCCCGTGAAATCCTTTCTGATCTTGCGCGTAATAAAACAATCAAACAGAGAAAAACAGCGCGAAAATTATTGAGCATTATGAACATAATTGAAAAATACGGAATCAAACAGGAGAAAATTTAAGCATGAAAATAATACAGTTGGGCAAAGCGGCGGCAGTTCCTGTGGCAAGTGAATATAATGTTTGTTATCTGGCTGAGTGCGCCGGAAATCGTATTTTAATAGAAACTCCGCCATCGATATTAAACCAGCTTAACCGCGCGAATATAGGTGTGGATACTATCGATTGGGTGTTCATATCGCATTTGCATGGCGATCACGCTTCAGGGTTGCCGATGCTTCTTCTGGCGGACTACATGAAAAAAACGGCAAAAATATGGAACATAATCTGCCAGAATTATATGATATCTAAATTAAAACAGGCGTCGCTGATATTTTTCCCCGAATTTGAGGAGTACCTGGAAACCCGTGTTAAGTTTCATCCTGTTGAAGACAGCGAATCGCTCAAAATCAATAAAGAAACAAGTGTGTTTTGCAAATCCGGCATTCACGGTGTGCCGTCGGTAGGTATCCGAATAAATTGTGCGGGGAAATCGATTGCGTATTCCGGAGATACTGCTTACAGCAGAAATATTGCCGATTTATCAAGAGGAGCCGATATTCTGATTCATGAAATGGGCGGCCTTGATGATGATATGACCGAAAAACAAAAAAACAACCATGCTTCGGCTAAAGAAACCGGTATTACCGCGTTTGAATCAGTCTGCGGGCAATTATGGTTTACTCACCTGAAAACAATAGATTCCGATTATAACCGCCAGTGCATAGATGAGGCGAAATTTGAATTTTCCGGCAAAACAGTTAAAATACAGAAGGATTTTGAATGGATCGAAGCCTGAAATTATCTTAATTTATCCGGTGTAACGACAACAGTTATCATGATTGAAAAGACAACTAAAATATTATATAATTAAGTTAATAAAAATCAAGAAAATAAACAAATATCGATAAATCAGAAAGGAGATAAGGATCAATCATGAAACTGAGCATGCTCAAAACAAAAACGGGGAAATTAATCGTTTCTCTTGTGTGCATCGAATTGATGCTCATGGGAAACACTGTGAACGATTCGTTCGCGGCTAAAAAATCCGATATGGCTGTCGAATCCGGTTCGGATCTGTCTAAAATAGTTCTTACAGGCGATTTAGGTAAAGTCGACGAAACATTCGAAGGACTTGAGGATTCCGTCGTAATCCATATACAGGACGTTCACTGCAATTACGAAGCGCAGAAGAATATCGCCGAGATACTAAAAGTTCTGATCAACAAGAACGATATCGAACTAATCGCTCTCGAGGGCGCTCAAGGTAACTTCATGGCAGACAAATTTCACGTTTTCAAAAACAGCGCCGTGAGGGAAAAAGTAGCAGATCACTTTATGAAATCCGGTCAAATAACAGGATCAGAGTATCTTTTGTTTTCCCAGGACCTGCCTGTTATTTACAGAGGTGTTGAATCTAAAGAATCATATATACAAAACCATGACGCTTTCTTGAAACCGCTGACTTTCAAATCTGATTTTGAGAATTATTACAATGCAATAAAAGAGATATCCGGTAAAATCAAATCAAAAATATATTCGCCTGAACTTCTTAAACTCGATGAAAAATCGCAGGAACTCGAAGACGCGAAAATAACGCTGGTCGATTTCTGCGGGTTTATGATGGATTCACTGCTTAAAAAAGGTATAGTTCTTAAAGAATACAAGAATTTCGCGCGGGTAATCAAACTCAAACATATAGAAGGGCAGATAAATTTCGACAATATCAACAAAGAACAAATCGGGCTCATCAACGCCATCGGGCCGAAACTGTCCAAAGACGAGATCATGGATATCCGCAAAGTAAGCATAGATTACAAAAACGAAAAATTAACTACTGAAGACTTTTTCAAGTATCTGAAAAGGTTATCCGATGCCAAAGAAATAGATATCGCGCGGTTTCCCAACATCGCGTTTTATTTCAATTACCTTCAGATGTACTCGGAACTCGATTTAAGCCAGCTCATGAAAGAGAAATACCAGCTTGTTACGCTCCTTAAAGATAAGATGTACCAGAACGACAGCCAGCGCGAGGTAAGTGAAATATCAGATAATATGGAATTGCTGAAAAAACTGTTTTCCTTAAGGGTATCCAACGAGGAATTCAATTTGTATACACAGATAAAAGGGAAAATGACATCGGTGTGGGTTGGCGAAACTCTGGCATCTATAGCGAAACAAAACGGAATCAGCGTTCAGTTTCCGGCGGTATTTAAGTTCGAGGACAAATACGCCGAGATGGACGGTTTTTACAAACTTGCCAAACAAAGAGACATAAACCTCCTTGAAAATACGCTCAGTTTCATGAAAGAAGAAGATTCCAACACAGCCGTTCTCATATCCGGAGGGTTCCATACTCAGGGCATGCTGGATATGTTGAGGGAAAAAGATTATTCGTACGCGGTAATTTCGCCTAACATAACCAAAGAACACGATTACGGTTTATATATACAAAACATGACCGGTGAAAAAGACGTTGTGGAAAAACTTATGGCGCTACAGTTTCCGGGCGAATCGGTTATACCGCCTCCGCTTGCCACTTCGGAAATTCCTTTTGATTCCGCAAGGCACAATCTGTTTGTGCATTCCGGTGTATTATACTCGATCGCACTTGAGCTTGCCGATACTATCGATACAAATTTCAAACTGGCGGGAAAAATAAATCTTACTCCGCAGGAACAGGAAAAAGCGTTGGCTCTGTTTGGCGGCAACGAGTATATCAAGAAAATTTCCGATACTCTTGGAGTACGTAATATCGGCATTGATGTGCCCAATATCGTGTTTGAAGGAGGGAACAAAGGAATTATGGCGATACCGGTTAAACTGTTTGATTTGCAGTTTAATGTGGTTGCGGTTCATCCTGAATACGACCTGAAAGCTCATCCGTCGGCGCTTATGGCTGAATTTGAGCAAAAAGGGCTCGCTAAACGAGTGGTATCCGACCTTAATCTGACTTTGTATTTCGACAGCGCATCAAATCCGGATAAAGAATTGATAAAACAAGATCCGTTTATTCAGAATTTGAGAGATAAACTTCCCGCAACAGGCGAACCTGAGTTTATAAATAACCCTGTTACCGCTCTGGAAAATTTAAGGGATTCCGGAATTTCACCTTTGGAATTCGGCCCGAAAATCATTGTTGACCAGACAGGCAAACCCGCCCCCGGAATACAGGCGTACCCTAAACCCGGCAAAGGCGACTCACTGGTTATTTATAATGTCGACGGTGCCGATATTCTCGGCCTTACCGATGCTTTGGGCAACCCTGATTTCAAAGGGTTTCCGCCCGTAGGCGGGCTTCAGCTCAACCTGTTCACCATGACCGAATTCGCTCCGGACATTAAAGCCAAACCGGCATATCCGAGAGTCAAAAACGAAAATTCTCTTGGTAAAGTATTGTTTGACGCAGGCATATCGCAATCGCGCGTCGCGAGTGCAGACAGGTTGCCCGAAATAACAAAATCTTTCGACGGCAACGTTGAACCGGGATACACTTCAGATAAATTCAAGGTAGTTGAGGTTCCTGCGCCTCCTGTAACGACGCTTGGCGAAAAACCGGCATACAACAGCGCAGATATTGCCGATCAGGCGATAAAAAGAATCACCGAAACCAAAGACCAGTTCATCATGGCTAATTTCTCCGCGCCGGATATGCTCGGTGAATCGGGCGATATGATCAACGCCGCCCGTGGGCTCGATGAGATGGACCAGCAATTGGCAAAACTGGTTGAACAAGCGCAACAAGCCGGATTGACCATACTTATCGCCGGAACACACGGCAATATCGAATCCATGCTCGACGTTTCAGGTAATCCCATAAAAGGAAGATATAACACATATACAACAAATCAAGTGCCGTTTGTTTATATTGATCCCAGAGACGACAGGCTCAAAACAAATAAAGATGTTCTTAAAACCGATCTCAGTATCGGCTCAATAGCGCCAACCGTGCTTCAGGTTCTCGGAGTAGCCAAACCCGACCAGATGACTGCGCCGTCGCTGTTCCGTGATTTCGAACCGCTCAAAAACGACAGGGTTTTGTTTATTACAATAGACGGTCTCGGCACAACAACAGAAGTTAAAGGAAACGCTATCAACCTTGCCCGCGAACAGCTCGCCCAGCAAAACAGGCAACTTAACCTGGATAAATGGCAGGTCCAGTTTCCGGCAGTCGACCTTAATGCTTCAGGAACTAATGTCGGATTGAGAGCAGATACGGCAGGATACCCGAGATCAAACTATTTCGCTATCGGATCAGGGCTCGCGCCTGCCGATATCAAACTTGATATGGTAAAAATCGACACGGCAATTGCCGACGAGTCATTTTATAAAAATCAGGTTTTCATCGATGCGGTCGACAATGCTTTGAGAAACGGCACCAAACTGCATATTCTCGGACTTGTGTCTGACGCGGAAGTAGATTCCTCAATAAAACATCTTGAGGCGTTGCTCAATCTCGCCAAACAAAAAGGAATGAGGAAAGAAGACGTAATCATACATACCGTAACCGACGGGCTTGACGAAGCACCTGAAGCAATGATCGACGATATCAAAAAAGTAATGAAACTGGTTGACGAAATAGGTGTCGGAACTCTGGCAACCGTTGGAGGCAGATACTGGTTCATGAACCGCAAACAGGAAAACACCAAAATCGAAAAAGCGTATAATTCGCTTATCGAACAGAGAATAAAAGAACAAACCGAAAAGATCACCGGTGTTGTTTTATTGCCTGACGATATGATCAATAACTCGCTCGGATTAAGAGAAGCACTGACAGTTGTGCGCCAGCAGTACGGTTCGAAAATTAAAATAGGTGTATTGACTCCGCGCACTCAGGCAGGCATGGAAAGAGTATTGAGAGTAAACAATATCGCCGATCAGGTGGATTTCGTTATCCCCGAACAGACACTCGGCGAAATAAAACCCGAAATCGGAATGATCGATCCGCTGTTGGAATTCATAAAAAATAAATATCCCGATATCACCGATCCGCTCAAACAAGTAGCTGTGATTACACTTGAACTTGAGAAACTCGGCCCAGACGCCGCCAAAAAAGCGCAGATTTTCGTCCAGGAAAAACCACAGTCCGAAAACGAGGTTTTCTCTGTCGCCAACGGACTGTTCGCAGCTGTAATGACCGTCGACGGGCACGAAAACGAACTGGTTAATTATCATGGATTTGTTGAAGGGAAACCAAGAACTTTACGCACTATCGCTGTAGAACGCAATTTCCTCGATCAGCTTAATCGCCAGAGACAAATCAACCAGATGTTCGAAACTGCGGCGTAATTTGATGATTATTTTTGATATAAGAAAAGTTTCCCGGAATAAAATTTATTCCGGGAAACTTTTTTAAGGTTAAAATATGTGTATCTTTAAACTTTATATTTTATTGTTTTGCACAAAAAATGATTTAGATAATAAAAGATATTTTTCTTTTTGAAAAAAGAAACAAAAACTTTTTCTATGGATGCTTCGCATCCCTTTTTTAGAAAATAATTTTTTGGAAAGGATTCTTATATGATCTGGAGCTTTGTCGGATTAACCGCCGCGCTGCTCACAATGTTCGGTTTTGTCCCGCAAATTGTGAAAATTATAAAAACTCAGTCCGGTAACGATGTCAGCAGAATAACCCTGGCTCAATTCTTCATCGGGACTTTGATGTGGATTCTATACGGTATTCATCTTAAAGATATAATTATCATTTTCGCCAACATTATCACCCTTATATGCGTATCAACCGCTTTTGTTCTGCTTGAGTATTATTACTATCAGAATACTAAAAAACCGGTCTCAAGTATCAAAGAAGAAATATGACGCTAATTTATGGATTATTAATCATGATTTAACACATACAATAAAAGGTTTTACCGCATAAGGCGCGAGCAATTTCTGAATAAATTTTGATTTAATACGCGTAATATCTTTTAGCATAAAATCAGTAGGAACTATATATGATTCGGCAAAACCAGAATTTTTAAAAAGATGGACTATTCTTTTTGATGAGATATATTGTTTAATATTTTTCGCGTACCCTTTTCCTGTAATAAAATCGATATTCCCCGATTTCAATAAATAATATAACGGATAGGCAGGAAAATTGATATGTTTCATTATCAACACGGTTCCGCCTGGTTTTACAATGCGGTGTATCTCTTTCAAACATTTATCCAATGGATCGATCACCTGGAAAGCTTTTCTGATAATAACACTATCGGCTATATTATCAGGCAGAGGGATTTTATATGCCGATGCCATTATTGTTTCTATAGGACAATTAAACTCCACAGATAACTTTTGAGCAGCTTTTATTGAATTTATGCACGGATCCACACAATAAAATTTTATATCAGGAAACCTATTTTTTAACGCGATAGAATATGCTCCGGTTCCTCCATATAAATCAATTACAATTCCATTTTCTTTCAGGTAATGATTGACACCAAGTTCGGATTCCTTTAATAGATTTGTTATCATTTCTTTACCTTCGGCATACATTGTTGGAAAATCACCCATGACAAATTCTTCAACCATATTATTCCCTCAATTTATTAATATGAATATTATTTTATTGAAAGAGAATATTATAATGGGATTATACTTTTAAAAAAAGTATAAAAATAAAGCGGAATAAAATAGCGCAATAATACGATAACCCTATTCATCGGCATTGATGTGGGTCTTGCCTCATATAGAAGTGAGAGTAAATAAAATCTAATTTTCTTTTTATCAACGGGACAGGCAGTACAATCCGGCGGACTTCAGGAACATTAAGATCGGTTTCGGCACATTTGTTGGAGGTATATGCATAGCTGGAATATGATAGAAACGCACAGCAAAACAGAAACAGAAGATATAATCAAACCTA
>CAYVGJ010000035.1:0-16084 GCA_964451165.1 uncultured bacterium
TTCTTGGATGCGGCGTTTTGTTCCTCAAACGCAGGTTCGCTTCCAGCAAATAAAAGATCTTAAATGTAATTGTTTAGCCGGGTAAAAACAGAGATCGCAATGTTTATTATAATCATTGATACGGTTTGAACCTGTTGGGCATTCACTTATTTTTTACGGAATATGAACATTATGCTGTGAGCGGTTATTTTTGTCAGTATCAGAGCGAAAAGTTTATTTATGGTTTTATAAAGGAATGATTCGTCATACTGGACTTTGCACAATACCGCCGATAACGACGGGAACTCGTTTTTCAACCCCAGTATTTCGTTATACGGTATAACTTCAACGGGTTTAAATCCGATATGCTCTATCTTCTTCATTACTTTTTTATGGTTGAGGAAAAACTGGTAGAAGTTTTCGGGTTTGGCGTTACTTTTGTATGATTTAAATAATCCAAGAACCGCTTTTAACCTGCGCAAAGGTGAAAAATAAGGAATTGTCACTATCAGGTAACCGCCCGGTTTTAATACCCGGTTAGCCTCAACAATTATTGTGTCGTATCCTTCCCAGAAATGCTCGATTACACCGCCGGAAAAATAGCAGTCAAAAAAGTTGTCCTCAAATTTCAGGTCGCGGACATCCTGATGGTACACTTTCAGTTCCGGGAAATTCTCTTTTATCATACTCAGGGTGTTCTTAGCGGTATCGACACCGTACGAATCGTATCCCCAACAATGAAACCCGTATACGAACCGCCCTCTTCCACATCCGGCATCGAGTATTTTCGCGTTCGCAAACAAGTATTTGCCCGCAATAGATTTCAGCCGTTTATCCTGTGAACCTTTAGCGGTTTTCGCTCCGATAACAGAGCCGATGAAATCTTTTGTTTTCCAGTGTTTATCCCAGAATTCCGGCGACGCTTCGTTGTCTATGGATATTAGCCGCCGTTTTGGTTTGTCATATAAAGTAGTGTTCATAAATGCCGATTGTTTGCCTTATTTTAAACAAGCTAACCTGTTGAGTTTGTTTATGGCTTCCTCGCAATCTGGATAAAGGCGCAGGACCTGTTCGATTATATCAAGCGATTCAACATACTTTTTCGATTCAATAAGTTTTTCCGATTTATCGAGTTCTTTTTTCAGTTCCCATAGATACAACTTATTTCTCAGTTTATGCGTAAGCTGTTGGCGTAGAAAATAAAACTGTTTTACGTCATTATAATGTTTCAAAGCGCAGTTCGCGCAAAACTCAAATTGTTTGCCGCGCGGGTAATTGCTCAACCAGACATCGTTATAATCGGATTTTATGGCGTGCGCGAACCCGTCGAATTTCTGGCGGCATAAAGTGGGTTTACCGTCGGATAATATCAAGAGCATCTGCGATGTTTTACAGCATTGCTGTGGTTCTTTCGATGGTGTCAGGTCAATAAAATCACCTGCGGAAAAAGCGCCGAGATAATCGTTGTACGGCAAAACAACTACCGCATCGGCGATATGTTCCCATCGACGGTAATAATAAGTTACCGGTTCCTGGCAGGACGACCTGTTTATTGTCTGCAGAACAATATAAGGCGTCAGGGAATTCATTTTTTCCTTAATTTTAATGATATTGGTTACAACTAATTCCGACGGGTACTCAAGAAGATTGTTTACCGCGGAATCTATCGCGTCAAGATTGAGGCAGAGTATATCGAGCCCCGATCCGATAAGTTTTTCCATAAAACTTTCATCGATCATCGATCCGTTGGTTTCAAGGCATACCCGGTGAAACTTTTTCTCTTTGGCGTAACTGATGAACTCAATCAATCGAGGATGAAGAGTCGGTTCGCCATATCCGGATAAAAACAGGAAAGTGCTTTTATCGGCAAACTGATCAGCAATTTTCTTATAAGTTTGTTCATCCATATCATGATCTGGCCTTGAAGAGACTATTTTCGGGCAATCCGCGCACATCATATTGCACCTGTTGGTAAGTTCAACCTCAATCATACCCGGATACAGCATATTGCTGTCACCAGCGATCTCTTTTTCCACTCCGATAAATGTAGCCGGCGATATGGTATCGTATTTTTTATAGAAATTGTCAAGAAACTCGTAATCCGATTTAGTGTGGAGCGGTTGTAACTGCCATAACTTTTCCTGAGGAAAATCTTTACACGAGTATGAACCGTCGTTTATCGAGTCAAGGATTTGCGTACACAGGGCAGGACGGGTATAAAAACCTGTCACGGTTTGGATTTTCGCCTGTTCACAATCCGTATTCAGTTTTAGTTCGGCACAGGTTTCTTTTATATCTGCAACAGCGTCTTTCAGGTCTCTTTGCAAGCGGTATTTCAGCGATGCTACCCGCGCATGGAATTCGCCCATAGGGACAATAATCAGTCTCTGGCTCAAATCTGTTACGGATTGGAGAAGCACACCTTTTTTGTGGTACGAATCAATCAGCCAGTCAATGGTATCCGCCTCGATAAGTGGGATATCCTCAATATTGAATATTACCGCGCAGTCAATCGGCGAATATGTCTGGTAATCGAGCATGCAATCGGCGCAATAGAAACCGTAATGGGGGATTTTCATCGTCAGAGCCGGGTTTATGTAGCGGTTCGATTCGTCAATACGGTAAACAGCATTTTGAGGTATACGGATAACCGATACCGGAATGTCAGTTAAACCGGAGGCAGCGCGTTGAACAGTTTGCCCGGTTAAATTATCGCAGTCGGAATCGGATATGACAATGTTGATTTTCCCGATTCGCCCCGATTTCTGAAACCTCGCAATCATACGCTGCAGTATACTGGAATTTCCGAGATTATCGAGAATAAAATTCTCGCCGTCGCGCAGGTTTTTAACCGCTAAACTCGCGTGAATAAACAGATGCGTAATCATACACTCCTCACATTTTTTTCAATTGAAAATTATATGTGTTAAATAAATAAGCAACTATTATTCCCGCTTATAAAGAATTTTATCAGAAAGGAAAACACAATCTGATTTATGAAAATTTAATGTTTTCTATAAAAATTATAAAACATATTCCATAAAATATTGTTATTATAAATATAGAGACTTGAGCATAACTGTAAGGTAATTTTTGATAATATAAATTGTGTTTATTGAAATTTACCTATTAACCTGTTTGGAGCGTATTATGAATAAATTTTCATCGGGTTTTATAATTATTTTTTCGTTTTTGTATATTTCTTCCTCTTGTTTCGCTGATCAACCGATATTTGACAGTTCAAGTGACGATTTCCGTTACGTCCCTTTTATGCATTCATATCCCGGCGATGCGCGAACATATTTTCCGACAGGATCGATATTTCAGTATTACAACATAACTATCTCAGGAACATGCACAAGTGAAACTATACTTGGCGTAAAATGTTTGCGGATGGACTTGGTCGTATCGCCTAACCCGATTATCGTAGCCAATGAATCTGTATTTATCGCTAAAGATACCACAGGAAGAGTCTGGCTGTTTAAGGAAGTTGATACTGGAGAAATCATTTTTCAGGCAAACTCTTTGTCCGAAATTCGCGAACTTACATCCGAAAACGATATGGAATACAGAATATTTTCGGGAAACTATTACAATGGACTGCGCATAGATTATGCCGACGGAGAATACGATATTATCGTATCAACCAGCACAACATTACAGGAATTTCCCGGTTATTCGTTCATAGAGGTACATAGTTATTCTGAATATGAACTTGATGTGATATTTTATTACAACGAGTACGCGGGAATTGTCAAAATGGGCAACTACGGCAACTTCCTGACCTTAAACAATTTTACGGATATGGACAGGGACAGGATGAATAATCTATGGGAATCCGCTCATCAGCTCGATCCGTTTTTCGATGATTCGATATTTGATGACGATCTTGATAACCTTATAAACTATAATGAGTTCATCAACAATACCGATCCGCAAAACCCGGATTCAGACGGTGATTGTCAGGATGATGCGACAGAAGTAATCGCGGGTACAGATCCTTTGAATAAATCATCTTTATTTCAGTTTTCCTTAACTAAAGATGAAGGCGATTCCACAAATTTGACATGGACCAGTTCGCCAAACAGAGCATATACCGTCTATTTCAAAGATGATCCTTACGCATCATTCAGCGAACTGGCAGAAAACATTCCCGCCGGACAGGGTACTTCAATGACATTCAAAGATTTAGGCAAAGACATAAACAGCGATGGTGTGTACGAAATCAAGCCGTCTTCAAATATTAACCTGAAACAGCGTTTATATAAAATTAAAATAAGAAAACTGTAGTATAACCGAAATTTAATTAATTATTTTTTATACCGCCAAGCTCTTTTCCGGTCAAACATATAAGACAGCTACAGATACCGAAGGGAGCTTCTGATGAGTGAAAACACGAATTCCGGATTTAACGATTTTGTGTATCCGGCGCAAAAATACAACAGGATTCTTCCTGATTTAGAGGATTGGATTGAATGCCAGGAACTATACTGGGAATCAATCGATGATCTGGGGGTTGAACTTGAAGGGTTATGGTCGAGTTACAAAAAAACAAGCAGTTTCGACGCAAAATACCTCAAGAGAAACGAAAGAATGTTTGTTTATGATGTCGCCATAGCCAATTACGCGACAATTATAAAAGATCTCATCTCAAATAATTTTACCCGATCCCGAAAAGCTGTCGGAAAAATAGTGGAGCTTCTTAAAGCCGAGGAGGAAAAGGGAGGTGTAGGGTTACTTCATTTCTCATACAACACATCAGCCGACAAGTTCATCGACCCGTACATAATAACAGGCTCAAATCTATGGATTTTCAAATCGATATACACATATATGCTTCTCAGCGCCGACCTGACTCATTTTAAGACTATAACCGATTGCGTAATAAAATATTTGTTGCCGCTCCAGGTGGTTGACCCTGAAAATAAAGACGGATACGGGTTTATTCAGGCAGGCTATATTCATACAGGAGGAGATTCTTACGGATACGGAATTTATAATAATATAGAAACCCAGAACGTGCTTGAAAACGCCGTGCCTCTTGTGGTTATGGAACATAACGCAGATTACATCGACCTTTTGCGCCTTATCGCGCTGGTTATGGATAAATACCAGCTTATGCCATATTTGCGTGACCAGCTGATTATTCGCCACGCGATGGTAATGCAGGCTGTTTTAAGAGCACTTAACTTTTCTCCAGACAGAATCCACTGGCCAGCGGCAATCAGGCTTACCGGCTCTGAGAGAATAAACTGTTCGCGCGCTATCGATCATTACACATGGCTCGCCTCGACTTTCATCGGGCTTGACAATGAAATACCCTACAATAGCATAAATGTGTTGAAAAATGAGTTCACCACAGAAATAAATTCTATTGAGATAAAAGAAATGAGAACCATAAAAGACTGTGTTTTCAAAGATAATAAAACCGCCAGAGGCCTTATCTTTTTCGCGCCCGATTACGACGATTTTTTCGTCCACATCGCCGACGAAGATAAACCAAAACTCGCACAAATGATTCAGCCGGAAGCCACTTCAGGAGCGATTGTGTTTCTGCACAGGTTTATTGACGAATCCACAAACGATAGCAGGAAAAAAGAAGCTTTTGAGTTTATGAGCACTCTTACAGACGGGCTTATTTTGATTTACGATAATTATTCCGCTATTTTTAAAAATAGAAATATGGGTATGCCTTACGCCACAAAAAATATCCATGACTATTTCAATTCCATGCCGTCAATGGCGGCAACCGCATCGTTTTATATTGCTCTTCAGGCGCTGAAAATTGACTTCCCTTATTTTACAGGAGTAAAATTGCCCCGTGATTTTGAATATGCTCTCCATATGCCTGCCAATAACAATGAACTTATATTGTCGCATAAATAAATCTTAATTGATCTGGAACATATTTCATACTTTTTTTCGTATATAAAAAGGTTGCGTTTAAATCTTACGATCAACCCACATCTTTCTTATTTTCATACGATAAAAAATATCTATGTATAATTATGTATTGTATATAATATTATAAATGAAGCTGTTAACTAAATATTAAGTTGACAATTCGTTCTTTATAATCTATAATTAATAATAGCGTATTTGATATTTTTTAGTTCAACGAAAGGTTTGGGAGTTATGAAAACACGTCTTTTTTTTCCCGCTATTATTGTCGCGATTAATATTTTATTGAATTTTTCAGCAGAATCCGGTTCATATACTCAGGGATCGGAATTTCAGGTAAATACTACCACCGGCAATATTCAAAATTTTCCTTCCGTAGCGTCAGACGGAACGGATTATCTGGTTACATGGGAAAGTTATGGGCAGGATGGAAACAATTATGGTATTTACGGGCAATTTATATCAGGCGCGAATGGTTCGAACATAGGTTCCGAATTCCAGGTAAACACTTATACTACAAATGAACAGATAGAATCATCCGTAGCGTCAAACGGTACGGATTATCTGGTTACGTGGGAAAGTTATGTTAATAGCACACGCAAATATGATACATACGGGCAATTAATATCATGCGCGGATGGCTCCAAAATAGGTTCCCAATTCCTGATAAACAGTTTTACTACAAATGATCAGACTGAAATCTCCGTATCTTCAAACGGAACGGACTATCTGGTTACATGGGAAAGCACTAATCAGGATGGGGACGGTTTAGGAATTTACGGGCAATTTATATCGGCCCTTGATGGTTCTAAAATCGGATCAGAATTTCTTATAAATAGTTATACCTCATATAATCAGGCTTCCCCATCCGTAGCGTCAAACGGAATGGATTATCTGGTTGCCTGGTATAGCAATTACCAGGATGGCAGTCATGACGGTGTGTATGCAACCATATTTTCGCAGTCCGGGCCTGTACCTGAACCAGTATCGTTTATTTTACTCGGTTGTTCAGTTCTTGGTATCTTTATCAGGATGAAACAAAAAAATCTTTGATAAATCCGGATATAATTCGGGAGCTTTACGAAAGCAAACAGCTGTAGTGAGTTTAAACCGCTCAATTTTAATCTGGTTTTTGCCGTATAAACATAATAAAATATCCGCATAATAGGCTTAATTAATCCAAATTTAACCGATATAAGAGAATAATATGGCAAAACTGAAACTCGACCTGCATGATATTTTTAATAAAGGTAAAGCTATTGACGATGAACTCAATAGGGTTATCCGTGAAGCTGTTGAGAAAAAAATTCCCATGGTTGAAATAATTCCCGGAAAAGGAAGCGGCCAGCTGAAAAAACATGTGATCCGTTTTTTAGAAAAGAAAGAGATAAAACAACTCTATCACCGGATCGAAAAAGACAGCAAAAATTTCGGCCGGCTTTTTGTTCATTTTAAAACCTGATTTCCGATCAATTGCAACCGCATAACCAGCAGTTATTCCAATGAAATACTCCGCATAACCCTAATCGCGCAAATCTTAAAGTTCTGGATTCAAAAAACTCAAAAATATAAATTCTATTATCGCGAAACTCTGAAACGGTTATAAAAAGTATCCTCATGAAATACAGGTTGGAAATATTAATCTGCACACAACCAGCTATATCTCAAAAGTTTTATTCCCGAGAAGTAAAAGTATATTGCATAAAATAAAGATTTTTTTTTATGTACCGATAATCACATTGAACAATTTATATTTATAAAACAGAGACAGGCCTATTCAATTTAGCGTAATATATTTTAGGATTGATATTTATGACAGATGTGTTAAATCAAAAGAATCTCCCCCCGCGGAAAACGAATTTGCTTAAATATTATCGGTTCGATAACTTTATAGCGGGTGAAAACAATAATTTTGCTCTTGCTTTTGCCAAAGCTGTAGCGGAATCGCCCGGCAAAGAATATAATCCGCTATTTATATATTCGAATGTCGGCCTTGGCAAAACACATCTTCTCAACGCAATAGGCAATGCTATTCTTGATAAACTGCCGGAGAGCAGGATATTCTATATATCATCACAACAATTTGAGGCGGAATTAGTTGAGGCAATTCAGTTCAACAAGATCGAGGAGTTCAGGGAACGCTACACCGATCTGGATGTATTGTTGCTTGATGATGTTCAGTTTATAGCGTTCAAAGAATCTGCCCAGCAGGAATTTTTTCACGCGTTTAATGAACTGTTTAATAACGGCAAACAAATAGTATTGAGTTCCGACCGACCGCCGAGCACCTTATCGACTCTGGAACAACGTTTGAGATCGCGCTTCGAAGGTGGGATAATAACCGAGATGGGCCAGCCGGACCTTGAAACGCGAAAAGCGATCCTGAACAAAAAACTTGAGGAAAAAGGAATAATTCTTTCTGACGAAGTAGTTGATATTCTCTGCAACAACATTAAAGAGGATATCCGCAAACTTGAAGGAGCACTCAAAGAACTTATAGCGTTTTCCAAACTTGCCCAGAAAACCATTGACGCCGACCTTGCTTTTAAAGTTTTGCGCCAGAAAATGCAGTCATCGCCAAAAAATACGGAGTACAGCCAGCCTGTTGAACAAACCAACTCCGCGTTTCCCAAAAGCGATGTTATCGTGAAACTTGAATCGCCCAATGACAACGTAATGGATGTGCCCGACACAAAAAAACCCCTGAAAATAAACCTGAATCTCCCCCCAAAACCGGCGAAAAAAGATTCGCTGATCAGGATGGAGACCAAAAATATAAATATCAATATGGCTGAGGAAACAAATGATCCGCAAACACTCAAATCAGTATTTTCAGAAAACAATGCAACTACACAGATATCACCTGCGGCGCAAAAAGATAGTGAAGGCAACGTAATCGGTATCGATCCAAGCGGGCAAAAACCACAACCTGTGCCGCCTGCTCAAACAGGTAATATTCATTACGAAAGCCTCAACCTGAAACCAACAGGTTCGACAGATAAAAATACCGTAGCAATTAATACCGGCAACACCAATCAGATGCCTCCCGCACAAAAAGATGATTCGTATCAGAAATATATAAAAGATATACAAAAAAATCTCGATGAGAACAGCATATCCGTAACATCGGTTTTCGCTTCACAGAACTTTATAAACAAGGTTGAACAGAAAACAAATCAGCCCTCTGTTCCGGAACCGTCCGCGAAAAAACCGGCTGAACCTGAAACGCCTAAAACCGAGAAACCGGTTGCCCCTGCCCAACCACAAACTTTTCCGGCGGATGACAGCCTGAAACCATCTTTGACCAATATATTCTCATCAAAAGATGTGAAAGAAAAAATCAACCAGATTATCGCTGTCGGAACCACAGCACCTGACAAGGAAAACAATATACTCGGCTCAAACAACCAGCATCAAGGTTCGCCGATCAGAAACGCGTTTGAAAAAGAACATAAAAAGAAACTGAATTATGAATTGAAACATTTTGACGACGTTTTAAAGAAAATTAACAAAGGCAAAATAAACATTTATTATTTAGATGCTATCGACGATTTCACACAGAATCTTGAACTGGCTCATATCGCCAACAAAGAAGGCAGATACCAAATCGGGCTTGATCATATACGCAAAGTAAAAAAATCTTTTTTGGAAATGACCTTGGATAAAGATGAGACAGGTTTGAATTTTTCAAAAACAAAATCAATTTCTCAAAATTTACTTATTGGCGGCGCAATAGTAGCTGTATTCCTGCTAATCGGATTGATACTTTATTTTCTCCTTTTCGGTAATTTTTAAGTCAAATTCTCAAAAATTTTATCCATTTTGTTGACAGCACTGCAACAAGTGATTATGATATTCTTACAAAATTTTTTAGCGGTACCGTCTTGCTAAAATTTCACAGGGAGAAAAACCATGGGGAAAAAAGTTTCTGTAATTGTTGCGTTATTAACTATACTAATGTTCAACCAGATAAAAGACGCGCAAGCGGCTAAACATCCCGGTGAAAAGTTTGCGCGTGGAACCATTAATGCCTGGAACGCGCAATATGAACTATCAGACAATGTTCATGACTCAATGTATTATCACGGCCCACTCGGTTTTTTTATCGGATTCGCAAAAGGGACCGGAGCATTTGCCGTAAGATCAATGGGAGCCGCTTATGATATGCTATTTTTCTGGTTTCCTTTTCCGAAAGATAACAAGCCTGTAGTTAACCCTGAGTTAAATTTCTAAAGATGAATTATTTTTTCAAATTATGTTCATTTCTTTTAATACTCTGTACCATTTTTGTCAATGGCTGTACCACCTTTAACCAACCTGAGATAGATGAGATAGGCGAACTTGGCGGCGACATGATGGAAGGCACTATAAATACCGTTACCGCAACAGCCGGCGCCGCAAGGCATGTAACATCCGGCACGGGTTCGTTTACGGAAGGTGTTCTTGTTGTATCAACTGATTTTGTTAAAGTAGTTATATTATCCATGGACGGCCTTCGGAAAAAAGGCGCAGATGTTATCGGTCCCAGACATAAACAGAAGATCTTAGGACCGTTGATCATACCATGCCCGTACTGCAAACAACAGGTTAATATCGGAAGCGCATCCGCGAGGAAACTGCGCAACAAAGCTACCTGCCCTCATTGCAATAAAGATTTTTTAATTAATTATGTTGATGAGGAATAATCTTATTTTTTTCGTCGACAAAAACTATACTCGGACTATGGGATATAACGCCCGTTTCGCCTTTCAGTTTTTCTTCAGAATAAAAACCGTATGATATGATTATGATCTTATCGCCCTGCTGGACAAGACGAGCCGCCGCGCCGTTGAGGATTATGTCGCCAGACCCTCTTTCACCCTGTATTACATACGTTTCAAACCGCGCGCCGTTATTCACATCCACAACATGAACTTTTTCGTACTCCGCCAAACCCGCCGCTTCCATCAGATCAAGGTCAATAGTTATACTCCCCATGTACTGAAGGTTCGCGTCGGTAACTGTCGCGCGATGAATTTTCGATTTCATCATTTCACGCCACATTATCCAAGTCCCCTATCAATTCAAAGTTAAACGAACAATCGCTTATTTGATTTAATCCGGACAAATTTGTTCAATTCAGGTTACTGTTATTCAACTCCGGTATTCAATGGTTCTACACGAAACTTAAAATTCACCTGTTGCCCACCGATATCCAGAGTTATCAGGGTATTCATCCGCGTCAGTAACAACCTGTACGGAAATTTCACCTGATGCCCGTCAACATTTATACCCACATTGGTTGCGCCAAGGATATCTTCAGCCTCACGCACAGCCATAATCAGTTTCTCGAATTTCTTGAATTTGTCTATCAGATTCTGGTCAAAAGAATATTGTTTCCCGCAACCGGGACATTCGATTTTTTGATTACGTTCTATTTTTAAAACCGAAAACGGTATTGCTTTTTTACACGATTCCACACAACATATAAACTCAAGCGTATCGTAATCTCTCAATTCAGACACCCTCCTTTTCATGGTTCAATGTAAAATATCAAATACAACCGCCTGATGTCAACACCAATTATTTCCACACTGCTTATCAATATATACATAAATATATAAATATGTAAATGATCATAATATGACTTTAAGCAAAGATATAGCGTTTACTAAAACGGTACTGTACACCGGCGAATATATTATTTTGCTTTTTCTGAAACGATACGGGTTAGTCACCAGCCTGTTTACCAATATTAATTTAAACAGGTATCTTTATGGTTCAATCCAACGACCATTTTATCATGGTGTTACCTGTTTTTGAAGCGATAGCGTTTTCCACATCTGTCCGTTTGTGTTCAAAACCTTCTCGCCCCATCATGGCATAAGTAAGATTTTTGCCTTCTTCCACTCCCGGCTGGTCGAACGCGTTTATATCATACATTTCACCGGATAAAGCAATGTGGTACTCGAATAAATAAATCAACGCACCGATCGTACGTGGATTAACCTCGTCGATAGTTATCGTAACACTTGGACGCCCCGCTTTGGCAAGCGCCGTTTCCGTGGATACCTGTTCGGACTGGATCAGTTTGCTCATGGTTTGCCCACCGAGATAAGATATCTCAGGGTACTCTTTATACGCTACCGGGATTTTCACATCCTGCTGGAACTTCTTGACACCTAAAAATGTAAGTATTTTATCGAACGGACCTTCCGCATACAACTGGATCTGCGAGTGCTGATCAGTCGCGCCAAGTGCTTTAATCGGGGTTGTACCCGTGTGAACTATGTTGCCTGCCCTGTCGAATTTCTTGCCCAGGCTCTCCGCGAGAAGCTGGCGGTACCAGTCGGCGAAATCTCTAAGGCTTTGCGCATATGGTATCATTACTGCCATTGGTTTTTTCTTTATTACATCCATAATGTAATGTATTGCCGAATACATTGCCGCAGGATTTGAGTAAACGTCGCCGCATTGTGTCAAAAATTCATCCATTTTTCTGGCTCCGAGAACCAGCTCTTTTATGTTTATACCGCATACCGCCGCGGACAAAAGCCCCACCGGTGTCAACACCGAGAACCTGCCGCCCACATCCGACGGTATGGGAAGCGATTTTAGTTTCTCGTCATCGGCTATTTTGCGCAAAAACCCTTTTTCCGGATCGGTGGTGATAATCACCTGCCTCTTGTACGCGCTTTTGCCGATATTATCCATAAGCAGTTTCCGGAAAATAAGAAACTGCGATACGGTTTCCGCGGTACTGCCTGATTTTGTGATCACGTTAAAAAAGGTTTTCTCAAGAGGCACGATATCCATAAGCCCCGATATTAATTCAGGGTCAACGTTGTCAAGCACATACAGGCGCGGAAGCGTCTCGTTGTGAAGCTGATTGTAAAACGGGTGGTTAAGTGCATTCTGGATAGCGATGTTGCCCAGCGCCGACCCGCCGATACCAAGCACTACAAAATCCGAAAAATTCTCTGATATTTCCTCAGCGGTTTTTATTATCTCATCAAGATCGTCTTCTTTAGTATATGGCAACTTACAAAACCCGAGTTTCCCGTCTTTTTTCGCGCCTTCAACAACCTGCCGCGCGGATTCCACGCTGTTTTTTACCGATTCAAGGTCGCATTCGGTTATACCGTGCTCAAACCCGACAACTTTTTCAGTGGCGTTAGTGAAATCCAATTCTATCCCAAAATTTTCTATTTTATTGTTGTTGGAGTTCTTTTTGGTTTTTGGAGGCATGGTTTTATCCTTTCCCAATGAAGATTAATACATTTTTGAATAAACTCTTACTTTATCACCTTTGCCCATGGAAAGTATCCGCGAGGCGTTACCCTGATTCACAGCTACCTCAATGTACCCTGTGCTTCCCTCGAGCACAAGAGGGTCTCCGGCAAACACTTCACCATAAGACCGGTTCAACCCGAAAAACCTGATCCGGTTTGCGGGCAACTCGATTACATAATCGTTACATAAATCTTTCGCGCGGATATTCGTGATCAGGTTTCCGAACTTGTCTACAACCACAACCTCACCTTCAAGGATATTCTCATCAATTTTTGCCGGATTAAGGTTTTTCAGAACTACCGGATCGGTAATTTTGTATCCCAGCTCATCAATTTTTGCCCCGCAGGCTATTTGCGCGGCAACAGGAGCGAAAATGTCTCTACCGTGGAACGTATTGCTTATATTCGGCAAAAAATATTTCTCATTTGAGATATAATATGCCTCATAATTGTCTTCAGCCTCAAAAATTCGCGATAAAATACCGTTATCCGGCGCGATAAAAAAGTATCTGTCCGATTTTACGATAACAGGCCTTCGTGAACCGCCTACACCAGGATCGACTATCGCCACATGCACTGTTCCCTCTGGAAAAAAGCGGTAACTCCATTCGATTACAAAAGCCGCTTCGATTAAATCAAAACTCTCTATGGAATGCGTAACGTCTATCACGTTTAATGAAGGAGATATACTCGTTATCACTCCTTTTAATACACCCGCGAACCAGTTGTCGTATCCGAAATCGGTATAAAGAGCGATTGTTGGCATAATGTCTCTCGCAAAAAAAATATTATGATTTTAAAAAGTTATAATATAAATTATGTTCATAATATAGCAAGAAAATATATTAACCCGATTTTTTTTTGGGTATTTATTTGAACTTTTTAAATCTATAAATATCTTAAATTAAAATAAATATAAATTTAATTCGAAAACGGCGCGTATTTGAACGTTTTGATTATTGTAATAAAGTATATGATTTTGTGAAAGGTTAATTATGAAAATTTTTGTTTTCTCTTTTCTGGTTTTCCCAATCCTTACTGCTATCGCGGTTTATTCACAGAATACGGAAAAAGATATTGACAACTTTCTGGGCGAAGGATACAGCAAGTTGGCAAACAAAGACGACACCAGCGCGGCATATCTGTTCAAGGAAGGCGGGCAAATCGCCTCGCAATATAAAAACTGGCAGGGATGTATCGAGGCGTCCATAGGACTGATCGCACTTAAAGAATATTCTGACGCGCAAAGATTTCTAAGAAACGCGGAGGATATCATCGGAGATACCGGCGGCGACCTTCGCCAACGGATCGCTATGGCTAATACCATAGCCGCGATCCCTAAAATTCAAAGGTTTGCACTGATGCCGGAATACCATCTTGATGTTGCTCAGAGAATGGCATCAGCGGCTCAAAACTGGTACGCTCTCGCTGAAATCGCCAGAACTCACGCTATACTCGGCAACAAAGACAAATCCATATCGTGTTTATCTGAAGCGGATATAATAATATCGGCCCATGGAACACCGGAAGGATACGATACCCTTGCCGAAATTTACGATATGCTCGACATGCCGAAAGAATCGGATCAATGCAGACAACATAAAGTTTCGTTTCCAAAAAACAAGTTACCCAATGCTAACCAACGGGTAACGGAACTTACACAACTCGATAAAAAACAAAAATCATGGTTGTACTTATATAGACGGTATTTTGAGTTCCCTTATTACCTGGGCGAAATGGATATATCAGGAAAAAATATATACAACTGGGGGGGACATATGTCCCGCAATTATAAACTCGTTGACGGATCGTATATTAGAATAAACGAGCAACATTGATTCACCTTATATTAACAAAATTTGCTTGTATAAATTTTGGGCGTTGGTTTATATTTTAGAAGTAAAGCAATTCATATTCAGGAGGGCATCTGTAATGGAAAAAGTTGTTATGCTAATATTAATAGGAAAACGGCAGGAAACCGCCGTACAAGTACAAAAACTTCTTACAGCATGGGGTTGTATAATAAAAACAAGGCTTGGTTTGCATGACGGAGTACTTGAGAATTGCTCGAATAAAGGATTATTGTTCCTTGAACTGGTAGGAAGTAAAGACCAGCAGAAAGAATTTGAAAGAAAACTCGACCTTATTCCCGGTGTAGCAACGAAATTGGTTGAGCTTCAGATCAGCGAAGATGATTAAAACCACAAATTTAAGGAGATATTATGCCAAAACGATTTGAAATCTACAAGTGCATGGTTTGTTCAGCAATAGTTGAAACCCTGCAAGGCGGACAGGGAGAACTGGTTTGTTGCGGTCAACCGATGAAACTGTTCACCGAAAATACCGTTGACGCATCCAAAGAAAAACATGTACCTGTAATTGAAATCAACGATAATTTCGTAAAAGTAAAAATCGGGAACGTACCGCACCCGATGGAAGAAACACACTATATCCAGTGGATAGAATTGGTTGCCGACAACAAATCATACAAACAATTTTTAAAACCCGGCGATGCCCCTGAAGCAATATTCGAAATAAGCGCAAAACAGGTCGGCGCTCGGGAATTTTGTAACCTGCACGGATTATGGAGGGGATAACAATGCTACAACCAAGAGTTAAAGAAGCGTTAACTGATCAGATAAACAAAGAACTTTATTCGGCCTATTTATATTTGTCTATGGCGTCATATTTCCAGTCGATTCAACTCAAAGGAGCCGCCGCATGGATGAAAATCCAGGCAAAAGAAGAAATGGGACACGCGATGAAAATATTTTCGTTCATCGAAGACAGGCTCGATGTAGTCGAACTCAAAGCAATCGAACGCCCGAACGCAAACTGGGATTCGCCTCTTGGAGCTTTTGAGGCGGCGCTAAAACATGAACAGGAAATAACTTCAAGCATAAACAATATCGTAAGAATCGCCAGGGATGAAA
>CAYVGJ010000035.1:16184-22433 GCA_964451165.1 uncultured bacterium
TTAAAAAAGACTTTTTCTTTTTAAAAAAAGAAACAAAAACTTTTTCTTAGGATGCTTCGCATCCTGTTTTTCCAATACATTATGGGAGGCGAAAATGGGATTTGTATTCAATGCAGAAGAAATTTTTACGTTCGCTTTAAAAATAGAAAATAACGGGCTCTCGTTTTATAAAAAAGCCGCCGCACAAGTTACAGATAAGAAAGTGCATAACCTGCTTAATACACTTGCTGAAGTTGAACATAAACACGAACTTGTTTTTAAGGATCTTAAAGAAAACTACCGCCAGAAAAAACAAATAGAAATCTACGACCCGGAAGGCGAATGGGAACTATACCTGCACTCTATGGCAGGTGGATATATATTCGATCTGTCCGTAAACCCCGAAGACGTGATAAAACCCGGTTCAACCGTCAAAGACATACTTCTTTACGCGCTCGGCAGAGAAAAGGATTCCATCGTATTTTATCTTGGCATGAAAGAACTTGTCACGGATGAAGACGACAGGGAAGCGATAAATAAAATCATCGACGAGGAAATGCGCCATGTCTCTTTTATCAGCAGAGAACTCAAACGGATTGAAGGATGAATCACCCGAATAAAACCAAAATAAAAGCGAATTGCCAAAATACAACCGGACTTTTTTTAAATAAAAAAGTCCTTGATGATCTATACAACAAATACAATTTCAGGCAATTCGTTAACCCGGATCCTTTGCAGTATCTATTTGATTATGATAATATCGCCGACCGTGAAATCGCGGGGATAATCGCTTCAGCTCTCGCATATGGTAACGTAAAACAAATATTGCGAAGCGTTTTCTCGGTACTCGAAAAAATGGGCAAATCACCCCGAGACTACATGGAATCACGCAATGAAACACAAATATATTCTGATTTTACCGGGTTTAAACACAGGTTTACTACTTCCGATGAACTTTCGTCATTTCTTGTTTCCGTAAAATCCGCGCTAAAAAACTACGGGTCGCTGAACAATTTGTTTCTCAATGGATTTAATGAAACCGATCCGGATGTGCATAAAGCGTTATGTTTTTTTGTCAAAGAACTGATTTCGCCGCAAGACGGCAAATCCGGTTCTCTTATTGCCCTGCCATGGAAATTGAGCGCGTGCAAACGGCTTCATCTTTATTTGCGGTGGATGGTGCGCCGCGATAACGTGGACCCGGGCGGATGGACAGGCATTGCACCATCAAAACTGATTGTACCTCTTGATGTACATATGTTCCGAGTCTGCGCTCTGATGAACCTGACAAAAAGAAAACAGGCGGGTCTGATATCCGCCAGAGAAATAACTTCGGGGTTCAAAAAGGTTTCCCCAAATGATCCTGTAAAATATGATTTTGCTCTAACCCGTATAGGAATTAGAAACGATATAAAACTTGAGGATTTCATAAACCAATATCATATAATTGAGGTAAATTTATGACGGAATCCGTTATAATCAAAGAACTAATTGATTTTTTTATTGTTCTCTGGGATGTAACAAAAAGTATGGCGCCATATCTTCTTTTCGGTTTTTTTGTAGCCGGAGTACTTTCCGTAGCAATATCGCCCGGGAAAGTGGAATCGCATCTGGGCGGTAAAGGGTTATGGCCTGTACTGAAGGCGGCTTTGTTCGGTGTTCCGCTTCCGTTGTGTTCATGCAGTGTTATTCCTGTGGCTACATCGTTACGCAAACACGGAGCTACTGCCGGAGCGACAACAGCTTTTATCATATCCACTCCTCAAACAGGGATAGACAGTTTTCTGGTTACTTTCAGTTTGCTGGGCACAACCATGGCTGTATTCAGGCCTGTTATCGCGTTCATAAGCGGTTTAATAGGAGGTTCTTTAGTTACATTATTCCATTTAAAAACAAAAAAAGCCAAATCCATTGCGAAATGCGATGATCCTTGTTGCGCGACTAAATCCGAACAGAAAAAAAACGTTTTTTACCGTATATTTCATTACGGGTTTGTTGTTTTACCAAAAGATCTTGTGAAATCGCTCATTATTGGGTTGTTTATCGCGGGGTTAATTACCACAATCATACCGGACGATTTTTTCTCCGGATTTTTGGGGTCAGGCATTTCGGGTATGTTTCTGATAATGCTTGTTAGTATTCCAGTATATGTATGCGCGACAGCATCGGTTCCTATCGCGCTGGCGCTCATAGCCAAAGGAGTATCTCCGGGAACAGCCCTGGTTTTTCTTATGGCAGGCCCGGCTACAAACGCGGCGACTATCACAACTATCTGGAATATAATGGGTAAATACGCCGCGTTACTGTATTTGACTACGGTAGGGATATCTGCTATCGTTTCCGGTTTGGTTTTCGATCACTTTTTTGCTGTCAAAGAGATTTATCATGCGCATCACGGGGCACATTTTATATCCGGCGAAATACATACTTTATCCGCGATTATTCTTGGACTTGTGTTTATATATTCTTTTAAAGAAAAAATCTTTGGCAGGTTTGGCAAAAAACACGGTACGCCCGGAGGACATATTCATACCGGCAACACTCAATCCGGACAAAAAAGCTGTTCGTGCGAATAATAATGTTCACATTGAAAATTCCATATTCTTAAATTGGAGAAAATCATTCGGTTGCAATATTTGCGGATGATGATATAATACCTTCATGAACTTTAACTTTACCCAGAGGATATGATGGACGATATATCTACACACGATGAACTGCTCAGTATGTGGGCAAACCCTGAGGAGAAGATGATGCGCGAGGCGCTGAAAGAGGCGCGAAAAGCCGCTGATCTGGATGAAGTGCCTGTGGGTGCGCTGATAATTCATGACGGGCAGATTATAGCACGGGCGCATAATCAGGTTGAGATGTTGCAGGATGCCACAGCACACGCGGAGATTATCGCGATAACTCAGGCATCGGCGGCAATTCACAACTGGAGGCTGGATGGCGCGATCATGTTTGTTACAAAAGAGCCGTGTCCGATGTGTGCCGGAGCAATAGTGAATTCACGGATAGAACATGTTTTTTATGGTGTGCCTGATACGAAGGCTGGAGCGGCGGGGTCGGTATTTAATATTATGGATAATCCTAACTTGAATCATCGTGTTAATGTTCATCCGGGTATATGCGCGGTGGAGTGCAGGGATTTGTTGCGAAACTTTTTTTCGAAGTTGCGTAATAAATAGTGGCGGAAACGGAATTTTTTTAGTAAAAGATTTAAATATTGTTTTTATTGCCTGGATTTTGTCATAGAGTCCTAAAAGAAGATTAATCCGGAGAGGTGCCTGAGCGGTTGAAAGGGGCGGTCTCGAAAACCGTTGACCACGCAAGTGGTCCCAGGGTTCGAATCCCTGCCTCTCCGTTTTGTTTTTCATCTATAAAAAACAGGATGCGAAGCATCCTTACAAAAAGTTTTTGGTTCTTTTTTCAAAAAGAACGAATCTTTATCAATTATGTCCGAAAAATAACAGGTAGATTATAGGGCGTTATAAACAAAGCGATGCTACCTTTCGCGAAAATATCGCAAGTGCTTATCGACTACGATAAAAAATGGTACAGGGAATTTCAGGATATGTGCCGGCAAATCTGGAACGGCATAGAAGATGACAGCGGGTTTCATATTTACACATCAAATCCATATAGTGTAACATATATACTATCGAGATTATTTGTTGATAAATTTAAGATACCGATTGTATCTGAGGTTCACGAATCGTTAAGGGTTTTACCTTGTGAGCCATGCCCATTTTGATTTATAACATCAAAAAATATCACTATTTTTACAGGATTGAAATATTACTTAATTTTCAATCTTTTTAAAGGAGCAAATTATGAAATCTAAAATTGACATTGCAAATGATATTTTATCTCGTCAATTATCATGGATCTCTTCCTCTGATAATAAAGTTCCTGCAATTTTTGCTATTAATACAGCGATGTTGGGTGTTGTAGCAGCATTACTAAATTCGTTTGAAAATTGGTCAAAATTAAATTCAATATTAATTACTATTTTGCTTATTTTTTTGCTAGGGAGTGTAGTTTGTCTAGCCGTGGCAACATTTCCTCGTTTAAATGGACCAAAGGGCTCATTAATATATTTCGGTGGAATAGTAACAAGAAGTTTAGAACAATATAAGACAGAAATTCAAAATCTTTCTGATGACAAACTTATTGTTGAAATATTAACTCAAGTATATAGAAATGCTGAAATAGCTACAAATAAATTTTTATGGGTAAAAATATCTATGATATTAACATTCTTTAGTTTTCCGTTTTGGCTAATAACTGTTTGGCTAATTTCTTAAAAGGATAAAGAATTATGGGACTCCGAGACGAGTTAGAATCGAGTGTTACTGCAACATTCAAAGAACGTTGGAAGACAAGAGATGGCATAAAAGTTCCAGAATCAAATGATTTAAAATTGACGAATGATGCCGTCAAGCTTGATGGAGTAGTTTTATATGCAGACATGTCAGCTTCAACACAACTTGTAGAACAAAAGAAGGCTACATTTGCTGCAAAAGTATATAAAGTGTATCTTTACTGTGCTGCAAGAATTATCAATTCTGCAGGAGGTGTAATTACAGCCTATGATGGAGATAGAATAATGGCTGTTTTTATTGGAAACAACAAAAACACAAACGCCACACAAACTGCTCTCAAAATTAATTATGCACGTCTCAAAATAATAAACCCAGCCATAAAAAAACAATATCCTAAATCTACATATAAATTAAAGCATGTAGTAAGTATTGCTTCTAGTGAATTATTTGTTGCTAGAACAGGTGTTAGAGGTGCTAATGACCTTGTTTGGGTTGGAAATGCGGCAAATTATGCAGCTAAAATGTGTGCTTTATCAAATGAATATTCCACGCGAATTTCAGAGGAAGTCTACAAACGTATAAATAACAATGCTAAATATGACAGCAAGGGAAAAAATATGTGGGAATCGGCTCGCTGGGATTATAAAGGGAAAACTATTTATACATCAAATTATTGGAGGTCAATATAAATTCAAAATAAAGCTTGTCTTAATGTGACATTCCTTCATGAAAATGACTATCCCAGCCCAGAGGAAATGCTTTTTTATCTGCCCCCGCCCATAAATGGGCAGTAAAAAAGTTTTTCCGACTCCTTGAGCCACGAGAACAAACGAGTTTTTCTCTGACCCGAAAAATGAGTTCGTGAGCGTGGTGATATTGTGCGACTCCGACTTCGATATCCTTTCCATCATTTAATATTTTTTCATACTACATCAAAAATTTTATTGACACCGGATAGCTGTATAATGTTATAAACAGTTAATGACATTTGAAAACAGTCGAATGGGGATTTGACATGAAACCTGAAGATTTATTGAAAGTATGGGACGCTCCCGACCACTCTCGATTAACACCAAAACAGATATCGATTCGGTTACCGATTTTAGTATCGGCAAAACTATCGGCGTTAAATGAGATGTATCCGAGCAAAAACAAATCACAAATGATATGTGATTTAATCGCAACCGCAATTGACCAGTTGGAACAAGGTTTTCCTGTTGAAAAAGGGGAAATCATCGGGGAAGACCCGGACACTGGGAAAGAGATTTACAGGGAATACCGGAATGTTGAAAATCGGTATAGAGAACTAACAACAAAATATTTAAGGGAACTTGAACAGGAAATAGGAGTTGATGAACCAATCGAATTTTAAATCGATAACTCTCATAACACAGATACGGCTTAACACAGGAGATTGCAGGCATGGAAAGATTATTAACAGTAGATGAATTGAGCGAAAAATTAAGTTTGAGCAAAAGTACAATTTACGATTATGTTCACAGAGGATTAATACCCTACATCAAGATAACAAAAGCCGTCCGGTTTCGACCGTCGGCGATTGAGCGTTGGATAAACAAAAAGGTTGTGAAAACCAGAAACGCCTCAAATATTGATTTCTATGATTTCATTGACTGATATTGGCATGAAACCTTAATAGCTCTGAAAATCGAATCAAATAATGATATAAACTTGGTGCCCAAAAGGTGCCCATCAGCAATCAAAACAGTTGATAAAGCAACAAACAAAATTCAAAATGCTGGAATCTTGTAATTTGCTTAACAATGGTAGTTTAAACTCTAAATACATTGGTTGGGAAAGAATTAAAGGCTTATAAAACGATATCCGACCGAATCCCTGCCTCTCCGTTTTATTTTTCATCTATAAAAAACAGGATGCGAAGCATCCTTACAAAAAGTTTTTGGTTCTTTTTTCAAAAAGAACGAAT
>CAYVGJ010000036.1:0-15764 GCA_964451165.1 uncultured bacterium
GCCAGAGAGAAATTTAGCATGTACGAGTCCCGTTCGAGCCCGCGAACGATACCGAATCGCCCAAACCCGAAAAATAACCCCGCCTTCGTGCGCGATCAGTTTGTTGCGGATATTCAGCCGATAATAGAAACTTATTTGAACTAAAAAGGTTGCAGTTTCAATAGAAAATTTCCGGATTTAATTTTTATAATCTGATCTGCTTGATAATAATATCCAGCCCGATATATCTCCCGTCTAATAATGAATAATCGCCGTTATAATAAAAATTTCTGTCCGGATTCGCTATGAGAAGAATTTGTTTAATACCGTGATTTTTTAATACTCCATATAATAACGTAATTCAGGCAATAATGATAATAAAAAGTTTGGTTATACATAACTTTATAATTACGCATTTATTTTTAAATATAATTCATTTTTTTGAAACCCATTTTTAGTTAATCTGAATCTAAATTTAAAAGCAAAACATATTGTTTTGTTTGTTTAACGTTTATTGATTTATAAAAAGGAGATTGAGAAATGAATACATATGAGAAAATATTTAATGAGGCAAAACATAGAGATCCAAAAGTAAGAGAAATTTCTTATGATCAGTTTATGAAGATCAAAAAGTCAGGAGAATCTTTTAAACTATTGGATGTTTTGCCAAAGGATAATTTTGAAAAAGGCCATATAGAAAACGCGATATCGATGCCTCTTGGTGAAATTAACCGCGAAAGAACATCAAAAATGCTTTCAAAAACCGATAACATCATTACATATTGCGGCGGGTTTAAATGCCCAATGAGTACTGAAGCGGCGAAAAAATTGATGGAATTAGGATATACCAAAGTGCTCGATTACAAAGGAGGCATTGAGGAATGGGAGAAAAGAGGAAATAAGCTCGCAGTATTTCATAGATAGTAGATTATACCAGGAAGAGGAAGAGGAGAAAATAAAGGGAGAGGAGCATAATGTTCCTCTTCCTTTTATTTATCAATTATAAATAAATTGTAGTAGTCTTGATTTATCTGACAGTTACCCTTTCAACGGTTGTCATTGTACTCTTAAATAAATCATAAATACGTATAAAAAACAGGGTTGCGATTAAACTCGCAACCCTGTTTTCTAATAAACTTTTGCAAAACACCAGAGTAATTTTACGCAGATATATCCAGAGCTCTCTGGGCTTTTAAATTCTTTATAAACGAATCGGTAATTTTAAGTTTTCGTTTCAATTTTATACCGCGTAAATCTTCTTTATTCAACTTCTCCAATCCGAGATAAGACCTTAAATCATCAAGCGATATCTCCGCATCAACACCCTTTTGTGCTTTTATGGCATTTATCGCATCGGCAATAAACTTATTCTGCGTCGATACTTGAGTTATTATCAGATCGCCAGGCAAATCTTCGCCGGCTTCAAGCATATTGGCCAATTCAAAAGCGCTTATACCGAGTTCTATTTCCTGTCCATTCTGCAGATTCTCCGGCATAAACCCTTGCGGTACGTCAAGAACAGAAGCGAGATTATCCATAGCGATATCGGCAACCTTTTTATCGCCCTCAATAATCGTGAAATCGCTAAGCATAAGTTTGATCCCTTTTATGTTAAGGATCTGTTCAACATACGAAGGCAATTGAAGAATATTTTGTTCTGGTTGATCAGCAACAAATTTATCTCCAAGATAAGTCTTTAAGGTATCAGTACCAACAACCATTACTTCTTTATCAGATATACCTTTTGTCGCCAAAATCTGTTTTATTATTTGGCTTTCCTGTGTCAGTGAATATACGATAAACACATTTTTCGGATCGGAGACAAATTCTTTTATTTTCTGTGAGATACCTATAGTTTTCGAATCGCTCAGTCCGTCTTCTGTTTGAAAGAAACTTACGTTCATCGCCGTTAAATTAGGCAATTTAGATAGATCCTGATCCATTCTTTGTTTTGCAGTTTCGATATCGGCTTTAATGCGCCCGCTGATTTCCGTAGCGGTTTCAACGGCACTTGCGACTCCGATATCCGCACGTGTATTCAAAGCTTTAATTGCCGCCATGAGTTCAGCTGATACAATCTGTCGTAAATAAGCATCCTGTTCCGGATCGGTGTCGATTTTGTCGATTTTTGGAATAGTTGCCAGGATCTGGTCTTTGTTTTTAACAGATGACTGGCCAATAATATCCTGCAAATTCTGTGTAATTCTGGTTATATTTTCCTCAGATACGGATTTAATTTCCTGCGGTGTGTATACTGTCGGTACAACCGGATTAACAATAGAGTGCAAAGCAGGGATTTTTGCGGTTAACCCATCTATTGTATCTATGAGTATTTTAGCCTGCGGTGTTTTGAAAAATTCAGGCGATGTAGATGGAGAAAGTTTATGTGTATATACTTTCGCTACGGCTTCAGTTATATATTCCATCAGAGCCTGATCGCTAATCATATCGGTATCAGGATAATATATGTTTACAAAAGCGTTAAATGCATCTGTAAACTCAGCCGGCAACTGGTTTGCTTTAAGCAGATCGAATATTGTTTTGGATATATCCGCGCCATCCTGAATTTTTGGCATAATATCGATCGCCGAATGGATCATTTCATGATATAAACCTTCATTTACCAGTTGCTCCTGAGATATACCGCGCACAGCGGCGGCTATTCGCAATATCCCCTCCGGACGAGCGCTTATAAACCGCTGTCCCATTACCGGCGCAACCAAAGTAAAACTGCCCTGTCCAACGAATTTTTCTGCCTGATCTTTTGTAAGCCCTAATGCCGCCATCGACTTGGATATCTGCTGTAATTCTTCGGCAGTATACCTGTTATCGTTGGTTACCACTTTGGCAAGCCCTTTTATCAGGTCAACGGTAAATATCAGAGCGTCATCAACAGATACTCCTGCAGCGGCCATACTCAAAATACCATCGATATTACCTTCGGTAAACAAGTAAGTCATTATGTTCCTGTAATATTTCCAGCTATTTGCGTCGGCCCATTCCTGTCCGCTGAGAATCTGCTGCATTTGCATATCGGATACGGTTCCTTTAGCATATCCGGCGAGGAGGTCGTAAGGTGTCATCTGACCAAGACGCGGGTTATTTTTCAGATCGTTACTGAACTGGTTCAATACCTGAAGCAGAGGCATAAATCTCGCTTTTGTAAGTTCAAGGGAAAGGAAATGGTTAACGGCTAATGCCAGTGTGCTATCTGCGGCAGGTATGCGTATTACCGCATCGGAGTAATCTTCAACACCCTGTACACTTTGAGGAGCTATAGTTAATATAAAACTGTTGGGGAAATTATCTTTGAAATCCCTCAGCTTATCTCTCTCTACAGCAAGGCGTGCCTGATTCTGCGGTGTTTCCGGGTACTCAACATTTATATATACGTTTCCACGATCGATATTGGCATCAAATCTTTGTGTTTGCCGATCCTGATTATATGCCTGATTCAGCTCGTATGTAATCAAATCGGCAAGTAAAAAGTCTTCAAGAACACCACCGTGAGGTGTCTGGAATACAATATGTGGACGTTTGATGAGGTCTTCTTTACCGTCACGTGTATTTTTTTCAAGTATCGCGTATTCTTCATCTGTTAAGAGTTTTATCATCGGATCATCAGGATTCTCAGCAGTAATCGCTACAAGTACACCTATTGGGAAATCGGTATCTTCAAGGAAAGGAGCGTACGGAAAATTAATTCTCGGTAACATTTCCTCAATACCTTTTACGCAGTTATCGTAACCGGGAGTACCTTTTTTGGGTATAAATAACGTTACCATGGCGCCCGGATTAAGCGGAGCGTAATAACCATGTTTCATTGTAGCCAATTCTTTATAAATCTGGATATTTCCGGTAGCGGCTTCAAATCTATTTGAGTAATACGCGGCTGATGAAAGCTGGTTTACTTTTCCAACGTTCATTTGCGCTAATCTTCTCCAGCCTCTACCTGGTTTTCTGATTTCGTCGATGTAGCGCTTCATATTTATTCTGTTGTTTGTTCCAGGCTGATAAAATTCAGTCGACATTTTTTTCATACCGTCAAGCTGGCTTTTTAACGAATCAACGGCGGCTTTTATCTGTCCAGAAGTCTGGAAATCTCTGGCACCGAGAAAAGCCGATACATACTGCATAAGCATTTCCGCGCCTAAAAATTCCGCAAATACCGAATCAGTACCAAATGTCTGAAAAAACCCCGCACCTTTTATTTCAGCCGGGCCAATAACGACCACCTTGGCGCCTGTAGCAATTATTTTGTCTATAACGCTCTTTTCATAATCTGTTTCAGGCGAGAGAGCAATTACAAGTGAATTTTTGTCGATACCGGCTATATCATTATTGTACATTCTTTTGGAAACAGGAATAATATGTCGAGGCATATAGTTGTCTTCTATATGTTCGATTGTGAAATTGTGTTTTCCCTGTCCAAGAATAGTTATATTTTTGAGATTTTTCAGGTCATCATCAGTTAATTTTATTTTTTTCTGGTCGACATTGATCTCTTCAGCACCAAGATATGTATTCAGCATTGCTTCTACAGTATTGATTTTGCCTGTGAAATCAGGTTTATCCATTTGAGGTTGTTCCTCAATACCGTTTTCAAGCACAATATCTACCGGGCGCGATCCGATAATATATCTGACCATCTCGGTTTCTTTTGTTTCGAACTCATCGGCGATTTTAGTCAATCCGATTCCGCCTATACGAATATTTGTGCCATTCATACTCGAATATACGTTTCCGAGATCATACCCGTATTTGCGCATATAGGAGATAAGTTTATTCACAGAATCTTTGAAATCACCTGTTTTTTCACGGCACATTTTAACCGTATCTTTCATAAGATCAGATACTTTGAACAGTTCAGCCAACTCATTGTTGATACGTTGCGCATCATATGCTTTCGGATCTCTGAGCTGAGCCAGATACAATCCGAGCAACCTCAGCGCAACAATCTGGTTTGTGTTTGAACCGGTAGCCGCAACGGCACGTTCATCAATACTTTTTGTTATAATTGAGTTAAGGCTGTTTTTCGCCAGGTTGTCGCAGGTACTTCCGCGCCGGTTTGTAAGAACAAGCACCTTAGCACCGCTATTTAGAGCGTCTTTTGCGTTCTGAACAGCAACACCGGTTGTACCTGATTGCGAAACTATAAGTGATACGGTAATCCCCTGTTTGGTAATCAACGGTTGAGACGCCTTGATAATATCCGCGTCAAGCGCCAAATCCATAAGCTGGTAACCGTTTCTGCGCGCTTCTTCCATAGCAAGGCTCAAAGCGTTTAGTGAAGTTCCGCTTCCACCTCCAACAACATTCATTATATCAAGAATGGGTTTTATCTGGTCTTCATTTAATCCCAGATTGAGTTCCAGCAACCCGGTTTGTGGATTTTTCTTTGTCAACCCTTCGAGAGTCCATCTTATTGTTGTACCCTGAACAGCTGCTTCCGTCTCAAAAGCCGACATTTTCGCCGCTTTTTCCGGATCGAGAATCAGGTTCCATGAAGTATCGGAAACTTTTGCTTTCGCGATTGTATCCACTCCGGTAATCGCGTTAATCCTGTGTACATTGTGTGCGATCTCGTCTGCTGATTTACCGCGAATATCGTTTTCATTTACGTAATAAACTTCGTAATTTCCACCGGTAACAAGAATAATTTCGCCTCTGGCAAGAGCAAGCACATTCTCAATAACTTCGGCTTTCTCTTTTACAACACCGTACAACGGGCCAAATGCTCTGGGCTCAGAAGAAAGCCCGATTCCAGGTTTGCCCTGAGCATCATTGCCAATACCTAAATACATATCTGTCGATTTCGGGCCGAATCTCGCACCGATAAGCCTGTTCATGTCATGGCCGGTAGCATAGTTAAACGCCATAACCGATACTTTTCCGGTACTGGTTACATAGTTTGCCGCTTTTTCCGCGCTCGCAGCAAATAACTTGAATTCTTTGAACATATTGTCCCGCTTGGTATTCCATTCGCTTGGCAATGTTGTGTCTTTGGCATTCTTCAATGAGTCGATCCAACCGTAAATAGTATCGATCACAAACGGAGCGTAATTGCCTTTGATATAATTGATTATATTGTCAAGAGCGTCTTGTTTCTCAGCATCCGTTTTGCCTGATAATTCTTTTGGAATTCCATCGCCAATCATCCATTTTAAAAGACCGTCTATACTGTCTTCAATCGATATATAATCCGCCAACGCCAGATCAGTAGCTTTTTTTATGGCGAATTCGTTTCTCAATAACTCCGATATGGAAACAAATTTCGTGTTGCCGAAAAATTTATTCTGTGCAATATAGGAATCATCAAGTATCCATGGATTATCAATCACATCATAAATCAAATCGACCGCGATTTTCGGATACTTAACGCTATCGAATTTCAGGTTTTCGGCATGGTAATCCAGAAGCTGGTCAGGATCTATCCCGATCGCCCTTAACTTGGATTTTAGAGCGGTAATGTAGCCTGGAGAATACGTCTTGTTTCTCAATATGTCAGCCACATTCAGCATAGCCTCAATTGTATCCGCAAGACGGAAAAATCGTGTTATTGCTTCCTGGCCAGGCACCACATCAAGTGTCCCATCCGCTTTTTTGGTTATGGAAAGGCGGGCAAGAAGATGTGTGATAACTTCAGTATCGCTTGTAGCGAGAAACTGCTCGTTATATTTATTTTTGAGTATATTCTTATACATCACATATGATTCGAAATCGCCGTTGAACCCGAGCGATAAAGATATTGGTTCAACAAGGCCGTCAACATAAAGTTTATATGTTTCATGGTGAGCGTTTGCAGGCCTGTCGCCACCTTTTGTTTTATATCGCGTATGTTGTAATACTTCCACCAGCGAAGGATTTATCTCAACAGGATTGTTTTTGTCGTCAACGAAAGATATATTATACGTATCATTGACTACATCAATATTCACATTAGCGTTTCTTGCCGGATCAGTATTCTGCACCAATATCTTCAGCATATTGGCGAATTTTTCATTCAAATCCCTGTCAATTACCGTTTCGCTTCGAGTCGCGGGGCCTACACCTCTTGAAGACGCTTGTACAACAATAAAATCTTTGCCCGCATCGGAAGTTGTGTTTATTGCCCAGTCAGTATCACTCATAACCTGCCCGGCACCTTCCAAAACTCTTATCACATCGGATTTTGTTATGCCGAGTTTTGCTAAATCTTCCATACTGTACGCTATTTTTATGCCACGCCCGTAATTATCGAATCCGCGCCCTTCAAGGATTGCACCTATCTGTGCAGTCAGAGCAAGCGAATTAGTACTGCCAACACCGCACGCACCAAGCGAAGCAAGTTGTTGGTTTATATCCATTTCCTTGAAATCTACTTTTGCGTTGCTCAACCGTGTAGCTATTGACATAGCTCCGGTATTCGGCCTGACAAGTGCTTCACCGGTAAAATTATTGAGGTATTGGGCAGTAATTTCTGCAGTACCTTTTTTCGGTACTATCTGATCAAGTTTCGAAAATTCGTTATCGGAATCAATATCATACAAAGAAAACCCGTCGATATCTCTTTTAACCGTTACATAATGCCCCAAACCGTTAAGCTCAACCCGTAACACAGCCGCTTCACCGGGAAGAAGAGTATTCAGCAACGGTTCCAGATTCGATTTATCTATTGAAACTGCGCTTGTGTTTACTCCGAACACCCTGCTCGCCTGTCCAACCGTATACAAACTGTATTCGGGCTGACCAAGAAGGTTGAAGGAAACATCTGTCCGCGCTCCTTTCATTCTGTTTTCGATAAATTCCATCAATTGCGGTAGATAATCGAGAGCGTTACCCGCCTCAAGATTAAATGCCTTGTCGTTAAACCGAACTGGCATTTTATCATGCGCCCATGCAGTAGCCGCCGCGGCACAAGTTATTTTGCCGGCTTCTGTGGGTTCAGTGAATTTCCTGAAATAATCAATCAACTGTTGAGTATTTTCTATTCCTTTAAGGTCAAGCCCCTGCAATGAAGGAGCTACCGACAGGAATTTGTTTACGTTTTTAAACGCGGAGGACAACGGATTATTCTCAAGCGATTCAAGCAATACATTATAATTATCGAAACTTACAGGTAACCCTTTGCCGGAATAGCCAAGAAACCCGATATTTTCCTGCACCGCTCTGTTTCTCAATTCGGAGACGCCCCTGTAAAAGTCCATTGAGGTCAAACCGGGTTTAAGATAAATCTCTTTACCGACCTGAACAACCTCGCCCTTCTCGTTTAATTCATAAAGATACATTTTGTTCTGCGCTACATTTACCTCAATACCACCCATCTTAACGGATTGAGAAGCTGAAGCGACTTTCACTGCGGGAGCTTCAGGCACCATCGTTTCCAAAACCTGATCGCTTATTATAAGCTGTGGTTTAAGTTTCAAATCACCTTGAGGAGTCATACTGTAGATCTGAGCCACGCCATTTTCGACAGTGGCATAAACATTTTTACCGCTGGCAAGCGTAATTCTGTTATTTGCGATGAGATCCGCGAGTTTATTTTCGAGTTCTTTCGCGTCTTGAGCATTAAAGTCTACATGATTTGAATAAACTTCAACCTTTTGTATCCCCTTTGATGCCAGAATAGACTGTGTATTCACATCGAATCCGCCAACCTGCGCTACTCTCGGCTGAACTATCAAAGCAGATACTTTAGAGTTCATAAGATACCCTAAAGTCGGTTTGTATGTCCCGTCAGCCTGTTTCACAACATAGTTACCTGCTATGAGATTATCGATTGCTGACTGCTCGGGCTGTTGAAAAACAGCCGTTGTTCCCTGGATAAGAGCGGTCTCGATTTTGGAATCAACACCGGTTCTCGCGTCAATTATACCACCCTGTGTACGGCTCTGCACAACAAGGTTCGCGAATACCGCATCGTTTATGAACGCGATTGTATAATTCCCGATTGTATCAACTTTACCATTTATACTGCCGGGAATATCTTTAACATCGCCTTTGACAAAAGCAACGTTGAATTTCTGACCACCAAGATTAAACGAAGCGTACTTGTTATCGCCCAGAGAAAATGCGTCTATAAACGTAAGCGAAGGTTTATAACCCGTAGGTGATTCATCAAGGGTTTTCTGTAACCCTGCCGCCTGTGGATGCGATTCAAGAAGCATCTTAAATGTATTTATAAATGTCTGCGATTTCGCAGTATCGGAAATTATAGACGGGTCAGCGAGCACAAGGGGAACCTGAAGCCGGTTGGATGACAATATCTCCTCAATCTCGGTTACCACTCCAGCCATCCGCGTAAGATACGCGTTACTGGTCGGCTGTTCGGTTATTGATGGCGAGATTACCTTGTAAGATATACCCTGCTCTTTTAATAGTTCCGATATACCCTGCGTATGAAAACCACCAGTAATCAGAATCGCTATATTTGAATCCTCAAGTTCCATTTCTGACAAGGTATTTTCTATCAATGCTTCATTTCTTTTTAAAGCTATCTTGTAGAACTCATCTATAACAGGAAGCTGAGCGCTGATAATGGAAAAATCCCTATCGAAATTGAATGGGACATCATATCTCGCAACCGTTTTTGATAGAAAATCAATAAACCTTTTCTCGGTAAAATCCTTTTTATTCTCGTTATAATTCTTGAACTCTTTTTTTGATACTTTCAGCGAAAGCAGTTTTTTCATCACATTAATATTTTTGCAAAGATCAAGAAGTTCTTTTTGTTCAGGATTATCATATAGTTTTTCTTTTATCTCATTTTTCAGCGAAGCGATTTCATCGGCAATCGCTATGTCATCGATACTCTCGTACACGACAAGGTAATCAGAATAAACCGAAAGGTTTTTATATGGAGTACAATCGATTGAGTTTTCCTTACATACCGTTTTCAAATAATCAAAAAAAGCATATGGCTGGAGTTTGCCGATCTTGTAAAAAAGGTTTTTATTCAGTACCTGGCTGAGTTTCTCTTTATCAAGCGATTCGGAAAGAGCTTCTATCAGGTTTGTCAGTTCGGTATTAACTTTATCGAAACTTATTTTGTTCTCCAATTCCTGTGCTTTTACAAGAGTCTGGATGTTTTTATAATTTTCGATAGATACGTTATTTTCTTTTGCCTTTGCAATCAGAACCTTTGCGAAATCCGCAAACGACAACTGCCCGTTATTCTGCATTGCGCTCTGGTTGTCAATTTCCTTAAGTTTTTCATTAAGTATTGATGCTTTTAAAGTTTCCAAAGCTGAATCGATATCGCGTATCAAAACCATTGCCTTATTGTCAGAACTCTGCATGGTTTTCATGAACGAATTGTAATTCTCGATATAAAGATCCCTGTTTTCAGCACCACGTAAAGTTATGGGGAGATCGTTCTGTATTAAAAGATACTCCACACCTGATATTCTACCTTTACTCAAAAAATAATCCCCCACATCCTGCTTAACTGATTGTATGGGGAATTTAGATATTTCGTCAGCGTTAAAATAGGCATCCGCGCCTTCAACAGTAATTAATTTTGCGTTGTGATTTTTGTACAGGTCTCTCACCAGCCCGATTATATTCTTCTGTGCTTCATAAACACAGTGCGCATCCTGAATATGGATTATCATTTTATCGTTTTTGCCATTAAAAGATTCCCTGACACGCCCATATTTCTCGTTAAACTGGATTTTGTCAGGCACGGCGGCAAAGTTAAAAGAACTTTGCGCGATAATAAAAGCTTGAATCAAAAGACATGAGACAAATCGCAGTAAATTACGATACGGTCTTTTTTGATCTCTAATCATTTTTCGTTCCTTTGTTTTGGATTTTATTAAAAATTAACAACATGTTTTCGAATATTTATTATTGTGTTTAATTATATCACAACCGGTATTTGTTTTCCATTCTAAATTCGTTATTGTCAGATGATCAACGTAATTTATCCACATGTTGATATAGGTATGGTTTAATTAAGATAAAAAATCATAGAAGAAATATTTATATTGAATAACTAAGAAATCATATTTATAAAATCGAAAAAACCTATATTGAAAATTGAAACATAATCTTTTTCGAATATTTAAATGGGGATTCAATATTTATTATGTTTTTTCCTTTTTATGCACAAGGCAATAAGCGATACGCCAATCGCGATTGCGGATAATGGTTCAGGAACTTGATCCTGCGGGATATCAAGTTCATACATTCCCCGCCCGCAAAAATTCCCGTATGTATAAAGCTGAAACTGAAACGCCACATCGGCAGTTAGTGAACCTCCGGTTACACTGAAACTAATTGGAGTCGATATTCCGCTCGAAGGAAAATTGACTGAAGGATAATCGTATATAAAACCACCTACTCCATTGACATAATAATTATTATCGATTCGCTGTATATGCCAGTCTCCATAATATGTTTTCCAGTGGTCAAGAGGACCGGTAAAAAGATATAGCTGAATAAATGTTGTGCCGTCGTAAAAACCGAATTTTGTCCAGGCGGACCCGCCTCCACCGCTTCCCGCGGCGACGGAAAATTTCACATCACACTCAAAATTACCTTTAAACGCTACGGTCGCTGTATCTTTATAAATCGTTGGGTCCAAAGGTATATTTATTGCCCAATGATATCGTTGCGGATTAGTCCTGAATGTTCCGTTGGTAAACAAAGTACCATTGTCATAAGCTTCCTCTATGGCGAGAGCTAAAAGCGGCTCCATATTGAAGCAGACAACCGCGGATATAATTAATAAAACAACCAATATCTTTTTTTGCATATCTATTATATTCCAAATTAATTTCAGACTTCTTTAATTATTTTAGCACGAATATACAGGGTTGTAAAGATGGCTGACAAAAACGGGGGCTGGTCAGTGCCAGCGAAATAAAGGAGAATGAGAGAACAAAAATCAAAAGAACCATTAATTTCCGGCAAGCTTTCATAATAATCCCCACAAGATGGAAAAAATGTCGCATATTGAATATAAACACTATAAATAAAAGTTTATAACATTTTTTTTTATAATTAATTGGATTGATTATTTAATATATTCGATTGATAAATAATATTTTGCAAATATATGCAATAAATTGTATCATCGTATGGTCGATGCCCTAAAAAAAAATCTTGTATTATTTATTTAAACGATCTATATTTAAACTGTAAACAAAGGGTGGTATCTTAATTATTGTTACAAGTTTTTCGTAAAGTTTCATCAAACTGAATTAAGTGATTGGTGATATGTTATGATTGATCAAGTAGCAATAATAACCCTTAAAAACCTTCAAAATATGTTTTAAGCCATGGACACATTTCGATTGTAAGTAATAAACATGGCAAAGGTAGATCAATAAAAAGAGGAAGACCAGAAGAAATGAACATTTACGTAGGAAATCTGGATTACCAGGTAACAGAAGAGCAATTGAGAGCGGAATTCGAGAAATTCGGAGTAGTTGAATCAGCAAAGATTATTGAGGATAAATTCACAGGCCGTGCCAAAGGGTTTGGATTTGTAGAAATGCCTAATAAGGAAGAAGCTGAAGCGGCTATAAAAGGGCTTAACGGTAAAGAGATTAACGGCAGAGCCGTATCCGTGAACGAATCGCGCCCAAAACCGGAAGGCGAACGCCGTGGCGGTGGACGTCCGGGTGGCGGCGGCGGATTCAGAGGCGGCAGCAGGCCTTCAGGCGGATCAGGCGGCGGACGCAGAAGATAATATCTATTTTTCAATAGATATAAAGAATATAAAGGAGCTGGAAACGTTTTGTCTTTACCAGCTCCTTTTCTTATTATTGAATAAATTTCACAATTCAGTATTTCGGCATAACTAATAATTTTACTGTCATTAGCGTGAAAACAAAATCCAGTTAGTAAATTTAGACAATAGTTTATCGAAAATATATTGTTGCCGGATATATTGAAAGATAATATATCATTTATTCACAAAATATTGTGATCCTGGATTCCCGCTTTCGCGGGAATTACACAAAATATTATCCCGCACAAGAGAATGACCGGAATGAACGGAGGAGCAAGCATAGCATTCGAATATTGCAAATGACATAGAAATATCGCGGGTAACAGGGATTGAAATGGGAACAATATTTATAGATATTAACCCAAATACGTTGTAAACCAATCTTTGCATACGCCCATGAATATCTCGCATTGTTTTAAATACAATTGTTCCGCATGCAAACCTTTATCGAATATAAACATTTTCTTCGGTTCGCCTGACCATTTATTCAGTTCAATACAATGCCATGGGTATATTATTGTATCATCTGTTCCGGTAATAACCAGAAACGGGATAGGAGATATATCACCGACAAGGTCAATCGGATTATCTTTTTTCAGAAAAATATTGCCCGGCCTGATAGACGGGTTTTTCCACAACTCATATTTTTTTATGGCGGCAATCAGCGTATTCTTTTTCCAGAAATGATTTTCTATTTTTCTGAAACTTACCGGTGGCGCCACAGCGATTAGAGAATCCACATCCTTGAATTTCGCAGTATAGATAATCGCACTTGCCGCTCCCAAAGAAAAACCGAGTATGCCAATCCGTTTATAAAAATTTTTCGCGTAAACGACAACCGATCGCAAATCGTTATATTCTCTTGCCGTGAAAGTAAATAGTCCAGAACTTCTGCCATGCCCCCTAAAATCCATCGTAATCACATCGTAAACTTTGTAAAAATCCTCAGACATCATCCTGAACGGTTTTGCGTCCTTGCATATAAAACAGCCCGGGCAAATTATAACAACCGATTCCCTGACACCTGATTCGTAATGATTAACAGCAATCCTGATTTTGTTTTCCGATTCAACAAATATTTCTTTCATTTTCAGCAGAATTCTCTCAATAAATCAATTTTTTCTCATTAATCTATCATATTTTAAACACAATCCATTAATTCTCCACAATAAAATAAATAAAATACAGCTCAGATGTTTAACCATAATAAATATTTGATGTTTTAAACCTGAAATCAAAAAATCCGGTCTACAATTTAATAGACTTTAAGAGGAGTCAACGAAACTTTCATGATATGGAGGCGTGATAATGAATAAATTTTTTCTTTTTTTTCTATCTATATTATTAGTTGTGAATATATCATCACAGGCAAAAACGTTTTATATGCAACAACCCATACCTCAATACATAGATTGGTTTGCAATAGATAATTTATATATAGCGCAAAAACCTGTTATACCTGAATTTGCAAAGAATTTTGTACTAAACAACGAACCTATGAAACCAGTAAACGAAAACTATTCAAAAAACAATGAAATAGATAAATTAAAAATAAATTCCTTATTATTTGAAACCCGTTATTTCGATACATCCATGTAACATATTTCAATAGTTGGATTACGGAATACAAATACCCGTAATCCAACTTACCTCGCTTTTTTCCTTTACATTATTCTTTTTATCTGTAATCATATAGATAATCATTTTTATTATTTTATTATTCCGATTCTCGATCATTACAAATAGATGTTATACAGATCCTATGTAATATGTTTATAAAAATATATTTTTGAAGGAGGCAATACAATGAGTCGATTGGTTGCGGTATTATTTCTTGTAATTGGTATAGGGTTATTTTTTATATCAATTGTTATAAGATCGAAAACAGGAGGAAAATATGAGATAAAAACCATTGATATTGTGCTGTTCATCATGCCCTTGTTTTTATGGCTTGTCGCAACGGGGAAGATTCAGAGAGTAGTCATTGGCGACCTTGAATTTGAAACGGCACAGGCATTCATTAATGCGTCACAAAAACCTATTGAGGAACATATTACGCGCACACCACCAGCATCTATAGAGAAAGTTGTGCAGGTTATGGAATCGGAGACAAAAGGAGGTATAGAACGTATTCCAAAACTAATTGAAAATAAAACCGAGGCTTTGGAATTTGTTCTTGGTTTGGGGGGATATTGGGGACCTGCAATTCAGGAATACTTTGAGTCTCTCTATGCTTCGTCATATTTGCGGTACGCTATCGTATACAAGAAAAACGGTGAATTGTTCGGACTATATGACGCGCAAAAACTTATGGATCATTTCAGAAGAATCGGTTATCAGGCATACGATAATTTCGCGGCATATTTAAATAAAGATGATGCCGACGCATTGTCGAATCTATCGGCGATTCCGGGATTTATCCCAGGTAGTTATAAAGTGGAAATCCAAGCCGAAAAAAGGTCTGTTCTTGACAAAATGCAGAAACTTAATCAAAAAATTCTGCCCGCGGTAGATTCAAACGGAAAATTTGTGGGGATCGTTGACAGGGACAGGCTCGTATCCGATTTAATTATTGACGTAATTGATAAGCTGGGCGCAAAAAGCGACTAACACTATTTATTTATCTTTAAATAAAAAAACAGGATGCAAAGCATCCTTAGAAAAAGTTTTTGTTTCTTTTTTTCAAAAAGAAAGAAGTCTTTTGTTTTAGTATTATGGAACCACAATATCAGGTTTCTCAAAATATTTTGATATTGAACCAGATCCTAAAATTTTTCTAATATTTTTTTACGTATTAAAAAAAATATACCAAAACCGGATAACAATATCGCGCCTGGTTCTGGCACACATCGAGCTTCAAAATCGATTCCGGTAACATAAGGCCCATCCATTTGATCATCTTCGTTATTTAAACTTAATTCAATACTCACCCATCGTGGTTGAAAATCCCATACAGCGTGATAACAGTACAGGTTATACCCTGCATCCAGAAGTGATTGTTCACCGGATGTAGCGAGATCGTTGCGTATTGTCAGATTGGTATTTTCATTTTGGGAAACACTGCCAA
>CAYVGJ010000036.1:15864-21620 GCA_964451165.1 uncultured bacterium
GCGAGATCGTTGCGTATTGTCAGATTGGTATTTTCATTTTGGGAAACACTGCCAACAAACCAGAAACCGTCCTGTTCATCATAATCATCGCCGGGTACAAGGGGCGGCCGAGGTATATTCGGATCATCCCACCACCCGAATTGAACACCGACATTCTGATAAATGTCATTAAACCTGGCAAAAAAAGTCAAATCAACTTCTTTCGCGGAATAATCCGGGTTCCATCCGCCTTCCATATCGTCTACTATAGTATATATACTCACTATATCAAACATTGCTGGTGAACCTGACGCATTTCCTATCGAATACCCGCCCGGAGGATCAGGATTGGCTACTTTATTGTAAATATCAAGTGGATGAGTAGTGCCAATTAACCAGTTGTTTTCTATATCCTCAAAATACGGGTCGTGAATCTCGTTAGATACTCCTTCAATGCTCCTTGCATAGAGCGGTGAAGTAAAAAGCGCTATAATCCATAAAACTACAGCTAATTTATTCATTTTACACTCCCCTGTTAATTATTGATTTTGTATTGCGTATTAATAGAGCTTATTATATACATTTTATCATTATTCAGTCAATTTTTTTATATATGTATTTGATTATGGATGTATTTCATTTTATATTAAGATATTGCATTATTATTCATTATTTCATTTATATAATGTAATATTTTTACGTAATATATCACTTATAATACCTGATTATTATTTCTTGGTAATTCACTTTTTAGATCACATAAAATATATATAATTCCACTAAATTTATAATTAATGATATATTTATAAATATTTTTATATAATCAGCTATTAATCAGCTATTTTTTTTACAGCCATCAATATCAGTGATGCACAGAGCAATAGTATCGATACCGGTTCCGGAACTGATTGATTTTCAAGAAAAATACTGTTACCATATGATGACATATTCCCGGCAGAAATATCTACTGCCCCAATGGTTGGCAATTCTGTTTTTGTAGAGAAGGGATTTGTTTGCGCACCCCAATATATGTATGAGTTGATGTTATAGTTTCCACCGTTATTCTGATTATCGTTATGGTTAGCTATAATAATATCGGGATATCCATCATTATTTAAATCTGAGACGGCAGCTCTGTTTGCTCCCTGTGTCGCTAATGGAGTTTTATCGAGATAATTGTAGTTTTGGTCTCCCCAATATATGTATGAATTTATTTCGTAACTATCTCCATTGAAACCGGAAATAATCAGAATATCCAGATAACCGTCTTTATTTATATCATAAATTGTTGAATCCGCGGCGCCTACTGTAGCAATACCGGTTTTACTAAGATATTTATAACTTTCATCACCCCAATATATATATGAATTAATCGCATAACCGGAAGGTAATGGATACTGGTTTGAATCATATAAATTTGTAAAAACAATATCGGTATATCCATCCATATTCAAATCCGCAATGGAGCAATCGGCCCCGCCAACTGTTCTCAGCTCAGTTTTACTTGAGTATGTATTTTCTGAAGATCCCCAGTATATATAGGAGTTGATATTTGTATTTGCCGGATAACTATCTTTTGTATAGTTATTTGTAAATACAATATCCAGATAACCGTCTTTATTTATGTCATATACCGCATTAGCGCTTGCGGCGTTGGTTGACATTTCTGTTCTGGTTGTAATGGAATACGGATTTACGCTGTCACCCCAGTAAATAAATGAATTTATGCTCACCTGATCATTAATATTTGAATTATTTGAAAATACAATATCAAGATAACCATCTCTGTTTATATCGGCAATTGAAGCGGCTTCAATCACATATGTATTTGTTACTATTTCCGTTCGCGTGGAATACGTATTCGATGGCGCACCCCAATATATATATGAGTTCACATACTCCGACGAATAAGGAGGATAATCCATCGTGTTGCAGAACAATATATCCAGATAACCGTCACCATTGAAATCAGCCACATTATTTCCTGTCGCACCATGAGTAACCAGCTCGGTTTTGTTTGAGAACGAAGAAGATGAATCACCCCAGTATATATAGGAATTGACGTTTTTGTCTCCCTTGTAAGTTCTATGGTTAGATATTATTATATCGTCCCACCCGTCTTTGTTTAAATCATAACCATTTAAAGTTTGATAAAATAATACAGAAATAATTCCTACCAATAAAACCATTGATTGTCTTTTCATACCATGCCTCCATTTTATGTTCAATTATTATAACAATACAATGGAATACTGAGAATATTATCGTGTTGCGAGTGTTAAATAAAATATAAGGGGTATCTTTTGCCTTCATCATTATTGTAACATATTTTTCTATTTTTCTCAATTTCAGTTATTTATTTTTATGTATTTTACAAAAATATCTGGAAATTGGCATAATAAACAATGATTGATCAGTATTACTCTATTAGAATAAGCGCATTTTTACACATATACAAGATTTTAAAGAACCTGTATCAAGAATTTTCATGATAACCAGCAAATTATTTCCTGCTAAACAAACATTTAACATCAGCAAATAACATTATTAATCTATCACAAACATTTATATGATCATATTGTCAATTTTATTCAACCTTATTATATCTCATTCTATCAACACATTAATTATAATATGAAATATAATTATGTCTTTACGTTTTAGTGTTCTTATATATAATTAACCTATAAAAAACCAGAGAAAGGAGGTATAAGACAAAGTAAAGAAAAACTATAAATGCGACTAAAAAGATTTCACTACACTAAAAGTAAAAAAGGGGTAAGCAATGAAGGGAAGCTTTAAAGCCATTATTATTTTTTTCGGCTTGTTTTTAATTTCTCACTCAAACCTGTTTGCCAACACAATAACCCGATCGATTGCATCGCAGGGAGTATATTACGCCACTGTTGTGGTCACAATAACAGTAACGCCGGATACTGATGTGACATCGTATACTGTAAAAGAGTTCTTGCCTGTTTATGTTAATCCCATATTTCAAAACGAAAATGGTGCAGTATCGTATGAGAATGGACAGCGTGTTATTACATGGACATTTTCTGATAATGTCCAGAGAGAACTTACTTACTGGATTGTCGGTAACACCGGCTCGTATTCCGCATCCGGATATGGAACTTTTTCGAATATGGCCGGAGATTTATCCACACAAGGAGATACCAACTTTAGCGTAGTTGCAGGAATAAGCCATGATTTATCAGCTGTTGCTCCAGGTGTACCGATAAATATCATAACCACTCATTATACCAAAACAGGGCTACGTTCTGCACGCCTCCTGTTGTTGGGCTCCGCGCCTTCTTACAGCAATTATATTGGAATACAATATTGGAGTGACGGAACATTTCGCACAATTTATGGAACCAGCGAATTCGGCATATCGTACGAAACACCGTATATCGGCAACTGCTCAGTTTTACCGGAACCAATTTACAGGCAAGGAGAATACATCGGAGTACGATTATACTGGACATTCACATTAATCAAAGATAGTAACGGACAATACTGGCAACCGCAAACAGAACCTGTCGATTTTGCCGCGTATACTTTTGCTCTGGAACAATACGGATACCATCAGCAAAAACTATTTTTGGATTATACCTATGGCGAAACTCCTGTTGAATTTAAAATCAGCACAACAAACACTTCGTCACAGATAAACCCATCGGTTTGTTTCAACGGCACTAATTATTTTGTTGCTTGGCAATACTATACAGGCCCGGCATACCCATACGGGAATAATCTATTAGGTCAACTCATAGATAATGAAGGCATAAAATCCGGTTCGGAAATAGTTATACCCGATGGTGGAAATGCTTCAAATCCCACGGTTTCATCAAACGGCAACAATTTTTTGGTAAGTTGGATGGGTGAAGGTACACCTGACAGCGCAGGTATATACGGCAGGATGGTAAATTCCGATGGATCTATCACCGGCAACATGTTTCTGATAAATACTTATACATCGGATGTCGATTATGAGCTGGACCAACGGTTACCGGCAATAGAATCCGATGGAATAAACTATATTGCCGCATGGCAAAGCCATACACAAGATGGACAATACTGGGGAGTTTTCGGGCAAATCCTGGATAGCACAGGATCAAAATCAGGATCCGAATTCCAGATAAACACATACACCACACATAATCAATGTAATCCGAAAATCGCTTTTAACGGCAATATTTACTCTATCGTATGGACAAGCCACAATCAGGATGGCAATTGGGGCGGTATATATACAAGGTTCTTCGACAACGAAGGTACTCCCATAACAAACGAAATTTTAGTAAATACAACCACCATCGACTATCAAATTGAACCGTCTGTAACATCTAACGGCGATAATTTTATTATCACCTGGAGCTGTTTTACAAACTACGGTAATGACAGAATAGGAATTTATGCACAGATTTTTGATAATGACGGGGCAAAATTCGGGAATGAATTTGTTATTACCGATACAGCATCATCAGATTCACAGATAAAATCTGTCGGTAACTATTATATTGCAGTATGGGAGAATTCTAACTCAGTATATGCACAAATGCTTGATAACGAAGGTATATCTATAGGCCAATCATTCAAGGTAAACACTTATAACGGCGCTTCCCAAAAACCGGCTCTGGCATGCAGTGATGATGATTGTTTAATAACTTATCACAGTTATCAGGATATATCGTATTTCGGCATTTACGGGAAATTTTATCAGCGTGTCTATTATGACGACGATAATGACGGTATTCTGAATTTCGCTGAATCAAGTTACGGGACTAACCCGCAAGTCTCTGATTCCGATAATGACAATGTATCCGATTATGATGAGATTTTTACATATTTCACCAATCCTCTAAATTCAGATACAGATAACGATACTTATTCTGATGGTGAAGAAATTTTTGTTTTATTCAGTGATCCGTTAGATCCTTTGGATCCGGGAATATAATTTTTTTCCCATTTAAAAAGAAAGAGGCGCTACATTAAATTTGTACCGCCTCTTTTTCCCATTTCTGTATCTTTTGAGAATATAGATAGTTAAGACTTATGCAAAACCGGCAGGATTGCTTTTTATTTGTGACCGGGATAGATTATCCGTTTTTTTAAAGAATCGATTATTAGTAGTCTTTTTTTAATCTTTTTTGTAAAACTTCTCCCGGTTTTTCCGAATTTGTCCCGGTTTATACCGGCTCTATTTTTCGTACGCACTGTTTAAATTAAAACAGATCGTTTTAAAACACAACTCAACAGATACTTTCCTTTAATTCACAATATCGTGCTCTGTCCATGGCATATTTTCGCTTCAATGTCCCGGAATCACGCTCAATTTTATACCGTATCTTTGAAATCAACTTGTTTTTCCGCGACTGCCGCAATGATAATCGATTCCCTCTCGAAGCCTTATGCATTATCCTGTCTTTTAACCCATTCTTTTTCAGTATATTACGCTTAGATTCTGAAGCATATTCTTTCTCCATACCACCGGATTATATCAAATAGCATAAATGTCTTTGCAGTAATCTGATATGGTTTTAACCTCCGGTATATTGCGAAAACGGCAAAATGTTGTCTCACCGGAAAGACCATCGTTCGTATCAAAACCAGTGAACAGCATAAAGTCTAATACGATTATGTTTGCCCAACCTGGCATGTGATCCTATGAGGAAAACTGGCTGACATCATTTATCTCTTTGATTTGAAAGTCTTATTTATTGATATCATCCTATCAAATTTTATTTTTATAACCACAGGTTATGCAGAGGTCTTTG
>CAYVGJ010000037.1:0-3696 GCA_964451165.1 uncultured bacterium
CACGGAAACGCATCGATACAAGATCCTTAAGATAGAGAAAGTTTCTGAAAACTAATTTTATAAATTTCACAGCGACTATTTTTCATTAAAATTTTTATTTAACTTCTAATTCAAAAGGTTCGAGACCATTATTTGAATTTGTTTTGATGAAAGCTGACACAAGAGGAAGTAATGTATTCAATCAATCATTGAAAAAATATCTGTAATATCAAGTCAAAACTACTACAATTTATTTCCCTCATTATCACGTAATATTCTCTAAAAATATTTTGAGTTGGAGCGCTTATATAGACAAGCCATAATTAAAACCTTGATTGAGGTATATCGTTATCAATATCTATATCATCACCGAATCCGATAACATCATAAATTGTATCATCCATATGACGTATTTCTAAAAAAATAGCCGATAAAGTTCGCTCCGTAATATTATATTGTTTGGAAAGTTTTTTTAATGAAGTCGTAATTGGTAAACAAGCAGAATCATTATCACTAAATGACATCTGTTTATATTCATTAATAATCGATCTCAATATAAAATAATTAATCTTATATTTGTATGATAAAAGAATAAAAATTTCATCATTATAGTTTTTTAGATATTTCGATGGAACGTTTTCGTTTTTTAATTTATCGTTTTTTTTATCGATATTAACCCACCATGTTAAGCCTATATAAAAAATACCAATAAGAGCAAACGCGATAACAGCGTTGCGTGAAGAATGATTTATATAATCTCGCTTATCAAAAACATATTTATTATCAGTACCCATATTTTTATTATTCTTTCTAATAAAAGGTTGGTCTTCTTTGGTTATACGGCTGTATGCCGCCATATTCCATTACTAATAGACCCTTTATTTATCCACACATATATATAAATTATGTAATTATCAATAACACGATATTATATTAAATGCAATAAAATAAACAGCAATTATTAAACATTAAAAAATGTCATTAAGTGAGTAATACTGAAAAATCGTGTTAAATCTGAAATCGTTTCATGTTGATTCACAAAATCAAATTGAGGGAGAAAGAAGAAAGCGAGCGACGGGATTCGAACCCGCGACAACTAGCTTGGGAAGCTAGGACTCTACCAGCTGAGCTACACTCGCTTAAAATTCTATAAGAATATAATGAAAAAACACTTTTGAAGTCAACAAAAATCAGTTATCAAAGATTATATTTTTGAGTACGTCAAAAGTTTTTTTAATCTTGCTTCTATTTTTGATTCATTTAACCCTATAAGGTTGTCTAAACTGAAATTTTCCACATTGAAAGACGCCATAACCGTTCCGTAGGCAACAGCCTGTTTCAGTTCGTCAAATTCAAAACTCCCTTTTTTGCAGAGGTATCCCATCATACCTCCGGCAAAGGTATCCCCGGCACCTGTCGGATCGACAATCCGTTCGAAAGGATAAGCATGCATAATGAAAATCTCATCATCATGTACTAAGATAGACCCATGTTCGCCTTTCTTTATTGTAATTGTTCGCGGGCCGAGCTTCTGGATTGATCTTGCCGCCTCGATCAGATTCGATTTGCCGGATAACATTTTCGCCTCGGCGTCATTTAAAATAAAAAGATCTATCTTTTTAAGTAGTTCGATCAATTTATCCTTTTTGATATTTATCCACAAATTCATTGTATCGCACGCGATGAATTTAGGTGATTTTACCTGTTCCAGAACATTCAGTTGTAGTTCAGGATCGATATTAGCGAGAAAAATGAATTCGCAATCCTGATACGATAAAGGGAGTTTGGGTTTAAACGTCTCAAAAACATTAAGTTCTGTCGATAATGTTTTGGCTTCATTCAAATCGTCAACATAGCTTCCCGCCCAGCGAAAAGTTTTGCCGGATTGGTGCATAAGCCCTGATGTATCGATATTTTTGTCCTGTAACAACTTGATATGTTGTTCTGGGAAATCATCTCCGATTACAGCAACTAATTTCACAGGCGCGAAATAACTGGCTGAATACGAAAAGAAAGTCGCCGAACCGCCAAGAGAATCTATTCTTTCTCCGGCGGGTGTTTTAACATGATCGAATGCTACTGAGCCGACTACAAGAAGCCGATTTTCCATAAATCCTCCTATAATAATTTTTTAAAAAATCCGATTGATTCTTTTCTATTTTCCGATTTTAATATTGCTGAAACAACTACAATTCTATTTATACCCGATGCAAGAACATCAGAAATGGTATCTTTGTTTATATTGCCGATACCGAACACAGGTTTATCCTTTATTTCGTTTACCACTAATTTTGCCTGTTCGAGCCCTATAGGAATATAATCGGGTTTTGTTTGAGTAGGGAAGAGAGGGCCGGTTGCCAGATAGTCAATCGGCAGTTTGCTCGCTTCAATTGCCTGATCGTATGAATGCGTTGATAACCCTATTATCATACTCTTTTGATATCGGTTTATAATTTCTCTCGCGGTTGGTACGGGTAAGTCGTCCTGTCCGAGATGGATTCCATCCGCATCGACAGATAAAGCAATGTCCAACCGATCGTTAACTATAAATGGAATATTGTATTTTGAGGTTATTTTTCTAATTTCCAGCGAGAGATTGTATTTATCTTTATCGGAAAGATTTTTATCCCTCAATTGAATTATATCCGCGCCGGATTCACACATTTCTTCACAAACGGACACGGCGTTTTCCGGTTTCACATATGAAGTATCGATTATCAGATATAACTTTTTATTTTCCAGCCAATTCATCTTTGAGCCTTTTTTCAATTGTATATATATTGAAACGCATTTGTTTTATTTTTTCAACATTGGATTTATCAACTAATTTCAAAAATTCCTCAAGTACACGTAACGCCTCTTCAATTCTCCTGCAATTCGATTCCGCGACAGATAATATATCCGTCCTTTTCGATTCAAGGCTTTCCACAAAAATTTTTCCGACATCTGATTCGCTATTCCGTTCTAAAATCGGATTGGATAGCTGATCGCGAATATCTTTTTCCAAACCGGTAAATTCATGGCGCAACTTTTTTATTAGCATGAAAAGTTCTTTATTATCGAGAAAAAATCTCGCGATTTCCTCAATTACCCGTAATCCTTCACGAGTCCGGTTGCAGTTTGCGTCGATTACTCTTGCTATCTTATTCATTTCATCTCTTATGTTTGTCCAGAATTGTCTGAATGATATTACGTGTGGATTTACCATCCACCAGAGGAATAGTATACACGCTACCGCCCCACGATAGCACTTCATCTTTACCGACGATAGTATCCAGAGTATAGTCTGCGCCTTTTATCAAGATATTTGGTTTCAGGCTTATAATCAGGTCATGCGGAGTTTTCTCATTGAACGGAACGACAAAATCGACCATTTCAAGCGAAGCCAAAATCTCCGCGCGCTCATCAAATGGGATGATGGGGCGTGAATCACCTTTATTCAACTTCACTGAATAATCAGTATTTAATCCGATAACTAATATATCCCCGGCTTTTTTGCATTCGTTGAGATATCGGATATGCCCGATATGCAATATATCAAAACAACCGTTAGTAAATACAACGGTTTTACCACTGGATTTTATTTTATCCAATACAGGAATGATTTCTTGCTTGTTTTGTATTTTGGTTATCATTCGCCTAACTTTTCTATAATCATCCGCTCAACTAAATCACAAATCAGATGTTCAATGACAAGATGTGTCTCTTGAATAACAG
>CAYVGJ010000037.1:3796-17445 GCA_964451165.1 uncultured bacterium
TCAACTAAATCACAAATCAGATGTTCAATGACAAGATGTGTCTCTTGAATAACAGGTGTTTCATTCGATGGGACAATTAATGTCAGATCCGAATGATTCGGCATATCCCCGCCATCTTTACCTGTTAGAGACAATGTTGCGCATCCAATAGATTTTGCTGATTTCAATGCGTTAATGATATTTGGAGATTTACCGCTTGTCGAAATCGCGAGAAGACAATCGTTTTTGGTTGCTAATGCTTGTATTTGTTTGCTGAAAATTTGATCGAATGTAAAATCGTTTGAAACCGCCGTTATAATAGATGTGTCTGTTGTCAAAGCAAGAGCGGGGAGGGGAGAGCGGTCGGCAAGATACCTGTTAACAAACTCCGCCGCGATATGTTGGGCATCGGCGGCACTTCCTCCATTGCCACAGATAAGCAGTTTCCCGCCATCTTTTAAAGATTTATAAATTATTTTTGCAAAATTTATGATTTCATTTAATTTACTGTCAATAATACGCTTACGTAATTCAATACCTTTTTCGATGTATGATTTTATGTACGATTCCATCCGCAAATTACCTTAATCATTCATGCCGAAAGGATTATCCTGATTCCGTTCGGTTTCAGTTTCCTTATCCTGTATATTTTCCTGGGATACAGGGGGTATATATATTTTTTTGTCATTTTGGATTACGCTTCGCCTGTTTTTAGGTATGATATCCCTGTTGGCGAATGAGTCTTTGGCAAGATAAATGTTTATTCCCTGAATACTCTCAATCCCTATCATATTTTGCAGATGAGCTCTGATTTCTTTTTGAATTTCTTCAAGGAGTATTGGAAGGTTTTGTATACCGGACCATATTTTTAATTTCATTGAGACTTCTATTGCTTCTTTTCCTTTTAGTGTAATGGTCGGGTATGCGTCTTTAACTTCTCTAAAAGTTCTGACTGTTTTTTTAACAATATCTTCAACAGCATATATTGAGATAGAAATTTCGCCTTCATCTGTTTTAAATTTCAAATATGATTCTTTCCTTCCACCCAGAAGACAAACGACAAAACCAACGAACGGTATAGCGATAAAAATCGATCCGGTCAGAAAAATAGCGAATTTATCTCCCATAAAATAATCGATTTTCTGGATTAAAGTCTCATATTGGATTACGTATTGAAAATAGATATCCAAGATAAATAATCCGAGTATTATAAAAAACAGAGAATAAAATAAATAAAAAAAACCTTTTAGAAAATTTTTCATATCCTTCTCTTTCAATACAATTTATTAGTGTAATTCAGGATATGATTCTTTCCCATCTGATGAGTGAATCTTCACACCCTGAATAATTAGGTTTATAGCTACAACTTTTTTACCCGCCATTTCTTCTACAGCTTTACGGACTCTATTTTGAATCTGAATTGACATTTCCGGTATTTTAACACCATATTCTACAAAAATACAAATATCAATTACTACATTTTCACCTTTTGTTAAAACTTTAATTCCTTTATCGAGGCTTTTTTTGCCGAATTTTTCAACAATATCGCCAACAAGGCCGCCTCCCATAGCAAATACCCCGGGTACTTCTTTTACAGCCATATAGGCAATTACAGCTATAACATCATCGCTTATTACAGTGGTGTCGGTTAACTGCTGATCAAATTCTTCAGTAAGTTCCGTTTTATCGAGTTTCTGTGGTTTTTCCTGTGTTGTATCTTTTGGCATAATAAATACCTCCAATTATTCTTTATTCCTTAACAATTCCTCAACAAAACCGGTGGAAAAATTACCTGAATGGAAACCTTCCTCATTAATAATCTGACGTTGGAAATTAATATTAGTTTTGATTCCATCAACGGAATATTCATTTAAAGCTCTGCTCATTGTAATAATCGCATCCAAGCGTGTTTTCCCGTGTGTAATGAGTTTGGCGATCATTGAATCATAATATTGCGGAATTCTATACCCCGCATATACATGACTATCTACACGAACCCCTAATCCGCCTGGCGAATAATAATCGGTAATTTTGCCTGGCGAAGGCATAAAACCCCTATCGGGATCTTCCGCGTTGATACGACATTCAATAGCATGACCGTTAATTTTAATATCACTTTGATTATATGACAACTTCTCGCCGGCCGCAATCTTTATCTGTTCTTTTATAAGGTCTATACCGGTTATCATTTCCGTAACCGGATGTTCCACCTGAATACGTGTATTCATTTCCATAAAATAGAAATTACCATGTTTGTCGAACAAAAACTCAATTGTCCCTGCGTTTTCGTAACCAACGGCTTGAGCCGCTCTTATTGCCGCTTCGCCCATTTTTTTCCTGATCTCAGGAGTTATAACAGGGGATGGGCTTTCCTCGATCAGTTTCTGATGCCGTCTCTGAACAGTACAGTCTCGTTCGAATAAATGCAGTATTTTTTTATACTGGTCGGCTATTATCTGGAACTCAATATGCCGTGGGTTTTCGATCAATTTCTCAATATAAACATCAGGATTGCCGAAAGCCGATTCCGCTTCGGATCTCGCGGCCATAAACGCGTTAGCCAAACTGATATCGTTATGTGCTATTCGCATTCCGCGCCCACCGCCACCCGCGGATGCTTTTATCATAACCGGATACCCCAGCGACCTTGCAACCTGGACGGCCTGTTCACTCGTTTTTATAACTCCGTCGCTACCCGGAATTGTAGGAACATTTGCTTTCATGACAGTTTCAATAGCCTGAGCCTTATTTCCCATAAGTTTAATCTGTTTGGGTTTAGGGCCAATAAATTTAATATTGCAGCTTTCACATATTTCAGCGAAATGTGCGTTTTCCGCCAGAAAACCATAACCAGGATGTATCGCTTCAACGTTTCCGATTTCAGCGGCGCTGATTATACTGGGTATATTCAAGTAGCTTTTACTGCTTGGAGCGGGCCCTATACAAATTGCTGTATCCGCAAGTTTAGTGTGAAGCGAATCGACATCCGCTTCGGAATAAACCGCTACGGTTTCGATATTCATTTCATGGCACGCACGAATGATTCTAACAGCTATTTCACCTCTATTTGCAATCAAAATTCGTTTGAACATGGGAGATTACCTTTTGGATTTTTGAATTTTAAAAAGTTTCTGGCCATATTCCACAGGCGAACCGTTTTCAACCAAAACTTCAACAATTTTACCTTCTAGTTCAGCTTTTATTTCATTAAATACCTTCATCGCTTCCAAGATACAAACAACATCATCCGCTTTGACTTCCTGACCGGTTTTCACATAAGGCGGGGAGTCAGGTGAAGGCGCTCCGTAAAAAGTTCCTACCATTGGTGATAAAATATATGTGATTGATTCGTCTTCCACTTCCTCTTTTGAAACTGCTTTTTCCTGTAAAGCAGAAGAACTGTTATTCGGCTTGAAACTTTGCGCCATTTCAACCATTGGAGGTTGATGGTAATACGCGGATACCGGCTCTATGATTTTTTGGGATACAATTTCTTTTTCTTTGCGGAGAACGATTTTAAACCCTTCTTTTTCAAGCTCAAAATCAGTTATATCGTTGGTTTTCATCAACTTTATAACTTCCTTTATTTCTCTAAGATCCATATTCCCCTCCAATTAATAATTCTCTTTCCAGTTTAAAAAACTGAGTTATTCTAAAAATCTTTATTATATTTGTCAAATATTTACTCTACACCTACATTGTTTCATCTGGAAATATAATTATCTAACGCCCTGAGACCCAAAAGATAGCTGTTTTTTCCAAACCCGCATATCTGCCCAATACAGGAACGAACAATAAACGAATTGTGCCTGAATTCCTCTCTTGTGTGAATGTTAGACAGATGTACTTCTACAGTAGGTATTTGTACCGCTGAAAGCGCATCCATTATTGCTATGCTCGTATGTGTATACGCGGCAGGGTTTATCAGTATACCGTCATATTTGTTTTTGCTTGCCTGAATATTATCGATAATAGTTCCCTCGTTATTGGATTGAATAAAAGTTAAGTTGATATTCAGTTCAACGGCAAGTTTAATTAATTCTTTTTCTATATCAGCTAAAGTTACATCTCCGTATATATTTTTTTCACGGCTACCAAGTAGATTAAGATTCGGACCATTTATTACTAGAATATTTAACCTTTTCACTTCCATAATAAATTATATCCTCAAAATCAGAATTGTTGTTTATGGGGATTAAGCGATTTCGCTTTTTCCAATTCGATTTCAGCCCTCTGCCGATATTTTGGATTACCTGACTTTATAAGAGATTGCGCCAATTGATATCTGTAAGATGCCCGATGCCTTTCATAATAAACCGCTATTTCATAATTTTCAATAGCTTTTTCAAAATCATTATCATAGAAATAGATATTTCCCTTTAAAAAATAGAGTTTACCGTTCTTTTTGTCAAGAGTAATAGCCCGATTCAATAAATTTATTGATTTTCCACTTTCATTTTTCTGATAAAACATGGTTTTCGCAATATTAAAATAATACTGGGCTTTGAAAATATTGTTTATAATACCGTAAAAATTTATAAATAGAATTAATCCGGCAATTGAAAGTACTGATTTTAAAACCAAACCGTTAAATGGGAATTTATAAATTTTGCCTCTCTCGGAACTTATTATTCCGATAGTAAAAAAAACGTAAAAACTTATTGCCGGAATATACAGGTCGAAATCCACAAAGCCGTGAACAAAAAAACTGGTTATGGCTAATCCTGAGGCTGTTTTTAAATAACCGGGATACCCGTTGTAATATGATTTATAGAATATGAAAAGGGAATATATTAATAATATAAGGTATGATATTGCACCTGGAATCCCTATTTCCGTAGCAAGTTGCAGATAATTGTTATGAGCGAACTGAGTTTCTTCCGCTGATGGTAACTTATATTTAGGGTAAACATTACCGAATGTACCAAGCCCATACCCAACGACAGGGGAATCTTTTATCATTTCAGTGCAAGATCTCCAGTAATCCGTTCTTGCATAGAGAGATTTCAGTTTTTGAGAGGGAATGGAAAACAAGATTATGGCAATACTAATAATAAGGAAACTTAATAGGATAAAAAAAATTGTTTTCTTCTTTTTAACTTTTTTTATAAGAAAAAAGAAAATATAAACAAAACCAAGTACAATTAAAGTGATTAAACCACCCTTTGAACCGGTTAGAAAAAACGATACCGCTATAGATACCGGAAAAAGAATAACTCCTAAAAAAGCCATGGGAATAAATAATACCTGAGACTGCAAATAAAACCACACAAAAATTACTCCCAATGAAACAATAACGATAAGGGAATAAGTTTTTAACAGATCCTTCTTTTTTAACCTGAATAATTCAATCAGGAATGGAAAAGTCATGCATAAATATCCAGATAGGGAATTTGGGTATACAAAAGTAGAGAAGATTCTATTGCTCATCAATCTTAAATAAAGAGAATAATTCTGTGGATCGGATTCCTTATATAACATTGCCATTTTTTTTATTTGTTCCATACCGATCATATCACGCATATCTTTTAGCCCATACAGGTATTGGTAAATCCCATTCACAGAAACAAATGAAGCGGATACAAGAATCGAAACGGTAATTATTTTTATAATTTTTTCTTTATTCTCTAATGACAAACTTTTTTTCGCGGCGAAATAACCTGTAGCTGAAGCGATAAACAAATAACTGTTGATTATGGATGAATGAGGGTTCACCGAACATGATATTGAGATTACGCATACCAGAAGAAAAAGACACAATACGATATCATTAATGGAAATTGTAATAGAAATTTTGTCGCGCCTTAAAAATTTGATAAATTTTTTATGAAAAGAATTACCTTTCTCATTTTGTGGCGAATATGAAACATCTTTACCGTTATGAATAGTTTTTGTAGTAAATGAATGCAACAAAAAAAGTGAAATTAAAAATAACCCCAGATAACACAAACTTAGAGCCGGCCATGACCCGAATATTAAGTCAGCTATAGTCGGAATGAAAAAGCCTATTTCATCTATATACGGAGATCCAAGTTTTATTGGCAATATAAATATTGTAAATGATAAGAATGTGATAAAAAGAATTTCAGCGACATTCTTTATATCAAAGGGAAAAAAATCTGTTTTTTTATTTGAATTTATTTTTGCCATAATATTCCAGTAACGCCAAAATAGAAAGAATACATAATGTTTGGATTAAAACGATTATGACTCCCAGTTCACCCAGCTTGGGGAGTAAAACAGAATTTATCGCTACACAAAAAGTAACAAGATAAACAAATAATGCGACTCCTCTATGACTCATTCCAAGACGCATCAAACGGTGTGAAAAGTGATTCTTGTCGGCTTTAAAAATTGATTCCTTATTTTTTATTCTGATTACGATTACAGAGAGAGTATCGTATATCGCTACTCCAAGAATCAGCATCGGCATAAACACAGGGTATAAATGTGAACAGCCCTTTATATAATATGTTCCCAGTATTGTAATAACCGATAGATTGAATCCGATAAACAAAGATCCCGCATCACCCATAAATATTTTAGCCGGTGGGAAATTATATTTTAAGAAACCTAAAAGCACACCGATAAATGCTATAAGAAAAAGACCTATAAAAAGTTGACCGGCAATAAAAGATACAAGAAAGAACACCGACGCTGATACAAGAGCCACACCGGCGGATAACCCGTCCATATTATCCAACAGATTAAACGCGTTTGTTATACCTACTATCCAGAGTATAGTTATAACATATTTGATTATTTCGTTATCTATAAACAATGATATTTTTATTTTAAAAAAGTATACAATAAGAAACGCTATCAGAAACTCAAACAGAAGTTTTCTTTTTGGTGAAAGCCCATATTTATCATCATATAATCCGACAAGAAACACAATAAAACCGCAACATAATATACCCCATATCCGAGGGTTAACCTTTATCATTCCCGGAACATGTATAAATATATTTTTTAAAAATGGTAAATATTTATCGATATGTAAATTATATAATAAAACAATAAGATTGTAATTAAATATAATAGTTATCAACAAACCGAGAAATATACCAAGCCCACCCAAAAGCGGAGTTTCTCTTGTATGAACTTTTCTGCCCGAGGGCCTATCGACCAGATCAAGTTTGTAAGCCATTCTCATAGAGAATGTTACAAGAACAATAGAGGATAAATATGAGAATAAAAAAACATAAATAAACGCTAACGGCCACATCGTACTAAAAAATCCTTATATATTTTTTCTATTTGATCCACCATATATGTTGCATCAAAAAATGGAACCACAATTTTTCTTCCTTCAATCCCCATTGTTTTGCGCAATTTTTCATTTTTTATGAGCTGAGTCAGATAACCAACAAAACCCTCTTTATCCCCAGATCCAACAAGATAACCGTTTTTTCCGTGTTTAACAACCTCGTGAGCGCTGTCAATATCCAGAGATACAACCGGAATACCTGAAGCAAGCGCTTGAGGCAATGCCCTTGCCAGGCCTTCGCGCAATGAAGCATGAACAAGTATATCCATACATGATATTAATTCAGGAATTTTATCAGGGGGAACCAATCCGGTAAATATAAAATTTTTCTCAATTCCATACGATTTAATTCTATTCATCAGGTCATCTTTTAAGATACCGTCACCAACAAACATAAATTTTGTTTCAGGCGCTTTTTTTATTATTTCGCAAGCACAATCGATAATGAAATCATGCCCTTTTAAGTGAAATAATCGCGCTATTTTACCGACGACAATTTCATCATCTTTGATATTTAATTTATCACGCATTGATTTACGGTATTTTTCACAATTTATGAATTCATCGATCCGCATACCGCTATACACTGTTTTATATAGATTTATATTTCCGATTTTCTTCTCTAGAGCTTTATCTCTCATGGTATCTGATACGGTAATTATACAGTTGGAAACCTTCGCGCAAATTCTTTCTAAAAAAATATAAACAAAATTTTTCCATTTTTTTTCGTATGGATGAAAGGGAAGTCCGTGAATTGTATGAATTATAATGGAGCATCCTGATAATTTTGCCGCCAATCTTCCTATAATTCCTGCTTTTGAACTGTGAGTGTGAATAATATCATATTTTTGTTTACGGAAAATTTTTAGAATCTGAAAAAAAGCGATGACATCTCTTACCGGATGGATATTTCTACGCATTTGAGGCACAATCAGCATATTCACCTGATTGTTAATCGCGATATTTTCCAAACTTCCTTCAGGGCCAAGGCCCGGCCCTGTAATAAGATCAACATCGTAATCCTTGTTTTTCATTAATTGAATTACTGTGGATAAAGTATTTTCCTGAGCTCCACCAATAATAAGACGAGTTATCACGTGAGCGATTTTGATTTTACTTCTATTCAATTTTAAGTCCTTTTATAAAAAAGGTAATTTCATCAGATTAAGAATTCGTGAACATATTCCTTAACAACTTCTTGCCAGGTACGCGTTTCATATCCGCAGAGACTTTTAAATTTATCCATGCATAGCTGTGAATTCGCCGGCCGTTTTGCAGGGCGATTCAGTTTATCCGAAGTTATCTTCTCTGTCGGATAATCCTTCATTCCGTATGCATCCAGAGCAAATCGGGCAAATTCATACCATGTACAAGAACCACTATTAGATACATTATATATACCGCGAGCTGATTTTTCTAATAAAGATAATGTAGCCTTCGCAAGGTCTCTGGTGTAAGTCGGATTACCTCGCTGATCATCCACAATCTGTAATTTCGGTTTTTCTTTGGCAAGAGAAATGATTCTCGAAACAAAATTTACGCCTCGCGGCCCGAAAAGCCAGGATGTTCTGATTATTAAATAATTGTCCGTGTCCATATTTGCCTGGATAGCTTTTTCGCCTTCCAATTTAGTGAATCCATAATAACAATGCGGATTTGGAACATCATTTTCTGTATATGCACCTTTTTTTGTCCCGTCAAAAACGAAATCAGTACTGTAATGAATAAGAAGTGAACCGTATTTATCGCATTCAACAGCGATATTTTTCACTCCATCCACATTTACTGCCCGACATTTTTCTTTATCGGTTTCGGCTCCATCAACATTGGTGTACGCACTACAGTTTATTACACATTCAGGATTAAATTTTGAGAAGATCTCACTAACGTTGGATGAATTGGTTATATCCATCTCATCAATATCAACACAGACCATTTCACCGGGCAAACTTATTTCGCGGTTGGCAAATACACTGCCAAGCATTCCGTTTTTACCTATCAGCAGGAAGGACATTTTTTCCCTTTCTTTTTTGCCTCGACAAGACAGGTAGCGTTAAATAATGATTCAAATGTACCCGCATCTGTCCACCATCCGTCAATGATTTCGTATGTCATGGTGTTCTGATTAATATACGCATTATTCACATCAGTAATTTCAAGTTCGCCGCGATTGGATGGTTTTAATGTTTTCACAATATCAAAAACGTTGGAATCATACATATATATTCCAATTACAGCGAAATTTGATTTTGGATTTTTTGGTTTTTCTTCGATCGCGATAATTTTATCGCCTTCAATAATCGGTACTCCAAATCTTTCCGGATCGGTAACTTCTTTTAAAAAGATTTTCGCTCCCTGAGATTGTTTTTCAAAATCCTGAACAGCTTTTTTGATGTTTCCTTCGATAATATTATCGCCAAGTATGACCACTATCTTATCTTTATCGGCGAAATGTTCCGCCAAACCAAGCGCCTGGGCAATTCCTCCTTCTCCTTCCTGGTAAGTATAATTTATCGCTTTCAATCCGAATTCTTTACCGTTACCCAGAAGTTTTAGAAAATCGCCCGCGCTGTTTCCTCCGGTTACAATCAATATATCATTTATTCCTGCATCAACAAGAGTACGTATCGGATAGTAAATCATTGGTTCATCGTATATAGGTAGAAGATGTTTATTAGTGATTTTTGTAAGAGGCATGAGTCTGCTTCCGAGTCCACCGGCAAGAATTACCCCTTTCATATAGGTTTTCTCCTTTTTTAGTATTTTATTTTAAACAGACATCAAATCTGCTTTTCAATCTCTTCTATTTCTTTTTTCATTTGAACTTCCGATATATCTGAATCGCCGACTGTCATATAAAAGAACCAACCCGGAATACTCCATATCAAAAGTACTAACCGGGCCATTAAAGCGATTGCGAGAGCGCCTTCCTGACTTCCACCGACAAGACCGAAACAATAAACATAAAGCTGTTCATTAACTCCTAATCCGGAAATAGATATAGGTACCGCCGCAACGGTGGATATTATCGGTATAAACATGAAGTAATTAATTAAACCGACTGATTTTAAACCGATAGATAATCCCAATATATATACCATAATTATATATATGCCCTGCAAAATCATCGAAAGTATTATCCCATAAATTATGATATGGAAATGTGATTTGTATTTATAAAAGGTATGATATATTCTTATTATTATTTCCTTAAACGGCAAAATTGATAATATCTGCTGGAGAAACGGAATTTTCCTCATAACTCTTTTACTAAAAAATAGAGGCATGAATACAATCATGACAGCGAACAACAACATAATAATCTTCGCTAATTTTCTTAAAATTACATTGTCCAAATTAAAGGCGAGAGCAATTATGCCTATCATAAGCAATGCCACAACACCTACTATCCTGTCTATAAAAACTGTGGTTATTGCTTCGGGTTTATGATTTGCTGTTTCCTTGGCAACATAGTAACCCTTTATGATATCTCCGCCGGTTAATCCAGGCATGGCATTATTAAAAAATAATCCGATAAAAAATAATTTTGTTAATTTAAAAAAAGATGGCCTTACATCATGAACCTGAAGTAAAAGTTGCCAGCGTATAATTGCTAAAATAGCTATAATAAAATAAAGGGATAATCCTAAAAGAATTAACAAAAAATCCGCATTTTTAATTTTATTTAAAAACTGCAATATATCGATTTTGCTAAACAAATATGTTAAAAGTCCAACAGCTACCGTTATCCTTAAAAACATAAAAATTTTCTTTTTCATTGATGACCGTTTTCCTTCTGGAGTAAATCTTTTAGAAATTTTATTCCACTTTTTAATTCTGATGGGGAAGTCGGATGATGGACTTCTAAAACTTTTATAATATCTTTCGTCAAATAATCAATAACTCTTGTGAAATCAAAAACACCGCATCCTGGCGCGCGATGATCCGAATCACGGACTATGTCGTGGATATGCATTCCAAGAAGTCTATTCTTAAATGCGTTAAGATATTCTTCATGATAAAATACATGAAGGTTTTCCATATGTTGAGCGTGTCCCATATCATGCCAGTAAAACAGATTTCCACCTTTGAATTGATTAAGTATCAATTCTATTTCTTCAAGATCAGGAATCTCATGTATATAATATCTGTTTTCAATGCCAATTTTAACATTTTTCTTTATGGCATAATCATTAATTGCATCAAGCGATTCAAGAGTATATTGGATATATTCGTTCCTGAGTTTTTCTCTTTCGGTAAGGTGCTTAACTTTTGTTTTTATGAATTTAAAAGAATCTTGTTTATCCTGACGCATCAATAGAATAAGATCGTTAGTCTTGTTTTTTATAGGTATTTCACCTGAATGCATGACAACAGCTTCAGCGCCCAATTTTACCGCATAATCGATTGTGTTAAAAGTATATTTTACAGATTCCTGGCGTTTTTGAGGATCTTTGTCGGAAATCAAGAACATATTTGGTGAAGCGTATTTAGGATTTACATGTTCAGGGATAGGACAGAAGTTATGGAGACTGGATACCTGAATCGTTCCTTGTTCAACCAGTTGAATAATTCTTTCCACTGTTTGAACAGGAAGAGCAAAATCAAGTTCCACCCGATTAAATCCGAAAGATTTGATCTCATCTATCATTTTATCGGCATCAGGTTCTCTCCACGAGTTCCATGACGTCGAAATAGAAAAATCAAAGTCCATAAATTGTCCTGTTTAGATAAGTTGTTTCGTCGTAAACTTTAATACCCATTTTTACAAGCAAAGCCGCGGATACTCCCGGAGCTTGTACAACTCCATTTATTGTTGATGTAGTATTAATTCCGCAAGAAGGGCTTTTGCTTTTTAAAATCGCTTCTTTTATTTTTAATGTAGACGAAATATTTGCGCACTTTTGTGCGCCATCCAGAAAACATTTTGTAACATCTTTATTGTTTTGATCAATAACTTTCGCGCTATTATTTAAAACGTCATATCCGGAAAAACCATCTATATTCGCGGCAGGGCGGGGAATAGGCAATCCGCCCATAATTTCCGGACAAACAGGAAAAAGAAACCCTTGTTCAAATAAATCTTTTAGATCTTGAACAAGGGTACTTTTTCCATTATATCTACATTTACATCCAACAAGACATGCACTGACTAAAATCATGATCTAAGCGAAGCCTTTTCCGCTTTTTTTCGTGCATCCTTCATTTTTCTTCTGCGTTTTTGACTTGGTTTTTCATAATGCCGGTGTTGCTTTATCTGTTTCATGATACCTTCTTTATCTATTTTTTTCTTTAACCGGCGTAATGCTTTGTCTACACTTTCATTTTTATTAACGATAACTTTAGGCACCTATTATTTCACCCCTTTCATAATTTCCATAAAATAATCCTTATTTTACGCTATTATGTCAAGAAAAAAATATGATTTTTATAATAATATCCAATTTATTTTTATAGCAGGATTTACTTGGACAAGAGATTAATTATATCTATAGTTTTTTTAAAGTATAACCCGTTTTTATAGCGGTAGGTTCCTATAAAATGTATTAGCGATTTACTATCCCAGTTATCTTGCTCATATGGATAATAATTAGTATATTTATTATATGGCAATACAACAGAATCTTTTGTATTTGCAATAACAAAATTGCTGGTAATCTGCTCAGATCCCCATTCATTCCATTTATCTAATCCACTAATATTCTGCATATTTGCTGATATCATTTCAAGTTTATCTTTAGTATATAATCCTTTACCAAAACCCGCAAAAGCAGAGCATCCTCTCACATACAATAAATTTCGATAGTCGGGATACAGACACAGATTTTTCTCGATAATTGTCTGAATATGAATCGAGACTGATTTTTGCGACCGCTCAGATGCTTCCATAAGGTTTTCTATTCCAGGAGAGCCAATATCTCCTTTTAATGTATAGCTTTTATTTAATCTTATAAATTCTTTTATTTCCATTAGATTACCAATTGTAACAATATCTGAATCAAGCTGAATGACGTAATAATTTACTGATTTTTCTATTATATATACCAACCGTTCCCATGTTCCGCCTCGAGGGCATTTTCCTGTATCGATATTTCTTATATTTACAATTTCTTTCGGACTAATATGTTTATTTATAATATTGATATCTTCTTCAGTTAGGGAACCATCATTTAAGACTGAAATTTCTGTTTTTTCGTCTAAAAAATGATAAAAGGATTTGATCGACACAAGATATGGCAGTAGATCATCATGAGATACCATACTAACAATAAGAATCTTTTTTCCGGCAGATGTTTTTAGCGGGGGAGTATGTAATATTTTTTTTGCGATAAAATTATAGTAATTTGTATTTATATATTTTTTCAGACGATAAAACATACTGATATTCTCCTCATAAAAA
>CAYVGJ010000038.1:0-16604 GCA_964451165.1 uncultured bacterium
GAAGCATCCGTATAAAAAGTTTTTGTTTCTTTTTTCAAAAAGAAAGAAATCTTTTTTCTTATATAAATTACTTTGTAATCAAGAAAATGGGATAATTTGCTTTCAAGATTTAAAAAGGAATGTCTGCTTCATCTACCTCATAGCGAGGTTTATGAGGATCAGTTTCTCCAATACTATTTTTTATGTTATGTTCTAAGTATCTTTTTATTAAAAAATTGATTAAAACTGCTGAGAGATTTATTGATAGTTCAGCTAAAGATTTAGGGATTCTATTGATTTCTTTACCCTGTCCGTGCCCAGAATCTAATTCTTCATTTCGTATTATATCGGGTGATCTTAGTATGTTTTCTTCAAACGATTTTAAAAAACCAGTATAATACTCTGGTATTATACCACTGTCAATTAACTTTCTTGTTAATTGACCCGGTTTCATCTTTGTTATATCAAGAACACCTTTTTTTGTACTCTCCAGGGCAAGAAAAGCATTTTGAATTGCTCCTGAAAAATCCCTATTCGTTAAATCGACCCGAGCTTTTTCAAATTCTTCCAAAGCTCCACAAAATTTGACTTCGCGCAACAAAGAATAGGCTTTTTTTGTTATTACTTCCTCAATGTAAGAAGAATCTATAGGAAAAATCTTACCGTTTGCCATTCTCCATGGTAAATCGCTCTCTTCCATAATTTCATTAATAGACCATTGAAAACCTTCTGTATCTTCGATACGAGAATTATAAAATAATTCGATAGTATCAAAAAGATGGGGCGGGTAATTACCTCTCAAAATAAAACTTTCAAAATTACTCGACTTTGGTTCACCAATACCATTTTCAGGATATGCGAGAAAACTTTCTAATCCAAGCTCAGATTTAAGCTTTCCTTTTATTGTGTCAAGGACGTTATAATTATACCAATATCCTGTTTCATTTTGTTCGCGAATTGTCGTATCATATTGTTTAAAGGCAGATAATAATCTAATGCGAACAGATTTTGGTATAGAGACATGTAATTTGTCTTCTTTTAAAACATTTTTAAATCTTTTTGAAAATGTCCATGTCATAATTAGTTACCAAAAAAATACTACATTATTATTTAAATATGATAATATTATAATTTATCCCAATTTAAAACAAAATTTTTTTTATCCGCTATCTGTATTGGTTATATTTCTTTTTGAAGGGCGAAGTTTAACAGCCCCAAATAATATATAGGCCCCGATGAATATAAAAACGGCTCCATCTATGATTTCATTTCCAAATGTTGTATATGCTTTCGGGTCAAAATATAATGTACTTGTTTTACTCCAGGAAGCATAGTATTCATATTCATCACCATTCCAATCAGCTAAGAGAAACGCTTTGATTGCTGAAAAAGATTTTTTTATCCTGTTATTGCGAGGTTCTAAGAAACCGTTACAATCTCAGATCCGATGGTTTTTAGATCATTACGCCGTTTTTCTTTCACAAAAATACTCGTGATGACATACAAATTTATGACTTTTTAAGCATTCTAACATTATTTGCGCAAATGCTATAATTTAGTTTTGCCAGAACCTCAGCAATGCAAAAAAAAAACGAACCTGAATGGAGGTGTTTTCAGGTTCGTTTTACTTAGAGGGAGAATGTTACGCCAATAAAAAAAGGTATATCCAAAATACCAGTCATGAATCATCTAATGAAACAAGATTAATAAAACATAATAAAGTTATGGTGAATTAAATTATCTATCTGAAGGAAGAATATTTACAATCACAAGAGGTATTTAGCAGATAGAATTTCATGTCAATACTCAAGTAGAAATTACCATAAAAAATCCGGTTTGTCAAAAAAAGAAAAATTTATTTCAGGATAATTTTTCGCTGATGGATTCCTTTTTTTTATAAGCCATTGCCTGAGAGTGAGCGACAATTTCGCCTGATTCTTCCCTTATTTCAATTTTATAGTTTAAGAGCCGATTGCCGGATTTAATTTCATGCGCTTCGGCGATAAGTGTTGTCCCCTCGGGTACGGATTTGAAATACGAGATACTGATGTTTACCGCCAGAGCGATAGTCCCGCAAGCGTTTGATGCCGCGGCAAACGCGAAATCCGCCAGCGTAAACACCGCGCCGCCATGCACTGTACCGTATGAATTGAGGTGTTGATTGCCGACAATCATTTTCGCTATTGCCCAACCCTGAGAAACATCCAAAAGCTCTATCGCGGAGCGCACAGCAAAATTGTCTTTCTCGAAATATCTTCTCAGTTCATCCATAGCCTGTTTACCTCTTTTCTGAAAAGAATTTTATTATAAGGCGAAATAAAAAGTTGTAATAAAAAACCTGTCATTCCGGACAATCACTTTTGCTAAATATATCGCGGCAGATTTTTTGTTTTATCATAATACTTTTCGATACCGTATTCTTTCATTTCACGATTCATATTGAGCCATCTATTATAAAGGTTGGAATCGAAATTTGTCTTGTCGCACGGGAATTTGCCGCACTGAAAACAGAAATCGACACCTTCCTTTATGTGGCATTGGGCTACAACGCAACCCGGATATCTACACCCTCCTTCTCTGCATCCTCTGCAATTACCTGCGCAAAAATGGTTTAATATATCTTTAAACGCCGGGTAATTGGAAAATACAGGAAATGCATGGGAAAACCGTTGTGCGTAACTATCGAAAGATCCAAGCAACTTTTTTAGTTCCGATGCAACCCGTTTTATATCACCGTATTCATATCCCATACATTTGGAGCAATTCAAACCGCACGGAGCTATTATTCTTTTTATATCGTCGTATTTCATGACTGTCTTTTCCTATTAGAAATGGTTACATGATACCTGATGCGGTTATTTTTCCTGTTTTTTTAAATATTTCCCCTGAATATTCGCCTCAATCAACCAGACCGCTTCAGAACGCCGGGGCAAAAAAGACTGAATTTCGGTTGATACATTTTTCGCGTCGTTTGAGCGGGAAACCAACTCTTTTGCTTTTTTGTCAAAGAGGATGATGTATTTTTTCATCTCGTCCAGATCGCTTTTCGTTGATACAGGCCCGTGACCCGGAACAATTATTTGCGCATCCATTGTTTTTATTGTGTCAAGTTCTTTTGCCCATGACTCGATATCACCTTCGCCAATATACGGGTGATAACCGGTAAAAAGTATGTCGCCGGTAAACAACACTTTTTTCCCCGGTACATAAACCAGCGTATCGCCTCCTGTATGCGAATAAGGAGCGTGAATCAGCTCGATTTTCTCGCCTCCAAGGTCTATCTCCATTCTATCGCCGAAAGTCAATGATGGATACACGATTTTCGTCCCTTTGATATCTTCCGGCGTGATTCCGTAACTCTCAATATTGTCGAGAGTTTCCTGTGCATATTGTTCCATTAATTTCTTCGTGGTTTCCTGAGAGATTATAATAGCTTTTTTTCTTGCGAATTCCGAGTTGCCGAAAACGTGATCAAGATGATGATGGGTATTTATTACATATTTGATAGGTTTGCGAGATACTGAGCGGATATCTTTTATAAACCGTTTCGCTTCTTTCGCGCAAAGCAGGGTATCCACAACCGCTATACCGTCATTGCCGATAATTATACCTGCATTGGCTCCGAAACTGTTGGTTTTGTCAGCGTTTTTTGTATCCACATACGCGTATACGTTTTCCGTGATTTTGGTTAATTTCTGTTCGCCAAATGAATTACCGCAAAACAAAAAAATTGATACCGCAAAAACAAATACCTTCAAACTGAATCGCATCGGTTCCTCCAAAAATCTAAAATTTTCTCCCAAAAACATTTGCCTGTTGTTTATGTAGTTCGGGTATAATTAACTTATTTCCTGATTAATTTTCAACAAAAAAATGTTATATTTATAAAAATGATTCTTAAATATTTCGCTCATAGAATACGAACACGGGAATAAATTTTATGAAAATAAGATGTATAATCTTAATAATAAAGGAATTATAAAATGAGTAGAAATATAAAACATGAACCCGCTGATGAATCCGGAAAAACATTTCAGCGATCGACACGGTATATCGGCGGGATAAAAGAGAATTTTCATATCGCTGAAGCTGATAATACCGCCGGATTAATAAAGTTACCGGAGGTTAACCTGCCGAGCGATTTGTCTTTTTACAATTGCCTCAAAATGCGCAGGTCAATACGCGATTATACCGGTGAACCCGTTACGGAAATAGAACTGTCTCAGGTTCTCCGTGCGGCTCAGGGTGTATCTATTACCCGCGGTGACAGGCACTTGTGCACAGCGCCGTCGGCAGGGGCGTTGTATCCGGTGGATACTTATATCGCGCTGTTTGATGTTGATGGAATACCCAAAGGGCTGGCGAAATATATCGCTGATAACCACGCGCTCCAGTGGGTTTACCGCACGGATGAGGATTTGCGCGCCGGATTCTATGACGCCTGTTTACAGCAGGGTATGGTGCTGAACTCATCGATACTCGTAATATGGATCGCGGATTTTAACCGGTGCGTATGGCGCTACGGTCAGCGTGCGTACCGCTATGTTTACCTTGACGCGGGGCACATGGCGCAAAACCTTCTTCTGGCTTGCGCTGGATTGGGATTAGGTGCATGCCCCATAGGAGCGTATTTCGACGACCGGATCGATAACCTTTGCGGGCTTGACGACGAAACCCGGACCGTGATATATTGCGCTACGATAGGTAAAATTACCGATAAATAAATTTTTTACGGATAAGGCTGAACACAACATGAAAGAACCGCAAGACAAATTCGAATCGTTGCTGGCATCGCTTAACCCTCAGCAACAGGAAGTTGTGTTATACACATCGTCTCCTCAGATAATCGTAGCCGGTGCGGGATCCGGCAAAACACGGGTAATTATGGTTAAAATAGCGTTTTACTGTTACGCGCTTAACGTAAACCCGGAAAAAATCCTTGCCATAACGTTCACAAACAAAGCGGCTCAGGAACTAAAAGACCGCCTCGAAATACTTAACCTATCGGGAGTAAACTCGGGCACGTTCCATGCCGTCTGTTTAAAAATACTTCAGGCGCACGGAAACTATATCGGAGTGAAAAAACCTGTTGTTTATGACGAACAGGACCAGGCGGCTTTAATTAAGGAATGTTTAGCTCAACTCGAAATCGATGACAAAAGAACGTCTCCCGGCAGGGTAGTCGAGTGGATAAGCAGGAAAAAAGACGAGCTGGAGGTGCCTCAACCTGTTGCCGGCACAAAAGATTACAAACTGCATCTTGTCTATGAACTGTACCAGAAGAAACTCGATGCGCTCAACGCCCTTGATTTTGGCGGGCTGATAATGAAAGCAGTTGAACTTTTAACAAAATACCCTGATTTAAGGGATTATTACCAGAAAAGCAAATATACCCACATACTTGTCGATGAATACCAGGATACCAATACCGCCCAGGCGGTTTTCTTAAAACTGCTCGCCGGCGATAACCGCCACCTGACTGTCGTGGGCGACCCTGACCAGTCGATATACAGCTGGCGAGGCGCCAACATCAATAACCTACTTCATTTTGAACAATCGTATCCGACGGCTAAAACGTTCCGGCTGGAACAGAATTACCGTTCGACACAAGCGATTCTCGAAGCATCCAACGGGCTAATTCTACACAATTTACAGCGTAAAGAAAAAAATCTGTGGTCAGATAAAACAGACGGTGAAGAAATTGTGTACCTGAAAGTCGAATCCGACCGGGCAGAAGCTAAAAAAGTCGCCGAGATTTTAATAGAAAACAATCTGGACGGCATACCTTATTGCGATATGGCAGTATTTTACCGCACGCACAGTTTATCGCGCTCACTTGAGGAAATCCTCCTTAAACGCGGAGTGCCTTATATGATTGTCGGGGGGTTGCCGTTTTACCAGAGAAAAGAAATCAAGGATTTGCTCTGTTACGTACGCTTTATCATAAACCCTGCCGACAGGATAAGTTTTAAACGCATAATTAATACGCCCGCGCGAAAAATCGGGGATAAAACTCTGCTTAAAATCGAGTCTGCGGTTTATTCAAGCGGAACCGATTTTTATACACTGTTCAAAAATAACTACGGCGTAGAGGGAATATCGGGCCACCCGCGCAAAGTATGCGACTTTTTCATTTACCTGATCGATAAATACCGCCCTAAATTTGAGTCGGATGAACACTGGAACACCGTTGTTGAGGAGCTGATTGAGGAAATCAACTATATCAGCTACATAAAAAATACCAATACAGATGAGAAAGCCGATGTCAGAATCGATAACATAAACACGCTCGTTGAAGCGTTTGCCGAGTACCAGGCGGAACACGAGAACGCCTCCATATACGAGTTCATCGACACTCTGGCTTTGCGCTCGTCAGCCGATGATCTGAACGGAAAACAGGACAAAGTATCGCTTATGACGCTTCACTGCGCCAAAGGGCTTGAGTTCAAACTGGTTTGCCTGATCGGTATGGAAGAAAAACTTCTCCCTTATTACAAAGATATTGAGGATGCCGATGAAATCGAGGAAGAACGAAGGTTATGTTACGTCGGAATAACCAGAGCGAAAGAAAAAGTGTATCTGTTATCCGCCTCAAGGCGGTTTACGTATTCCGGCCCGAAATATTCCCTGCCGTCGCGGTTCATATCGGAAATACCGGAAGAAAAACTCAAGGCAAACTCACGTCCGCAAAAAAATGAACCGGCGAGGTATTTTAATGTCAATTATTATCCGAAAGACAATCATTTCGATATGAACGAGTTTATGGATGAGTTTTCCGTCGGCGATTGCGTTTATCATTATGATTACGGCAAAGGTGTTATACTCGGTGGTACAGGTTACGGCAAAAACAAGAAACTAATAATCCAGTTTAACGGTGAACAGGAACCGACAGTGGTTATGGCATCGTACGCGGGGTTGTCAAAACTTGACGAACAATAAGAAAATTTTTTATTTAACTTTAGTTCTGGTTTTATGTGTGGTTGATATGGCAATATCTTCTGGAACAAGAGACTCTATCGCCGAACCGCAAGGAAAGGTTCGCGTTGTAAACTCAGCCGGGATAAAAGAGATTTCACAGGCTGAATCGGATTTGCGATCGTGCCTTGAGAAATCAGGATATACGGTTTGCCCGCCGGATAAATGTACGGGCGCAGAATTTAAAATCGAGCTGAAACTCGATCCGTCTGAAAACGGGCTGAATCCTGCCCGCGCGCAAATGGTTGCGCAAAAGAACGGTTTATCGTTTCGCGCGGATTCAGAAAGCGGGCTGAACCATGTCATATACACTTACCTCAACGATAATCTCGGGTACCGATGGGTAATCCCCGGCGATATCGGGTTTTGCCCGCCGGGTGCGGAACATGGTATACAGGCGATGGCAAAAGAATATACCCTGCCGTACCTTGTGGCTACACAGCAATGGGGCGAATCGCCGCAATGGCATACAAGAATGCGCAGAATTACCGACAGGCAAATCGAAGTGTTTCATATCTGGCACAAAATAATTCCGCCGGATAAATATTTTTCCGTTCATCCGGAATATTTCGCGCTGATAGACGGCAACCGCCAACCGTACCAGCTCTGTACATCCAACCGACACGTAATTGATCTGTTTATCGATTATTACATAAAATATTTCGAGAAAAACCCGCATCTTGACGCCGCATCAATAAGCCCGGAAGACTATTTTAATTTCTGCCAGTGTGATAAATGCCGCGCGCTCGATAAGGTTGACGGATCATTAACCGACAGGCTCGTGTATTTCTTCAATAAAGTTATTGAGGGAGTAAACAAAAAGTATCCGGATAAAAAACTGGCTTTTTACGCGTACCTGAATTATACCGCTCCACCCGTTCAAGTTACCGTAAATAAAAACCTTATGCCGGTAGTATGCCATACGCCGTGGGAATTCTGCCACAATCACCCTATCGCGGATAAAAACTGCGCGGCAAACCGCAAATTCAGGGAGATTTTGTCGTGCTGGGCAGAAATTTCGCCAGAGGTTTACGTAAGAGAATATTATGGGCACTTTCTATGGTACGGTTTTTGGCCTATACTGCACGCCATTGAGCAGGACTCGGCTTATTTTAGGGAAATTGGCATAAAAGGTGTTATTAGTGAATCTCACGAACATTGGGGTTGTGCCGGATGGGTTCTATACGGCGCCGGATGTTATCTGGCGGGCAGTGATAAACCGTATGAAACACTGGTTAACGATTATTGCAAAGCGCTTTACCCGGTATCGTCTAAACAGGTGTCTGAATTCATCATTGAGATGGAAAAAGTTACTGCCGGTGTACCATGCCGAAGAATGGATTTGGCATTAACCAATAAGAATATTGAAAAATTATACACTTTAGTTGATAAAATCGATACAAATGGCGCAAACTTAAATGAAAAAGAACTGATCGGGCTCATTAAAAACGGAATACAGGTGACCAAAATGCTCATTAAAATTAAACAGCGCGTTTCATCAGGCGATTTTGAAAAAGCATCGGATAACTCCACGGAATTATTAAACCTCATCGAAAAATTCAGTGAAAACAAAAAAATTCCTCCGGTAATAAAATACCCGCTGGCGAAAAATATTATCACCATGTTTCGCGATAAATATGAGACAGAGAAAAAAAGATTTTACGGCAAATTTAATGAAGCGGAGAATGAACATTTTGCACCGCAACTACATCCAATAAAATCATGGCTTTCTTCTCCTTGTTACCCGGACATATACAAACAATCGCGGGGAATCGCAATGTATCCGGAGTTTTATGAACGGCAACGATCTTTAGGGCTTGACCATAAATTCGCTCCGGAAACGGAGAGTATACATTGGGAAAAAAAAGATTTTAAGGAAGATTTTTTTACGCTGTCTGAATATTTTCCCTATAGGTGCGACAGCATAAGGTATTATAAAAAAGATTTTAAACTGGATAAAAATATTAAAGGGAGTTTTTTTGTCCGTGCGATAGACGGGTACAAAATCATTCTCGACGGTAAAGAAATCGCTATCGCTAAAGAAAGGCGGTTTGAGAAAAAAAATATGATTGATTTTGTTGATGTCGATTTATCCAAAGGAGCGCATTCGGTAATAATCAAGCTCGAATCGCCGTCGGCAATTGAGCTGGATGATTTCACCGTTATTCTTTTTGACGAAAAAGGAAACTCGATTCCGCTCGATTAGAAAAAAATTTTTTTGCGGAAAAAAAAATAATTTATCAATCAGCATGATAATGATCTGTTAAACAGGCGGTTAAGCCGTAAAAAGATAAATAAAATTGAATTTTATCTTGACAAAATAGCTTAATTTATTGTTTTAATGTATAAAGGGAAATAGTATATTCTTAACTTTTTTGTATAAAATATCAAAGAGATATTATATTTACTTTGGCTTGTTAAGGAGAATAAAATGGTTACTGATAGTAAAAAAATGGTTTGCCTTGTTACCGGCGCTACCGGCCTTGTGGGAAGCCACATTGTTGAATACCTCATTTCAATGGGGCACAAGGTAAAAACCATTGTCCGCCCATCAAGCGACACGAAATTTCTTGATTCGCTTGGAGTGGAATATGTTCAGGGCGATTTGACTATTGCTGTATCCGTAGACAGCGCCGTTGAAGGTGTAGACGTTGTATTTCATTGCGCGGCAATGGTATCTGACTGGGCAGACAGGGCGTCGATGTACAAAACAAATGTCGGCGGTACAGAGAATATCATAAACGCGTGCCTGAAACATAACGTAAAACGAATGGTAATGGTAAGTTCGCTGGCGGTTTTGGGTATGGGAAAACAGGTTAACGCCAATGAAGCCGCGCCATATGTTTATACTGGCGACAATTATAACTATACAAAGATAGAGTCGGAGAAAAAGGTAATAGAGGCGGTAAGGGAAAAAGGGTTGCCTGCGGTAATTCTCAGGCCTCCATACATTTACGGGCCGCGCGACAGACAGCTTCTACCGCGTGTGGTACAGTTCCTAAAAGAAGGGAAGTTCGTTTTTATTGGATCGGGTGAAAACCCTATAAGCCTTGTTTATGTAAAAAACCTTGTAAAAGCATGTTATCTTGCGGCTACAACCGATAAGGCCGTAGGGCAGATATATCATATAACCGATGGGAAAGATATTACCAGAAAAGATTTTATATTCATGCTGGCTAAAAAGTTCGGGTATCCGGTACCTTCAAAATCGGTGCCGATTCAGGTAGCGAAAATCGCTTGTCCGATACTTGAGTTTATAAATAAAATAACGAAATCCAAGAATCCACCGTTACTTAACAAATTCAGGATGAAATTTTTGGATACTTATTTGACATTTGATATAACCAAAGCAAAAAATCAGATGGGATATATCCCTGAATATTCGCTGGATAAGGGAATGGACGAGACAGTGAAATGGTTTCAATCTAACGAAAAAGTCCTTGTTGAGGTTTCTTGATGGTTAAAAAAGCTGTATGCATCATTGTCGGACTGTTGATGTTGTATCCGGTTTGGGTTTTTGGCGGTACAAGAGGCGCGCGTCCGTTTAAGGTGATTATCGATCCGGGTCACGGTGGAAACGATCCGGGAGCGTTGTCTATTTCGGGAATCAGGGAAAAAGACGTTGTGCTGAAAATCGCGTTTTACGCGGCGAAAATGTTGCGCAGGTGGGGTGTAAACACTATCATGACGCGATACACCGATGAAACAATGTCGCTTGGCGAACGCGCCAGAATCGTCAATTACCAGAGACCCGATATGTTCATCAGCCTGCACGCCAATATATCGCGCAACAGGTCGGTTAACGGGTTTGAAAGCTATATTTACGACCGCAATAACCGCAGAGGAAAACTACTTTTCCGAACCAGAGATGTAGATCCGTTCCAATTTGTGTTTCCGATGACTTTCGCTAACCGCTCGAAAATATTCAAGGATGTTCAGCTGGCTTATTTTGTACACCGCAAATTCAAAGATCATACCGGTGCTCGCGATCTGGGTATAAAAGCGGCTCATTTTTATGTAATCAAACATATAAAAAATCCAAGCATGCTTTTTGAGGTAGGCTTTTTGTCAAATTACCGCGAAGCCGCTAAACTTGCGGACAGCTCTTACCAATCCAGAATGGCAAAAAGTATTGCCGAAGGGATTGTGTTGGCAATGTACGGCGAAGACGAAAACGTGAACTCGATGTTCGCGAGAAAATACCGCGGTGACGACGACGAAGATTACGATCTTCCAAAAAGTTTCAGCAAAAAACGGACATTCAGGTTCCCTTTCGCTTTTATCCGAGGGGTTAACTGATGTTCGAACTGAAAATCAAATCTGATTTCAGTTCTGCCCACAGGCTTTATGATTATAACGGACAATGCGAGAATTTCCACGGCCATAACTGGAAAGTATATGTTACTGTAAAAAGGGATTCTCTGGATCCTGCGGGTATGGTTATAGATTTTAAGGTTTTACTGGATATTATAGACGGTTTTTTGTCAAAACTTGATCACCAGTACCTTAACGAGCTGGAATATTTCAACGGGTTAAACCCTACTTCGGAAAACGTCGCCTGGATAATCTATAACAATATTGCCGAACAAATCGAGGCAAAAGCGGTCAAGGTTATTAAAGTGGAAGTTTACGAAGAAGACCACAGCAGCGCCGCTTATATTCCCGATAATTGATTTTTTATTCTGGAGATAATAACAATATGCGTGAAATCAACAGCGGATCAATACGCGACAAAATAGCGCAAATGGTTGTAGAGGCAAATATTACCGTCGATAAATCCATAACGGATTCATTTGAGAAAAACCTGATTGCAGAAACCAATCCACTGGCAAAAGAAATTTTGGTTCAGCTTATTGAGAACTATAAGGTTGCGCGCGAAGAAAACCTCCCTATCTGCCAGGATACAGGTTGCGTAGCCGTGTTTGTGGAAATGGGGCAGGACGCGCATATTACCGGCGGGAATATCGGCGATATGATCAACGAAGGAGTACGCATCGGTTACCGCGATGGTTACCTTCGCAAATCTATGGTCAGCGATCCGCTGATGCGACAAAATACCGGCGATAATACCCCGGCGATAATTCATTATGAGATTGTGCCCGGCGACAAACTTAAAATAACCGTTATGCCTAAAGGTGCCGGATGCGAGAATATGTGCAGGATAGCCATGCTCAAACCGACTCAGGGAATCGACGCTGTAAAAAAATTTGTACTTGATACAGTATTTGAGGCTGGCCCCAACCCGTGCCCGCCGTTATTTATCGGTGTGGGTATAGGCGGAAGTTTCGAGAAATCGGCGTATCTGGCGAAAAAAGCGTTGATACTGCCGTTTTATGAACACAGTCCATTACCGCATATAGCTCAATTGGAAGACGATCTGCTCAAATCAATAAACGAGCTCGATATCGGCCCGCAGGGAATGGGTGGCAAAACCACGGCTTTAGGGATTCGCGTTTTGACGTATCCGACTCACATAGCGTCGTTACCTGTAGCTGTGAACATATCGTGTCATGCTCTCAGGTTTCAGACAGCGGAATTTTGAAAATTCAGGAGTGTTAAATGAACATAACCTCAAATTCGATCAATACGCCTCTAACCCGGCAACAAGCGCGCCAGCTGAAAGCCGGCGACAAGGTTCTTCTTTCAGGAACAATCTATACCGCCAGAGACGCCGCGCATAAACGGATTAACAATATGCTCACGGAAGGAAAACAACCTCCGTTCCCTCTTGAAGGGCAAATAATTTATTATGTCGGCCCGACACCGGCTCCACCGGGCAAAATAATCGGGTCCGCAGGCCCCACTACGGCTTACCGTATGGACGATTTCACTCCGCTATTGCTAAAAATGGGAATTACTGCTACAATAGGTAAAGGTAAAAGAGGAGAAAACGTTATTGACGCGATGAAAGAATACGGGTCGGTTTACCTTGCCGCGTTAGGCGGAGGCGGCGCGATTCTTCATAAATGCATAAAGTCAGTACAGGTAATCGCATTTGAGGATCTGGGCACGGAAGCGGTGAGAAAACTGGAAATTGAAAATTTCCCCGCGGTTGTTGCCATAGACTCGTACGGAAACAATTTATTTGAAAGGAAAAAATAATGAAATTCGCTTCCCGAATGAATGTTATCGACTCATCCGGAATAAGAAAAGTTTTTGATCTCGCAAAAACCATGAAAGATCCGGTAAATCTGAGTATCGGCCAGCCTGATTTCGATGTGCCCGAAATATTGAAAGAATCGGCTATAACCGCTATCAATAAAGGATTCAACAGCTATACCCTGACGCAGGGTTTAACCGAACTTCGCGAAAAAATAAAAAACATGGTTTTTGAGAAAAAAGGCGCGAAAGTTGATGATGTGATTATCACAAGCGGTGTATCGGGCGGTATTCTCCTGACGTTTCTCACTTTGCTTGATCCGGGCGACGAAGTTGTGTTCTCGGATCCGTATTTTGTTATGTATAAACATCTGTGCAGGTTTACCGGAGCGGTGCCGAAGTACCTTCAGCTTGACGAAAAGTTCAGGATATTGCCGGAAAACCTCGCGAAAGTGGTATCTGATAAAACAAAACTGATAGTTCTGAATTCACCTTCTAACCCGACAGGGGTGGTAAACTCGCCGGATGAACTCAAAGCCGTTGCGGATATCGCCTCCAGATTCGGTATTACCGTTGTTTCCGACGAGATATACGATGGGTTCGTCTACGATGGCGAATACGAAAGTATCGCCAAATATTATCCCGATACACTGATTCTTGGCGGGTTCTCCAAAGAATACGCTATGACCGGCTGGCGGGTCGGATACGCGGCGGGCAATTCCGATCTGATCAAAGAGATGATCAAACTCCAGCAGTATACCTTTGTGTGCGCTCCATCCATAGCGCAGTACGCCGCTTTGGACGCGCTGGATTATAATACCGATTATATTCGTCGACAATACGCCGCGAAAAGAGATATGATATACAATGGAATTAAGGATAATTTCAATGTGGTTAAACCGGGCGGAGCGTTCTATATTTATCCCGAGGCGCCTAACTTAAACGCTACGGAATTCGTTAAACGCGCTATCGAGAACAATTTACTGATCATACCCGGCAACGTGTTTTCCGAAAAAGATACCCATATCCGTATCTCATTTGCCGCGCCCGATGCTACAATAGAAAGAGGAATATCGATATTAAACAAACTTGCGTTCGAATTTAAAAGGAGTTAATAAAGTGGAATGCCTTAAATGCAAAGGTATTGAACTTGAAAACACGGTTTATAAAGGGCTAAATATCGACCGGTGCCCCAAATGCGGCTCTATATGGATTGAGGAAGATAAACTCAGGGAATTCAAAGACAAGACCGACGAGTTTCTCTGCTGGCTAAACATTGATTTGTGGGAACATTTATCCGAACATAAGGTTAATCCTGCGGGTATAAAATGTCCTTCCTGTTCACAACATCTGTTCAATGTGGATTATAAAGGATCGCATATAGTGTTACCAGTATGTTTTTCCTGCAAAGGTGTCTGGCTTAGCGAAGAAACAAAAAAATCACTCTTTGAGTATCTGGATTCCATCTTAACCACAGAAACGATAGCCGGATTTTTGAAAGATATCGGCCATGAAGCGATAGATTTTGTGAGCGGTAAAGAAACCCTGAAAGAAGAAATGAGAGATTTAAAAACCATACTTATCCTCATAGAATACAGGATATTTTCTAAGTTCCCCGCTCTGGAAAAATTTATATCGGGGTTTCCGAAATAAGAAAATGAGGTAATGATGCGCTCGAAACTTTTACTGATTCTTGTGCCGGTTATTTTATTGCTGTTTTTGTTTACCGGTATCTACGTAATCTTTTGCGGAAGGCTCCCTTTTTCTGATTTTGTCTCTAAAAATCCAGCGGGAGAACTTATTGAGGAAGCGAAAACAAAAAATATGCCTCTGGCGTTTTTTGTATACACTTCATCGAAAGATAAAAAGGCATGGAATGAGATTGTGAACGACACTCAGCTCAAAGACCAGCTAAATCGGTTTATAACAAAGGTTGTACCTGTAAAATACATAAAAAACCAGTTCCCCGAATATTACTCCAAAAACCCCTCAACCTCGCTGATGATCTGCGACCATAAAGGCAAAAAAATATCGTATAACAAAGGGATCTCAGATAAAGAATCAATATCTGTTGCTTTATCCAACGCGCTTGATTACCACAAAAAACTGATGATCGAACTTGCCTGTGCGAAAAAAGAGTTTTTTAAGGTCAAATCCATATATGATTCAAAAAAGTATATTCTGGCGATGGAACAAATAAGAAACTATCTGTATATCTATAAGAATACCGATTACGGGCAGGAAGCGCGCGAATTACTCAATTCAGCCAGCCAGACACCGCAAGTGCTTGATTATATTAAACAAAACAGGGATATGACCAATTTGAAAGCGCTTGTCTATCAGGCAAAAGAATGTTTTGAGTACAAACGTTATTACGCCCTGGAGAGAATCGTTGCCGCAATCCAGCAGACCAATCCGGGTACGGATGAGGCAAAGGAAGTACAGAAACTTAAAGAAGAAATGGAAAAAATCGGCAGGGAAAAATATAAAGAAGCTAATGATCTATACAATAAAAAATATTTCATGGAGGCGATTGAGGCTTTCGAATCGCTTCGAACCCGGTTTAAAGGCACACACTGGGACTTGTTTATCTCAGGACGGATTCAGCAGATCCAAAATGATCCCGAATACAAACATTATATGGACGATTTGCAGTCCAACAAAGAAGCGAAAAACATAATCAAACGCGCTGACGAAGCGTTTAACACCAAAAATTTCGCTATGGCGGAACAATATTATTTCTCGGTAATAAAATTTTACGCGAAATCACCGTATGTCGATCGGGCAAAACAAAGGATAAACGATATCAACCGTCTCAGAAACCAACCAGCGGAAGAGCCCGCGAATAATTAATTATATTTAGGAGGAAAAATGCAACAGAGAACTCTAATCATACTCAAACCCGACGCGTACCAGAGAAGATTGCTCGGAACTATCCTTGCGCGAATCGAATCCAAAGGGTTAAAAATCGCCGCGATGAAATTGATGCGGATATCCGAATCTATCGCCAAACAGCATTACGAACCGCATATCGGAAAACACTTTTTCGATGACCTTATTACATATATAACTTCAGGACCGGTTGTTGTGCTTGTGGCTGAAGGCGAGGAATCTATCAGCGTAATGCGCGCTATGGTCGGGGCGACTTGCGGATACAAAGCCCAACCGGGAACTATACGCGGCGATTTCAGCATCAGCCTGCGCTATAATCTGATACACGCTTCCGACTCGGAAGAATCCGCAAAACGCGAAATCGATATATTCTTCTCCGGGCAAGAACTGATCGGAGAACCGCTTCTTATGGATCAATGGATTCAAGGCGGAGAATGACCCTTTTTTAATTATTTTCAGGTTGTTTTGAAATAAGATTCCCATAAAACATAGCAAAAAATCAGGGAGACAGGATTGGTATCCATTGTCTCCCTTTAAAATATCGCGCCCAGCCGATAAAACAACCTTGGAACACTAAAAAATACTCTATCAGCAATACTAATCTATTAAAAAAAGTAATCGCGTAATTTATTGCAAGATTACTCCCCGCTTTGATTTTT
>CAYVGJ010000039.1:0-15504 GCA_964451165.1 uncultured bacterium
GGTACATTCCTCACACCCGGAGCAGGATATGGCACGGACCCAACAAAAGCTGATACGGATAATGACGGGTTATCCGATAAACTCGAAATCGATCAATATTTCACTGATCCTCTGAATAATGATACTGACAGCGATGGATTATCTGATTATAGCGAAATATTTACACACAATACAAACCCAACTATTGCCGATACCGACAACGATGGGTTATCCGATTACGATGAAATTATAACCTATACAACAAACCCAAATTCTTCAGACACGGATAATGATGGATTATCTGATAAATTCGAAATCGACAACAATTTTGATCCTAAAACCAACGATTCTCTTTTAGATAGAGACAATGACGGTTTAACCGATTTGCAGGAATATAATCTCGGAACTGACCCAAGAAATAGCGATACAGATTCTGACGGCATCAACGATTTTATCGAAGTTAATCATACATTGACTTCACCAATAAAATCCGATACCGATAATGACGGGGCGTCCGATAACCTCGAAATAAATCAATACTCGACCAATCCGAATAATCCCGATACAGACGGAGATGGTCTGCTTGACGGCGAAGAAATAAAACTATTAAAGGATATAAATTTTAATATGTACCCGGACGTGCTGAATTTCAATATGTGTTACGGTAATGGTAAACTTCTTCTATGCGTAAATGATTCGAATCAGGTTTTTGCAAGGTTTTATGATATCGCAACTGATTCTTTAGGTGAAGAATTTCTTATAAGTAATTCAGCAATGAATCCGATCCCATTATATTTAAATGGAACTTTTGCAATAGGTTTGTCTGTATGGGAAACTTATTATTATTATCCATTGATTACTCCTTGCCCAATAATCCCTACAATCTCTTTATCCTGTACGGAAATGATAGAAACAGCATATGGATACCGCTATTATTGTGAGAAACTTTTATGCTCTTTTATAAACTCTGATTTATCAATAAATTATCAATTGGTATCGGAAAGTAACCGATTAACTTATTATATACCTTCTCCGGAAAATCCATATTCAGATTATGCGATTACAAATGCCAATAATATCGGATTTGCCTGGAACGCAAATTTTACAAATACCGACATGACTGATAAAGAAATTTATTTTACAAGAATTTCAAATGATCCGACAACAAATCCAGTATCAATTAAATTAGCTGATTTGTCCGGCAGTTCATGTTCCAAACCCGCGGTATCAACAAACGGAAATGACTATCTTATTATATGGGGAGACAATAGTTTATTTGGTCAAATCGTATCCAATGGGCAACCTGTTTACACACAACCATTTAAAATTTGTCCACGTCTGAGCGAAACCGAAACGATCTATAAATCGGTTGCTTGCGATGGTAATAATTACCTTGTAGGATGGTGCTATTATCAAGAACCTAATTTCTATGTATCACTGCAATTAATTTCAGATAGCGGGAACAAGATTGGCGATGAATTTATTATTTCCGAAAACGCCGCATTCTGTGATATTGTCTGGGATGGTTCAAGATATCTTGTTTTTTATATCTCAGAAACCAATATTTATATGCAGGCAGTGGATAAAGATGGTTATCTGATAGGAGACCCTGTACTTATAGATAACGATTTTAATATTAATGGGAATTGGGTATTCAAAACATGTGTTTCCATTGATTATGTTTATCTTGCTTACACTTCGCCAACCGGCGTCGCCATAAAATGCATTAGGTGGGGATATGATACCGATCCACTCAAAGTCGATACAGATAACGACGGAACAATCGATTCTTCGGAATTCACCGGCAAAATTGAACCGACAAAATTCGATTCCGATAATGACGGTATACCAGACAGTTATGAAAAAAACATATCAAATACCGATCCATACAAGAAAGATTCAGATAACGATGGTCTCAGTGATGGGATCGAAGATCAAATTTTTGGTTCAAATCCAAATATTATTGATACTGATAATGATGGATTTTCCGATTTTAAGGAATACATTGCAGGAACAGATCCCTGCGATAATAATAGTTACTTCAAAATAAACTCACTCAACAAAATTGTGAATCAGGCAACAGGGAAGGACATCTTCGAATTAAATTTTAAAAGTGCATTGGGTAAAAAATATACTATTTCGGTAAAATCAAATCTAACAAACGACCAATGGACTGTTCTCAATTCAAACTATTCTTCACAAGGAAATACCACGACTTACACCGATCAGGGCGGCGGTCCTAACAATGTGGCTCATCCTTCACAGGAAAAAGGTATAAGGTTATATAAAATTACCGTAAAAGAATGAATTACGACTGTCAATTAATAATTATAACCTTTTATTTAACAAAGACTTGATTATATTTAGTGGTAAGAATTGTTGTAAGTAGTTCAAAAAAAGAATACGCCGTGTAGGAGTCGAACCTACGACCCGCTGATTAAGAGTCAGCTGCTCTGCCAACTGAGCTAACGGCGCATTAAATTTTCTCAATAATAAATGTTCGGTATTTTATATCAAAATAAATCAATCAGATCAATAAAAAATAGACTTTTTTATTTAAATGTCACTCACTATTACATTTAAATTCTTAATCAATTTATCATAACTCCAGTTGACCATATCCTGTGTCTTTTTAATCACATCACTACGTACTATAAATTTTTTCTCGTCATCACTGAAACGTATTTTTATTTTCGAATCTCGTAAATACGCTACTACATCATTTATAATGTCATATGACATATTATCTTCAAACAACTTAATTAATCCATTTATAAACGCTCTTTTTATCGGATCTTTCCTTACAGCAAAAGATTTTCCTAAAGCGATTCCATCAAGTAATCTTGGATCGATTTCCTCAATTTTTTCCTGGATTTCATCATCGATTTCTTCAGCATGAATTTTAATGTATCTTCTTAAATCCTGAGGGAAACTTTCATATATTTTTTCAAGAATTTCCATTTTGATTTTAAATGTAAGTTCGGGCGGATAAGCCGTAAAGTCAAATCCGAATTCCTCTATTCGTGCATATTCTCTGACATTAAAGAAAGCGTCATCGTCAACATCATGCAATTCTTGCAGAGTGTGATCTGTTTTACGTCGTGAGAATGTTTCAGGAAACTCAACATATTCACTTCCATCAGCGATTTTCTCTTCAATACCACTCCTATCGGTAATGAAATCGCTGATATTTTCCAGTTCTTCACCAAAAGCAGTTGAGAGCTTATCAAGATCTTCGGTAAATCTTTCTTCCCCAATTTTATCTATTAACGCACCCTCACCTTTTGAATTCAATCGTTCGTAAATTTCTTTCTTCTGTTCCATTGTCAATTTATCATAAAAATTCAGAAAGAATTCTTTTTTAAAATATCGAATTGAACTATTAAACGAACTATTATCTAAATCAAAGAAATTCTGTGGTGAAAAATCAAATGTAATATCTTTAAAATACGGTTTTTCTCTGCGCAACAATATTGTCCGTATACATTTTTTATATTCAAACCTTCCTGTATGTGAATTAAGTAAATAAATATTTAAAACATACGAATCAGATTGTCTTTTCAATATGCATTCAATAGGTGTAGATCCTTCAAGGTAACTTATTAAAGTCTGTACCACCTCATTATCGATTTTGCCGAAATATAATTTCGAATCAGAAGTTATATAATTTCTGAATGTTAATGGAATAACATTATATCCTTTTACAAATGAGGCTACAGAATATCCTGCAGAAATATGCTGGAATTTACCATTAACCAACTGGTATGTTACAGGTACAAAATCAATAATATTTGCTTTTGTGTTTATCTTAAAAACATCGTAATAACCATTTAATCGCGGGCGAAACCTAACAAAGGATTTTGCGAATTGCTTTATTGTCGGCCTGATTTCTATGTTTACTTTGTCTTTTCTATAATATCCAAGTAATGTCCTGCCATCTGCATCAAGATAGATATCAAACTGATAAAGGAAAGGGTATCCGTCCCCATTGTAACTTTCAAGATAATTTTCAATAAACCTACAAGCGATTAATTTTTTTATTTTCTTCTTAAAAACAATGTCATTTTCTTTTTTTGGAAAATATTTCTTCACATAATTCTGATATAAAAGATCAAATATTGTCTGAATTATTTTGTTATAGTTTTTTTCTTCAATCTTCCTGAATTGATTAAAATCGTAATTAACAATGACTTTATATATAAAATCAAGTTCAGAATATTTAAATTCGTTTAAAAATGATATAATTTGCTCAAAGCTTTTTACGGGAAGGTTAATAACGGAATTAAGAAGCTTTAAATCATGGTATAACGGTTCTATAAAAGACGGGATGTGTTTTCTCTGCCTTAATCGTATTCTTTGTAGAAGTAATTCTATCTTAATATTCAGTAAATCCAGATTTTTAAACAAATCTCTGTTTACAACCAGAACATTTTTTTTATTCCGTTTTCCTAATCTGGCAAGAAAATCTTTTTTTGTATGCAATATTACAATTTTAATTTTTCCTTTTATGCTCTCCATTATATTTAAACAATTATTTATCTTTAAACAAAGTAAATAGTTCTTCAAATCATCCAGAGCTGTTTTTTTCATAAAGTACTTAAGTATTCTTGGATCAAGAGATACAAAAAGTCTTCTAATTTGCATAGAATCAAGATATTTGGTTAACAGTTTAAAAAATTTATCATCAAGTTTACCAAATGTAGTAAAATGTTGGTTAATTAGTTTTGGCAGATTATTTTCATCAATTTCAAAAAGAATCTCAGGACAAATTTTTCTCCTATCTTCGAGTTTGAGGTATGATATCACCTCACCAAGTTTTGATTTTGGTAATTTCTTCAGATATGAATTCAATATATCTTTATCGATATTTTTTATTGACCTGAAAAACTTTTTTTTGGGGAATTCTCCAGGCATATTCTCCAGTGTTGATAAAATTATTTCCTGGTCAATATCTTTGAGAAACTTATCTACAATAGAGCAGTTTAATTTTCTTCTTTTGAAAGTGTAATGGTGAGCAATAAGCTCCGTTTTTGTCTCCAACGGGAGATTTGAAAACGAATTTGGAGTTATATTTATGTAGTCTTTAGCTTTAATTTTCAATTTACCGCTCATTGAATATAAAATTTATAGATACTTTACACCACAAATAATACCGTTTATCATTCAATATAAGTATACATCAGATATCGGAACTTGGCAAATAAAAATAAAATATTTGAGTTTTACGAATAGAATTGTGAATCAGGAGTTTGTTTTAGCCTCATCTACAGTAACTTTATTTCTGCCGCTTCTTTTAGATTTCAACAAAGCATCATCGGCGGCTTGAAGGAAACTATTTAATCCGATATAATTGCTGTTGAAATAAGTCGCGACACCAAAACTTGCAGTTACATGTATTGTAACATCTTTCTCTATTTCAATTCCACCTTCTTTTTCAATAACAGAGCGGACTTTATTGGATAATTCATAAGCGCCATGTAGTTCAGTACATGGAGCAAGAATTATAAATTCTTCTCCGCCAAACCGTGCTACAATGTCACCTTTACGTACATTTTTACTTAAAATCCCGGCTATTATTTTCAGCATTTTATCACCGGACTGATGCCCGAAATAGTCGTTAACCTGTTTAAACCTATCCAGATCAAGAATAACAAGCGATAGTGGATAACCATATCGGTCAGCTTTCTCGAATTCAGCTTCAAAAATATCCATTAGATATCTCCGATTATAAACTGCTGTAAGAGCATCGATTTTATTCATCTGCTCAAGCATTCTGTTTTTTTCTTTTAGCTTCATTTCAAGTATTTTTCTTTCGGATATATCTATCAATGTACATCGCATTATTTCAATTTCTCCAAATTCATCAATACATACTGTCGCATCGAAAGATACATGCATTTTGGTATTGTCTTTAGTTATGAAAATACCTTCCAAATGTTTGAAACCGGATTTAAGATCGGAAGTATTCCAGAATTTATCTTCGTTATAATTCAGGAAAAATTTGGATATATGCTGGCCGATTATTTCGTTTCTATTATAACCTAATTTTTTACACGCGGTATTATTACATTCAATAATTATACCGTTTCTATTTACGGTATAATAAATAACAGGCGCATTTTCGTATAAATCGTAATAAGTTTCCTTGGAACTGAAGTTTTCCTTTTTAATGTTATCAGGCAAATGAGTTTTACTAAACAATGCGCTGGCTAAATTTCTTGTATTGTCGTCCCAATCATTTAAAAGTCTACCTTCGAAAATACAAAATGAATTTCCATCAAGCCTGCATTGTGTTTCATGAAAATATATTTCCATTCCCATATTCATTGAAGCAAATCCGGAAATATATCCGCTAAGAAAACTACAATTGTTACTGGACCATGACTGTTCAAATCTGAACATATATTGTTCGGATTCAAAAGAATTCTTAACTTCAATCTTAGCGTAAAACTCACTTTTTTCTTTATCGATTTTCATATCGATAAACTTTATTTTAGCCATGCCTCTTTTTTCTATAGCATTCAATATTACTTCAAAAGAAACATTGAAATTCGTATTTACAAATTCGTCACGCATTTTCATTGCATCGGAATAACCAGCGGAATATCCTACACGCATAAGGATTTCATGCGCTTTTTTATCCCCCAATACATTTATTAAGTCCCGCAATAAAAAATGATATGATTCAATGTCAAACAGAGAGATTCGTCGATTATTGAATAGAATTATACCTTCATCCTTGATAAACTTGATATTATTCTGCGCATTATTCATCTGTGATTGCCTATATAAATGATATGTTTTTATAATAAACCCATATTGTTAAATCGGCATTTTGAAATGTTTATTTAGTCTAAATATCTTAATTATCAAGTATAAAATTAATCAATAATCATGAATTATTTTTATAATAATCTGATATTTATAATTAATAAAATTTGATGACAACAGGGGATTACGGGTTAGAAAAAAAGAATCACAGCCATCTTTCTCTCTCCAATGAGTATTCTTCCCATTTTGTAGTTAGGCAGTTTATTTCTTCTTTAACCGTTTTATATCTTTCAGTAATAAATTTTATTTTTTCCTGATTCTTGTAATTCGCAGTATCAGCCAATTCTTTATTAAGCGAATCTTCCTCCTTCATTAATTTTTCCAGTTCAGATTCAATATGTAATATTTTGTCATCATACTCTTTTCTATATTTATATTTGATATTTCTTTCCTGTGCTTCTTTTCTCTTTTCATCTTTTCTTATATTTGTATTTTTATCTTTTTGATTAGGGGATTTATTTTCTTCTTCTTTTTTCCAACGTGTATATTCATCATAATTACCGGGAAAATCGGTTATACCATTATCATCGAATACAATCATCCTTGTTGCTACATTATTTATCAGATACCTGTCATGGGAGACAAAACAAATTGTACCGCTAAATTCATCAAGAGCTTCAATTAGAACCGATTGTGTGGCCATATCGAGATGATTTGTTGGTTCGTCAAGAATTAAGAAATTAGATGGTGAAAGAAGCATTCTTGCCAGAAGTACCCTTGATTTCTCACCTCCGCTCAATAACCCTATTTTTTTAAAGACATCATCGCCGGTGAAGAAAAATACACCGAGAAGTTTTCTCACGTCAGTAGGAGCTTTATTGCCCCTTATTTTTTCCATTTCTTCCATAATAGATATAGATTCGTCAAGTTGCTCAACATGAACCTGTGAGAAATACCCGACATTTACATTAACTCCCAAAGAAAATGTTCCGGAATCGGATTCAATGATACCAGCCATAATTTTAACTAGCGTTGATTTCCCTGTTCCGTTTTTACCGATTATTGCTACTTTTTCGCCGCGCTTTATGGATAAATTTATATCATCCAGGATAATATTTAAACCATAACTTTTGCATATTTTATTCATTTTTATTACTTCATATCCACTGCGTTCAGGTTGAGGAAAACTGAAATCGATTGTCCGTTCGGCTTCCGGAATATCTATCATTATTTGTTTTTCAAGCATTTTGATTCTGCTTTGAACCTGGCTGGATTTGGTATTCTTAGCTCTGAACCGCTCTATAAATCTTTCTGTTTTTTCCCTTTGTTTCAATAAATTTTTCTGTGTTGCCTCGAGCTTTTCAATATACGCTGATTTCGCTTCCACATATTCATCATAATTACCGGTATACGTGGTTATTTTTTGATTGCTGATTTCGGCAATTTTATTGACAATATTATTTAGAAATACCCTGTCATGGGAAATAACTATAACCATACCTTCGTATGATTTAATGTATTCTTCAAACCACAATAATGACGGCAAATCAAGATGATTGGTTGGTTCATCAAGCATTAGTGCGTCAAGCGGGGAAGCCAGCAGTTTAGCTATAGCGATTCTCATTCGCTGACCTCCACTGAAATATCCGCATTTGCGTAAAATCATCTCTTCGCTAAATCCTAATCCTCCCAGAATCTTTCTGCAATTTGCCTCAATCTCGTATCCTCCGTGAGTATGAAACTTATGTTCCAAATCCTCATACATTCGCATTAGATGTTTGAGTTTCTGCGGATCTTTTTCGGAAGCGATAGATATTTTCAGCTGATCAATTTCTTTGCCATATTCAAAAATAGAATCTTTAACCTCGTCAATTACAGATTTGTTTTCATCCATGTGAAATTCCTGTTCGAGAACGCCTATTCTAAAACCTTTTGAAATGGCTATTTCGCCAGAATCTATGGATATTTGCTGAGCGATTATATTAAGTAAAGTTGTTTTTCCGCTTCCGTTTGAACCTACAAGCCCTACTTTTTCTGAAGGTTTGATGGTAAGAGAAGCGTCTCGGTATAAAATTTTTTCACCGAATTGTTTTGATATATTTATTAGTTGAATCATAATAGTTACCGATATTTGATAAATTTATTTCACATTTGATTTAATTACATGTAATATATCCAAAAAAAAACATTTTAAATTATTCTCAAATGAAACCAGTTATCAAGAAAATTTTATTAATTCTATTTATTTTACCTTTTTTGATCAGGCTATTGTATTTTTGCGATATAAACAGCCAGCCTTTTTTTCAAAAAAACATTCTTCTCAGTTATACAAACCATAATCTCGCGTCTGCTATAGCCACAGGTAAAGGAGCACCTTATTTACTTTTCCGATCACCATATTATTCTTTATTGATATCTTTTTTTTATCGGGTATTTGGAACAGAGCCATTAATTATACGATCTATCCAATGGGGAACCGGAGCGATCGGTTGCCTGCTTATTTTTTGCATATCACGTTTATTTTTTGGAAAAAAAGAGTCTTTTTTAGCGTTCTTGATTTCCTCTTTATACATACCTTTTGTATTTTTTGAAGGTGAACTTATTGAACAACCATTAGTTACATTTTTCGGTCTATGTTCAATTTATTTATTTTCATTGCTGAAAAAGCAATCCCGAGTTTATTTACAGGGTTTTCTTGCATCGATTTTTTTTGGAATTTCCGTATTGCTTCGTCCAGAGACCATATTATCTTTACCATTGATTATTATATCTGTTTTTCTTTTCCCGTTTAATACCTCGCGAAAAGTAAAAATTTCAGGAATCGTTTTAGGAATAAGCATTATAGCTGTATTTTTAGTAAAAAATCCTCAACTTTTTTTAAAAGTTGATGAAAACAGGATCGGCACAAATGCCGCAATTAATTTTTATATCGGAAACAATCCGAAAGCAACAGGGTATACGCCAATAATCCCTGAAGCAGGGGAAATGCCGGAAACGCATCCTGAAGCAGAGAAATATTTTATGAATGGTATTACTTTATCAGGAATTCTTTATGCAAAAACACAAATAAACGGTGATTTATCCTCAGTCTCAAAATTCTGGATGCATAAATCCATTGAATTTATAAAATCTGATCCATTGAAATATTTATATCTTGAATTCAAGAAACTCATTTTGTTTTTTGACGGTTATCTAATCACCAACCAGAAAGATATTTATGTTCTCAGGAATTTCTCGTCGTTGCTTAACTTTTTATTATTCAATATATTGATTTATTTTCCTCTGGGCATAATAATACCATTATTTTTAACCGGTTTAAAAAATAAAAACCAATTGGGCGAAAAACTATTGCTTTTGGCCATTCCTTGCGGTTGTTTATTAAGTACATTGATTTTTTTTCATTCAGCGAGATTTATATATCCAGCGGTTCCATTTTTCATAATATTTGCTTCAGTTGGATTTTGGAACCTGTATGAATCTTTAAGGTTAAAAAGTTTGAAACAGTTTTATAATTTATCGATTATTTTTTTTATAGGACTTTTTTTATCCAATATTGATTTTTTTGGAGCTAATAAACCAAGGTTCGCACAGGAATATTATAATATTGCCACAATGTATCTTGAAAACGGAAAAATTGACAAAGCCCGCCAGATGTATTTGAGGTCTCTTAAATACGATTATCTCTATGAACCATCGTTGATAAATCTCGGAACAATCTTCAAAGAAACCGGACAATACCAAGAAGCTCTGAGATTTTTCCAGAAATTATACGATCCTGTAAAAACCACATGGGCAACCGTTTATAACATAACCGATTTTTATTATACCCTAAGAGATTTTCAGTCAGCATTGAAATGGGGTAAAATCATGGTAAAAGATTTCCCGGATAATCCTGAAAGCTATAATTTACTGGGTGAGATTTATCTTGCCACACAAAACCCTGAGCAGGCCATAGTAATTTTTACCGCCGGAGCAGATAAATTCCCGCATTATTCTCTTTTATCTATAAATCTCGGTTCAGCGTACGCTTCTTCAGGCAAACATGAAGAAGCGTTAAAATGGTATTATAATGTCATTAATAAAACCCATTATTATCCGCAAGTTTATTATTATTTAAGTATTTCGCTGGTTAATCTAAAGAAATACAAAGAAGCGGAAGATGTTATTGGTAAAGGAATTGGTTTTTATCCTAATGATATTCGCTTATACTTTTTGCTTGCCGATTTATATAGAATTCAAAACAAATCTCAGGAAGAAGAAAATTGTTTCAGGATAATTCTTAATATAGATAAAGCTAACCGTGAAGCATTCTTTCAGCTCGCGAGAATCTTAGCCTCACAAAAAAAGTATAAGGAAGCACTTCCATACGCAGAAAAAGCAAAAAATTTGAATCACCAGCAAGCGGATCTTCTTATTGAGTTGATCCGGGATAATATTAATAAATAGTCATCTTTAATGCAACATAGTACTTCTCAAATTAATCCAATATAACGAATAAAAAAGAAATTCCTGCGTCAAAATTTATGGTTGAAACGATAAGACGTCTTATAGAAATTTAATAGTATTCTTATAGCGGAGGAATGAAATGAAAAAGGTCATGTTAGTTGCAAGTATATTGCTGATGATTTTGCTGTATCAGGGAAATTATGCATTTTCAAGCGATAGGGAATTGTCTGTAGTCGGCAAAATTTTAATGGGAAGCGGAAGAATAATTCGGGATATCTCCGATGATGATCATTATTATTATCGTGGTCATAGATGCCACTCGCGATGCTATCATCATCGCAGGCCTTACAGAAGATATAATCGAAGGCCTGTCGTAATAATTAAATCTTATGAAATTGACTGCCATGGATATAATTATAGATACAATGATTATTATGACTACGGATATTCCCGCTGGTAATCTCGCATTAAAAAAGTGATTTAAAAAAGGATTCTTCGTGTGGAGAATCCTTTTTTTAATTTAAAGGCTTTTTTACATTAGCATATAAGTAGGTCATTCTCAACTCGATAACCGAGCTTTTATTTTTCAGGAATTCCACATGGTTTTTTAATTTTTCGATTTGTGTTTTGCAATGAGTTATCGCGTTATCCACCATTTTTAATTCGGGAGAATCATTATCCATGAGGTTTTTTCTCTGGATTTGCGCCTGGAGAATCTTCTCATATTGTGATATCTGATTATTCACAGTTGATATTTGCGATTCCAAAATATTTTCGGAGAAATTCGTGTATGGTTGGGTAACTTTTAATTGAATTTCCAGAGGAACATTATTTATCCCTGAATTATTATTTATATATGAACAAAAAACTGAGCTCAGACCACCATTTTTCATTGTAGTTCTTATATTATCCTGTGAAAACAATTTTTTATAAAACTCATATATCTTATCTATAGAATCTTCCGATTCAATCATCAACAGAGATGATTTATAGTCGGGAATTTCTTTTGGAGTAGAATAATCCCGCTCAAATTTCACACTTTCCTGAGAAATAAGTTTACCGGATATGTATACATAATCAAAAATAGAAGGAAACGATTTCATAATATCGGCCGGAATATCGGATTTTGAAATGATATATTCTTTTTGTTCTTTAGCGATTTCCTTAGGAGTCTCCTTTTTACCACAACCTGTTAAAGCGATAGACGCAATAATTACCTGCAATAAAATGAGTTTGATCGTATTAATTTTCATAATTAAACTCCAATTTTGTTTATTAATTAAATTCACTTTGTTATAATTCAACATTTACAAAAAAAAATATTATACTATAATACAATCAAAAAAAGGAAGTTAAACAAATGGAAATCACGAATAACGTTGAATTGTCTAAAGGCATAAAAAAAATCCAGGATCTTCTTAACGAACTGGATAAAAATTCCGAACGGTATCTGGTTTTAGAAACCGCGCTTCATTTTAAAACTAACTGGATTGAACTCGGCGAAAGACTATATAATATTTTCAAATCCGAATCCTTTAAGAAATGGGGATATAACTCATTCGATAGATATTGTTCCCAGGAGATAGGTATAAGGAAAAAAACCGCGGAGAAGTTAACCACATCTTATTATTTTTTAAAAGAGAATGAACCGAAAGTATTGAATGATTATTCTAAAAAAGAAATACCCGATTTCAATACAATTGATTTTCTGGCAAAAATTCAGCAGGATAAAAGTATACCTGAAGAAAAATTTGAAGAGTTACGCAACGCGGCTTTCGAGGAAGGATGTTCCGACAAATCCTTGAAAAAGAAATACAATGATTTTCTCGAAGAAACAAAAGAATCGATTGAAGATGATAACTCTGAGGAATCAAACGAACTTTCAGAAAAAGATTTAACAAGTTTGATTCACGCTTTTGAACGAATCGATAGAAAAGTTGAGGATATAGCCGGGCTTCCTGTTGATATCAAAACAGATATACGCAAATTGCTCGCAAGGTTAAAAACACTGGCGTAATTTATATTCAATTTTTAAATAACTTCTGATAAAATGATTTTATAAATAATAAAAATAATATCTTTCTCCCTGCAAGGTGTAAAAGTATGATATCCATTTACCGTGAAGAAATACGAGATTTATTAAACAAAAAGATGAAAAAAGAAGCGGAAGATATTTGGCTTCAGCTAATTGAGGGGGACCCACTTGATTATGAGCTTTTTATCGGTCTAAGTTATGAATTTGAAAAAAAAGGATTTGAAAAAGAAGCCGTGTTATTATTGAACATGATTATCCCTCATCTTATTGCCGCAGAAAAAATTGTGAATGCTGTTGAAGTTATTAAAAGAACTGCTGAATTAACTCCTCACGATAAAGAAACCGCTGATAAAATTATCGAGTTTTACAAACAGATTTATGAGAATTTCCCTGATCTCGATAAAATTATAGATGTATCCGGTATAAAAGATATTACAAAAGATATTCTTATATCTATCCAGAACCTTGAGAATATGACCGTTTTTAAGAATGATGATTTCTGTAAACACCACAGTTGGGGTATCGGTAAAATAAAGAATATAAATTTTGACTCTAAAATTATAACCATCGATTTTTATACAAAAAAAGACCACAAAATGGATATCAATCTGGCTGTTAAGGCATTACAGAAGATAGACGACAGTCATATTTCGGCAATGAAATACAAAAATATGGCAAAACTCAAAGATTTAGCGGAAAACGATCCGGTAGAATTAATAAAGATCGTTCTTAGAAGCTTTGATGACAATAAAGCGAAAATGGAAGATATCATAGAACTTTTATCCGCCGATGTCATCGGACAGGATAACTGGAAAAAATGGTGGGATAAAACAAAAAAACTACTTAAATCCGATCCATATATTTCTATCCCTGAGAAAAAAGAAAAGTATTTTTCACTGGTAATCGCTCCGGTAACACTTGATGAAAAAATGCGAAAAAGTTATTTCTCTATTTTAAATGCGAAAGAGAAAATAAATTTTATCTCCACAAAACTTAAAAAACAATCCAAAGAACCTTTCAGCAATCAATTATACAAGGAAATCGCGATTGATGTTTCTAAAATCATTGACTCGAATTTATCTTCAAACCCGATTCTTGCTCTTGAATCGTATTATACGTTGTTTATTCTCGCTTCATCATACCCTGAAGCATTGTCACATTCAAAAATTACAGCAAAAAACATACTTGAAGGAAACCAGAGTATAAGTAAAATCATTACTTCTATGGATAAGATAGAGTTTCAAAAACAGGCAATAAAAGATTTAACCGTGGACTTTCCTGATAATTGGGAAAATATATATTTTGATTTATTAAATAATGCAACGGTAGAAATGATCGATGAAATTATTGATGCCCTTAAAAAATCTCCTGAAAATGATAACCGGATTAAACAATCTTTTAAATTCGCCTTTGACATGATCGGTGAATCAGAAGATTTGCTTCTCTGGATAGCCAGAAATATTTACGAACCAAACTATAAAGATTTTCTTGCGGAATTTGATACAATCTATCTTCTTGAAAAATTGATCGACTTGCTTGATCTGCATCATTCCGGCGTAATCGACGGTAACGATAAAATAACTAATAAAATAACGGATCTAATCTTCAAAAACAGCTGTGAGTTCGTTACCAGATTATTAAAACAAAGCCCTGCGGAACATAAAATTCACGTAGCCAAATCAATATCGGATTGCGCTTCATTAGACAGGGCGAGCAAACAGACATTGATAGCCAAATTCATTATCAACTGTCCTGAAGTAAAGGATATTATAAAGTCTGAAGAAACAAAAAGCACATTGATATATTCATCACAAAAAGGATACGAAGCAAAACAGGCTGAATTCTATAATCTTGTGAATGTATTGATACCTAAAAACGCACAGGCGATAAGCATAGCGCGCAGTTACGGTGACCTGAGAGAGAATTTCGAGTATAAGGCGGCTAAAGAAGAACAAGCGCGTCTTCTGCACCAAAAAGCCGAGCTTGAGAGTATCTTCAATAAAATAAAAGTAATTGAGTACGATACTATCGACCTTAAACAGGTCTCGATCGCTACCAAAGTTGAGCTTCGTGATTTAAATAAAAATACTGAATGCTCGTATACTATAATGGGTATTTGGGATTCTGAGCCGGAAAGGGGAATAATCTCGTATCTAACACCTATCGCGCAAGGGCTTATCGGTAAAAAAACCGGCGATGAAGTGGAATTTCAGGTAAGCACGGAAACGCATCGATACAAGATCCTTAAGATAGAGAAAGTTTCTGAAAACTAA
>CAYVGJ010000040.1:0-14629 GCA_964451165.1 uncultured bacterium
TTTGATTACGACTTTTTTCAGTCGTTTTAAACAAACTTTTCCCGATTTTATACATTTTTCAAGGTTATAAGGTTGCTCAGGATATCATAAAGGCCTTGCGAATTGTTCTGCCTGTTTAACAATTCGGTCTAAAATCCGAGTTTAGTTTCATGCGGCATTATCAAAAAACCGGTAATTTAAACCGATATCTTTTGTTTTCCTGAAATAGTGCGGTGAATTTTCTTCAGCGATATCATTGATTTTGCGTTTTATATCGTTTATCTTTGCGTAACGAGCAATTTTGTCCTCCGTATCAAGCATCAGAGTTGTAGAGTTTACAGGTATATTTAAATCATTTGCAATAAAAAGCCAGTTTCTGAAAGATATTAAATTGAAATTCATCATGACATATGGAAGGAATACAAAATCGATATTATTTTGTTTAAATAACAACACGATTTGCGAGATCTCGTAGACCGACAGTTTGCTTTCACTGATAAAATCTAAGGCCGATTTGTCAGATATATTTTCTGCAATCTCATTAATAACACTTTCACGTCTCTTTTTTAACTCATCATTGACACGTTTTTCTATCTCGTCTTCAGTTAAGAAATTTAGCGCATCCGTATAATTATTGCTTAACCTTGACGAAGTTTTAATTGCACCGGCAATAAGCCCGATTAATAGTTTCTTATTTAAAATATAGCCAGTTAAATCCGCATAAACGTGGTTATCGTTTTTTTTATCGATAAACTGGCTCTCAGCAGTTTTTAATATTTCAGATATTATTTTTGCCGCTGTGTTAGCCGGATCATCCGAGGCGGATAAATAGTTCATCAATAAAACCATCTTATTAGGAGCGTCTTCCTGTCCGAATATCTCTATTTTATCAATAATATCCGCGACAAAAAGGACCAGTCTGTTTATACTATTCTGTCGCTCAATCTCACTTTTTTGCAGGACAGCCTGGCGGGCGAATTCAATGAATTCCATGTTTATTTTTGTCTTGTCCGGCTCTATCGTGTCTTCAGGAGAAAAATAACTCAAATCTACATTCAAACTGACTTGATGTTGCGGGGTACTGCCGGTATTAATTTCTGATACCGGTTCATTATCAGTATTGTGTAATTGGGCGGAGTTTGAAATTGCCTTTGTTTCGTATCCGGTTGACATGATTTTGTCTGTTTCATCAGATTTATCGGTTATATTGTTTAACTTCTTATTTAACCATTCTTTGTACTCAATTCGTTTTTCCAGCGGCGATAAATTACCAGCGCCAAACAAAAACCGATATTTAAAGAAGGGCAAAATACTTGACGGTACTTCCTCATCAATAACAATAACTGAAGTATTATTCTGTTTATTGTAATTTACAATAAACTCGATCATCAAACTTATACTTGCCTCATCGAGGCCGAGAAACGGCTCATCCAAAACAACAAAAGAAGGTTTGTTCAGAAATAAAAACAATCCCATAAGTATTCGTTTTTGCTGTGAGTAATTGAATTTTCCTATTGAAATTTTGCAATCATCTTTTTCAAATTCCTCAAATAGAGGTTTAAGGAATTTCACAAAATCCGCTTTTTTCTTTTCATTATTGTCCAAGATGTATTCCACGCTCAATCCTACGGGTATGTTATCGAAAGGAAGGTATCTGAATATGTTTCGTAACTCTTTGTGAGATAGGTTATCCGGGTTAACTTCCAAACGGTTTCCTTTATTCGTAGTCAGGATAACTTCGCCTTTTTTATTGTTCAGGTGGAACGTTATCATTCTTGCGAATACACTTTTCCCATTGCCTGAAGACGAACTTATATACACCATATCGCCTTTATCCACGGAAAAATTGAGATTATCTATAATCGGGATACCCGCTTCGTTTAGAATTGATGAGGTTATTCCTTTAAACTCATACTTTTCTATATTGTGTGTACCTATCAATGCCGGTTCTTTGGATGATTTCCATGTTTTCTGGGTTACAATATGGCCTTCAGATACCAATCTGTCAAGAATATCATAAACTTCTTTCGTATAAACTGATGAATCGGACAACGTTTTTATAAAGTCGCCCGATCCGAGAATAATCAGTACTTCCAGCAAATTCGATATAACAAAAGATTGAATCAAACCGCCGAATAACAACCCAATAGCCGGAATGCTGATTTTTGTCATAATATTGATTAACGCGCCATAATGGCTTGACTTTATCTTGTTAAATTCCGGATCCAACATTAGCTTGCACAAAAATAGTGCAAGGAAAAACGTGGCAAAATACGGAACAAGAAGCATAACATTTATGCAACTTACCGCCATGCCGGCTCCAACAAGGTTCAATATAATAGACAACATATACCATCTTGATATTTCACCGGAAGCTATATATGATGCGAATTTTGTCGCTTTACCGCTCAAATGACGATCAAAATTGGCTACGCGTCCCAGATGCATTTCAAACCATTTGGCAATTTTCTCGGTTGTTCCCTGCAACTTATAAAACAATATAATCTCAAAAGTCTTAATCGTTGACAGGAACAGAAGGAAAAATATAGCGGTCTGGGCATTCGGCATCGGTGTAAATAGCAATACAAACCCGAAAAAACCGATAGTAGCTAAAAATTGAATCATTTTGTGATAACGAATACTTCTATTAAAAGATTTAAGCATTCCTATATCCTTATCGATATCAAAAACCTGGTCTATTTTTTCAATTGTGGAATTTTGAATCGCCGGATATAAAAACATATATTTAACCAGCTGGAAAAAACTTACTTTTTCTTTAAACAACTTAAGCTGCAATTTCTCTTCAGATAAGTGGCTCTCGTATTTTTTACGTTCTTTTTTAAGGATCAACTGATAATGCGTAAATACCGAAACAACCTGGTTTCGTAATTCAACAGTTTTGGTTTTATCATTCGCGATATTGTAAAGCTTATCGAAAACTTTGTTGAGGATATTCAGGTCAACAATCCTGAACAGCTTCTCGTTTAGTAACTTTAACGCTTGATACAATGTTGCCAGCTCATATTCGTTGATCTGATTATTCTCTAATTTGATAAAGTTTTTCAGGATGTCAATCGAATCAAGAAGTTTTTGGTCGTATATTTTTGACGATTCTTTACGTATGTTTTTTTTGTCAGACTTATTCAAATAATTCTTGAATAATGTTTTAAGCAATATGAAATATATAAGTGGCGCAATGATAATAAAACTTAGCGGGTAATACCCGTATTTCGCGAATCTGTCTATCACATATTGATATTTACTAAGTTCAGTACGAATATAATTAAAAAAATCAGTCACTTTGGTTTTCAGCTTATCGAAAGTATTTATTGATGTAGTTGAACTTGGATTGGATGAACTCACCGAATTTTGCGGTTTCTGCTGTGTAGCCTGATTTGCCGCAGGAGATGTTGTAACCAGCGGTTGATTAGGTAAATTTGAATTTTGGGTTTGCGTTTGAGTTATCTGTATTACCGGAGTTTGAGGTGTCTGTTGCTGAGCATACGTTGTCGATGGAATAGCTGTTAACCCCAGCATAACCGCTAAAGTGGTAGCTAATATTATATTGGCGGCCTTATTCTTCGTTCGTTTTACATTAGCGTTTAACGCATTGATCCATCCGGACGATTTTTGTTTATCGGGTTTTATCGCGTCAACATGTTTGCCGATGATCTCATTAAACCAAATTCCTGACGGGCCTGTTTTTCCGGTTAAACTTAAAACCGGTTCGGTACCCAGAGAACTGCTGTTATATGCCATATTGGAAATCGGGTTTAGTGTTGTCATAAAATGCTGGATATATATTTTCCTGTTTGAGTTGGAGATATTGCAGATTTTCGCGTTCAATAAATTAAATGGAATCGAATTATCTTCAAGATATCTCATGAACCCTTTCGAATGGAAACCACCTATAACAACAACACATGGGGATTTGATTTTTCGGTAATTTTTAATAAAATTCCTGTGCAGGCTTAAATCCCTTTTTAATGCAAAATCATAGAATTGCAATGATTCCATGACAATCGGATTGAGCTCATCAATCAAACCTTTAATTTCTTCCGCAAACACGGCGGATACTTTTTCCGATTCAATGGAGATTTCTCGGAATAAATTGTTGCAGTTCAGATCCATAGCATCGTAATACGAAAAATCCAGTTTAAGCAGTTTGTTTATGGCTTGCAGGGCAAAAAAAACCTTAATCCTGCTTTTTTCATCCTGGTTTTGCGCAATAGATATCAGGTAACTTTCCAAAAAAGAGTTAACCTGATTGTTGACTACTGTTTTATCTATTGATTTCAGAGCATAATTATAAACCAGAAACTTCTTTAAATTGGCATACGACGGATTCGTGCAAATAATGTCAATAATCTCTCTGTCTATATCATCTGATCCTATGGGCGATAAATATAGTTTCGCCAGTCTTACCCTTATAATTTTTGATAGTTCATCGGTAATTTTCAGCGAATCGAGCCTAACCGAAAATTGATTTGCTTGGGCCATAACCGAATCGAAATTTGTCCGTGATAACTCGAAAATGTTTCTGTAATAATCACAAAGCTGAGGATAATCGCGGATTATATCGATTTTTTTATAAAATCCGTTATAAAACATTAAACTTCTTACGGATTCCTCGGTATTGTTTATATTAAGTGAGGATAAAACCTGCTTTAAACCCAAAGACGAATACTGTGAAATACTGCTGATTAAATTTTCAATACTTACATTCAACTTATTTATCAATGGAGTTATTTGACTGTAATTAGATATTTTTTCGAGTGTAGCCTTATTCTTTATATAAACATCCCTATCTTCCAAACCGGTTACTTTGACAGCGTTTTCAGCCACCGCATTTGCCGCAAAATACTCAACACCGCTTATAATTCCTTTTTCCAGATAATCCGATAAAATTTTTTCCCGTTTTCCGGCAAGAGGATATAACCGTAAGTAATCGAAATCCTGATTACCACAGCATCCTTCAATATAGATATCCGATATATCCTGTTTTTTTCTTAATTCGAATAACGCTTTAGCAATATTTGACTGAATTTCAGGTATACAGTGCCCATCTTCGATTATATAGACAAGTGGTTTAGATAAAGGAGATTCTAGTTCGCATTTCTGTTGTGCCGCCAAATATTTTGATGTAGATACATTCTCCGGCTCGTTATTAAACGCTACACTCTGGTAATCCGAATTCAGAATTGAGACGATGCAGGTAATGGAAATTATTTTGATTTGTATTTTTCGTTTTATTTTTCGGGCTATTTGGTTTACCATAAAATTCTCCTGTATACAAATTAACGAGATGTTCCACTAGTTTTTTCTAATATTACCATTCTATTGTTAGGGAATTGTTACCGGATAATTTAAAATTTTTCTGAAGGTTATAGGAGGCAGGTTTTGTTTTTTGGTGGTTTTAACTACGTTATTTAATAATAACTTATATTGTTTATGACTGTTACGATTAGACGTCTTGATCCCGAGCTAATATTTAAAGGTTATCAGGGTATACAATCATGTATACCCTGATTTTTGCTCATCTGTGATAGAATCTGCGATAGCAAATTAGCCCTAAACCCAATAATATTAATGATGCAGGTTCCGGAATGCTGCTTTGGGAATTTAATATTTCTATTCCCTGAGAATTTAAATTTAGAGAAGAACCGATAGGGGTCAATGCTCCAGTAGTTATGTCTACCTCCAAAAAATAGTTTGGACCCCCATGGCATATACCAAATAAATTATTATCGGCATCTACAGCAAAATCATCCATTGTTATATAATCGGTAAGCGTATCGCCAATAGCCGTAAAACTATTTGTGCTAAGATCTATTTGCCCAAATTGTATGGATGAACCTTGGATATAGGCGAACATAACGTCATTCGCATCAAAAGTGATTGCGGTAATTCTGGCATACCCTGATACCGGATTAATATCATAATCCTGAATTACAGTGCCGGATGCAGGGTTTAGTTCACTAATCCGGTAAGGCTGGTAAGACTCGGCACATCTGACAAACAGTCTTCCCGTGGAAGAGAAAATAGGGTATTTATAATTACTTAAATTAAAATTGTTTGTAATGTTACCGTTCATAGGGTCGATTGTGACAAAAGTTCCGTAATCAGCATTATGCGCGTATAATTTGCCGTCATGTGCTGAAAGGGTATCCCAACCGATTGAAGAATATCCATATTCCGAAAGAGTATACTTTTTTGTTATGAGTTCGCCGGTAGATTTATCCATGGTCCATATTTCTGAATTTCCTGACAAAAGATACACACTTTCGGCTCGAACAATGGCTGCTGATATAAAGATAAACGATAAAACAGGAATAAATAATTTTTTCATTTTTGTTACTCCTTTCTTTCTGATGTTGATAATTTGTTGACATTTGCTTTTTACACGAATTGACCATCATCGTAAAAAGAGTTTGAGTACTATTATGAGTTAATCTATTTTCTATAAATCTCTCAAGGCAATTTGGGCAAAATACAATCTATTAATTCCTGAAACATTACAAATATGTCCATTTGCATACAGAGAATAATACGAATCAATTTACTTATTCTAAATATGTTAGACAAAATTAAGTAAAATTTGTTACACAGCACAATTGCAATCTCATGAAATAGTAGCTTGATGTATTAAAATGAGTGAAAATATTAACAGATGTGTATTATTGCTGATTAAAAAACGGAATAGATTCCAGCTTTGATTTATTATTCAAAAAAATCATGAAATCTGGATATATGTTTTATTTTTCTTAATCACTGTCATTCATTTTCAAAATAATAATCACATTGTTGCAATCACTAAAAATTGATGCAGTGATTTGTAAAAAAATTTTTGAATAAATCAATAATGATGACTTTTCCAAAAATTTAATTTAAAATGCTTTTTTCGCCTGAGAAGTTAATTATATTTAATGTCTTGATAATAAATAAATAATCTTTTATTTAAATAAACCAAATACTTTATTTTTCCGATCGGTTTAAGAAGGAGGAAACATGCCAAGACGTACAGATATTAGCAAAATAATGATTATCGGTTCCGGTCCAATAATTATCGGGCAAGCGTGTGAATTCGATTATTCAGGTACACAAGCATGTAAAGCTCTTAAAGAGGAAGGATATGAAGTAGTACTGGTGAATTCAAATCCCGCTACCATTATGACAGATCCATGTATGGCGGACAAGACATATATAGAACCGCTCACTGTGGAAACTCTGGAGGAAATTATTAAGTATGAACGTCCGGACGCACTTCTTCCAAACCTTGGTGGACAGACAGGGCTGAACCTTGCGCTGAGTTTGTACAAAGCGGGCATCTTGGATAAATACGGCGTAGAAATCGTCGGAGTAAAACCCGATGCCATCGAAAGAGGCGAAGACCGTATCGCTTTTAAAAATATCATGAAGAATTTGGGGATTGATATGCCCCGCTCGGAACCCTGTTATTCGGTTGAGGAAGCCGTTCAGATTGTGGAGCGGCTCGGGTATCCTGTGGTACTGCGCCCGGCTTATACACTTGGCGGAACTGGTGGCGGTACCGCATACAATATAGATGAATTACATACTATAGTTAAGCGTGGATTAGCGGCTTCACTGGTTCATCAAGTGCTTGTCGAGGAAGCTGTTCTCGGCTGGGAAGAACTTGAGCTTGAAGTTGTTCGCGATGCCGCCGGCAATAAAATTACCGTTTGTTTTATTGAAAATATCGATCCGATGGGTATTCACACTGGCGACAGTTTCTGTGTGGCGCCTATGCTCACTGTCAGTGAAAAACTCCAGAAAAGAATGCAGGATCTTTCATACAGGATTGTCGATTCAATCGGTGTTATCGGCGGAACAAATGTCCAGTTTGCTCACAACCCAAAAGATGACCGGCTGGTTGTAATCGAAATCAATCCGCGAACTTCCCGTTCTTCAGCGCTGGCGTCCAAAGCTACAGGGTTCCCTATCGCGAGAATCTCCACAAAACTGGCGGCCGGCCTTACGTTAGATGAAATACCTTATTGGAAAGAAGGAACTCTGGATAAATATGTGCCTACAGGAAATTATATAGTTCTTAAATTTCCAAGATGGACCTTTGAAAAATTCCCGCAGGCAAAAGATATTCTCGGCACTCAGATGAAATCCGTAGGTGAAGTGATGAGTATAGGAAAAAATTTCAAAGAAGCGTTCCAGAAAGCGATCAGGTCTCTTGAAATCAAAAGATTCGGATTGGGTGACGCGAAAAACCTGCGCAGTTTATCTCTTGATGAACTGAGAATGAAATTAGCGTTTGCTTCAAGCGAAAGAGTTTTTCTCATGTATGAAGCTCTTCGCAAAGGTATTAGTGTTGATGAGCTGTTTGAAATGACAAAAATTAATAGATATTTCATTAATGAAATGAAAGAACTTGTGGCTTTTGAAGAGGAATTGTCATCTTTCAGATGGGAAACACTCCCTGCGGAAAAACTCGTGCAAGCTAAAGAATATGGATTTTCGGATAAATTCCTCGCCGGAATGTTTAAGGTTCCTGAAAAAACCGTACGCGCGAAACGAATCTCAATGGGCAAAAAAGGAAGTTACAATTCATTGCCCGTGAGCGGCACAAAAAACGCGGAATACTACTATTCCACATATGTTGCGGATGATTCGGTACAAGTTTCGTCCAATAAAAAAATAATGATACTCGGCGGTGGCCCGAATCGAATAGGACAGGGGATAGAATTCGATTACACCTGTGTACATTCCACATTAGCCTTGCGCGATGCCGGTTATGAATCGATTATGGTCAACTGCAATCCTGAAACGGTATCAACGGATTATGATACATCCGACAAATTGTATTTCGAGCCTTTGACAGTTGAGGATGTGCTCAATATTTACGAGAAAGAAAAACCGGTTGGCGCAATAGTCCAGTTTGGCGGACAGACACCGCTGAATATAGCGCAGGAATTAAAAGATAACGGTGTCGAAATACTTGGAACGTCACCCGAAAGCATCCGATTAGCGGAAGACCGGGACAGGTTCCGCGAAATGATGATAAAACTTGATATTCTTCAACCGGATGGCGATACCGCCCTTTCCATGGATGACGTAATCCGCATCTCCAAAAGAATCGGATATCCGCTTATTGTCCGCCCTTCGTTTGTTCTTGGCGGACGAGGTATGGAAGTTATCTACGACGAAAAAATGTTGATCAAATATGCCGAAGAAGCGATTCAGGTAAGCCCTGAACACCCTATGCTAATTGACAGATTCCTCGAGCAAGCAATTGAAATTGAAGTCGACGCCCTGTCTGACGGCAAAGATACATTTGTTGCTTCGATCATGGAACATATCGAACTTGCCGGAGTTCATTCAGGAGATTCGGCTTGTTCAATACCAAGCAGGACTATTTCCAAAGACGATACTGAAAAGATAGAAAACATTACCGCAAAAATATCTAAAGAATTAAAGGTTGTAGGATTGATCAATATCCAGTTTGCCATTGCTGACAGCAAAGTTTATATTCTGGAAGCAAACCCGAGAGCATCCAGAACGGTTCCGTTTGTTTCAAAGGTAACCGGTGTGCCTATCGCACAAATCGCCACACAGCTTATGCTCGGGAAAAAAATTAAGGATTTTCCCGAACTGTCAAATTGGAAAATACCTTTTGTCGGAGTAAAAGAAGCAGTATTCCCATTCAATATGTTTCCTGAAGTAGACCCGATTCTCGGGCCGGAAATGAGAGCGACCGGTGAAGTCATGGGAATAGGCGACACTTTCGGAGTAGCGTTTTTTAAGGCACAGGATTCCACCGGAGTAAGGCTCCCGCTCAAAGGGAATGTTTTATTGACCGTATCCGATAAAGATAAACCATCATTAGTACCTATTGCCAAACGCCTTGCGGCTCTCGGATTTAATATATACGCTACCGAAGGTACCAAAAATTATCTTTCTGAGAAAAGTGTTAAATGCCTCCCGATTTATAAACTAAACGATGGGCGCCCGAATATTGAAGACGCTATTCTTAACGGTCAACTGCAGTTAATCATCAATACTCCTCTGGGTAGAGACAGCAAGAGCGATGACAGTTTTATCAGGATGATGGCTATCATCAATAAAATTCCTTATGTTACTTCTATTGCCGCCGCGTTTGCGAGTGTAGAAGGAATTGAGGCAATGAGTAAAGGGAAATGCCAAATACGGCCGTTGCAGGAATATCACAAATAGCAATATAGCAGAATAATACAGATTACTTCGAACTCATAAACTAACTTACGCCCGAATGATTTTAGAGCTATTGCGGTATATACCGCAATTTTATAAAAATTATCAATTAGCTGTTAATTTTTGTTCTCGTTGATGATCTAATGACAATATAAAATTAGCTGGAAAAAAAAGTACTTCTTTCTGCAATAGCAAAGTTCTGAAGAAATCGAGGTAATATCAACTCCGGTTGTATTGTAACGGCAATTTGTTCAAATCAACAATACAATTATAATATTTCAAGGGTTTTTTACCATTCTCAATTACATTTTATAAAATCAATCATAATAATTCATTTGTTTTTATAAAAAAATTGCGCCGTAACAATACTAAAAAGCAATATAGTTCATCATAAGAATTAAATAGCCCGATAACCCAACTACGTTTCATAATTGGATAAAATTATACCGCAAAATAAAAAAATATATTCTTAATTGCTCAGAAGATTTTTAAGTTTTATTATGGGAAAATATTTCCCCGGACATAGAGTATGTTTTTTGTGAATGTCTTTGTGTCCCATTACACGTCTTGTCGGGATATGGTATTTTTCCTGTAACGCTTGAACCAGAGCCAATGTTGATTGAAACTGCGCGGCCGATGGCGGATATTTTTCAAAATTACCCACAAGGCAGATTCCTATACCGACTTCATTGAAGAAATCCGATTTCACATGCCCACCATGCAACTGGCGTTTCCATCTGTCTCCAACCTCAATTTTTCCGTCGGTTCCTTTATTGCCGTTGGTAATTACGAAATGATATGCTAAACCATAAGTCATATGGCGTTTGTATTTATGATAATAATTAAACAACTTCGCGTTTCCTGCATCTGTGCCGCTATGGTGAATAACAATATACTGCCATCTTCTTGCTCGAATGAAAATCGGTAACGAAATAAGGTTTTTAACTTGTTGTTTAACACCAGCACGGTAAAAATCGCGGTTTTCTTTTTTGTAAGATATTTCTTGCTCTACCGGAATAAATAATTTATTGCCCACTTTAATACTGTTTGGAGAATCTATTCCATTTGCGGATATAATAGTACCTACAGGGACATTATACATCTTGGAAATTTCCCACAAAGTTTCGCCTTTTTTCACTCTGTGATAAGTCCCGTTTTTTGAAATAAGTTGTTCTATAGCAGGAGATACATAAACTTTCTTTTTCGCTTTTCTCTTTTCTTTGCGAATTGAAGGTTGCGCAACAGATTTAGTTCCTTTAACCGGTATTTTTAGAACCTGATTTTTTGAAATCTTGCGGTGATTACGGATTTTATTCAGCTCGATTATATTATTTACGGAAACATTGTACTTCTGGGCAATTTCCCATAAAGTTTCACCGGACTGAACCTTATGCGTTATAATTGAGTCTACGCAATAAGCTGGAACACAGAATGATATAAATAACGCGAAAAAACATGAAAAAAGTTTTCTGTTACAAGGAAAGTAATTTTTCATAATAAATAATCCATAATTCTGTTTTCGGTTAAAAAACTTCTATATATTCTTTAGGATTGCTCAATTGTTGCCGTGATAAATAAACAAACCTTTTGTCTTCGATCCCATCAGTTTCATCTTCAACCCTGATAAACCACATTTGGGCTGATTTTAAATCTTTGTTTCTTCTATAAAGTTCACCGATTAGATAAGCATATTCAGCACGTTTATTTGAAGGTATAATACATTCTTTTAAACAAATATCAAAATATTTTATTGCTTCATCCCGATATTTGTCAATTTTTGATGAATTCTCATTCGCGTGCCAGCTTGCGTTAAGCCATAATTCGCCAATTTCCAGAGGAGATTTGCAAAGCCATTGTGCACATAATGCCGCGTTCTCGTATTTTTCCGATTCAGACGATACATCTTTAGCCTTATCGGACAAATTTTCCTTCACTTTAACCGCCACTGATTGGGCAACCGAGTTGAAATCCTCATTATTACCGGCATACCCGCAATATTGGCAGAATATTATCCCACCGCAAATATCACCGTGGGTTGTTATAGGTTTGAAATCCGTTCTCCGGCGCAAAATGGATGTGGAAAGAGGCTTGGAAGGCCCCGTAAATGAATTTCCGCATACCGGACAGCTATATTGGTTTCCTTTTAATCTAAACATCGAAAAAGATCACCGATAATAAAAATTTTATGTTGTTTTATTATAGTTTCTAAACCTTTTTATTTTATTCACCAATATTCTAAATATTGAAGGCAAATAAATTCAAGCTTTTTTTGCACGGGAAAATATTTTATTTGGTATATTTTATATAAATAAATATATGTTTAAATAATTAAAATATGTAATTAATTTCATAAATTCCTATAAACAGTTTACCGGTTATTGACAATTATATTATCGTATATAAATTTTTACACCTATAATCCCGCCTGGTTTTATTTACTTTCCATATAAAGATATAAGCTGGTATTTATCAGAAATTAAAAAATCCCGGTCAGGATAGGTTTCCGGCTAAGAATGTAGAAAAAATATATTAAATTGTCTTGTTTTTTTTTATTTTTTATTTCATTATTATTGTAATATATTATTTTTTATTAAATATAAATACAATGGAGGAAATATGACTGCAAAATATGATTTTTCGTTTCTCAAGATGCTGAGAAAAAGAAAAGCTCTTTCCATTCAGGGATTGTGCAAAAAATGCGGGTTAGCTTATGGGAGCATAGCGAATCTGGAAAGGAACAAAGGCAAACCGGAACTTGAGACCATATCAAAAATTGCCGATGCCCTTGGATTGAGCACAACAAGTTTAATTTCTCTTGCTGAAAACAAACCTATTTTAAAAATCGACAAGGGAATACGAAAGAGCGTTCAGGGGTCTAACCTGATTATATACAATCTGAATGGCATAAAAATTATTTGCGGAAAAATCCCAAAAGGAAAATGTATTAATGAGATTTTAGAACACCATGATGACTACGAGATCTGTCATGTAACAAAAGGAATACTTAAAATTACCGTAAATGATAGTGCAAATGTAGTAAAATACGGAGAACTGATTAAATTTGATTCCGTTTTTGATCATGTATATGAAGCACTTGATAATAGCGAATTTATAACAATATATCATAAGAAATAACAAAAAGTTTGAATTTTATTTTAAAAAGATTTTTTTACCTGTTGACTTTTGTAGGATTTTGATCTATCTTGAGATTATCCATAACGTTTGGGGCACGTTTAATCGCTTTTATCTAATACTTTTTACCGCAACTCATTAAAAATATTTTTAACTAATTTTAACTCAAAATTAGAGAGTAGCCTTTGTTTTTACTGGATAAACAGTACTCAATATCCGATGTGGAAAATCTAACCAATATAAAACGTCATTGCCTTGCGTATTATGACAGTATTGGTATTTTTCCTCCTACCGGAACAGGCGACGAGAAACGAAAAAAACGCGCCCGAAGGACGTATTCTGTGCTCGATATCCTTGTGCTTCAAGCGGTCTCCGAGCTGAAAGCAAGAGGCATGGCTTTCAATAAAATAAGAAATGTCATCGAGTATCTGCGCGCGAATTTCGATATCTCCCAGCCTTTTCACGCTGTTCTTGACGGCAGACAGAATGTGCGGATTCTAACCGATGGGATTAACGCTTTTTATATCTGCTTTAACGATCACGATGTTGTGGAATACCTTAAAAAAGGTGGGCAATATATGTTGCTCGATATAAGCGATGTCGCTTTTGACCTTAGAGAAAGAATAAAAGCGCTTCATCTTTATAAACGAAAAAAAGAATCCGAAAAATTTAAACAACTGAATTTTTCCCAATTAGCTTAATTTGTAACTTCTATTAAATCATAACAAAGTATCCGTTTAATTTTTTATCTGCTATTTAGAAATTATAATTTCTACATAATCCATGGTTAATCTAATTACGATTTGAAGAGCTGAAAACTCAAATCACTATTCTCATCACTATACCTTGAGAGTGCTCAAAAAGTATTTTATATCCTGTCGTTGCAAAGCTCCGAAGGAGCTGTGGCATTCTCAAATCCAATGGATTTTAGATCACTGCATCGTTTCCCTTTCGCAAATCTCCTTGTGATTAAATATTAATTCATTAGTCTTTCAACACTCTCAATTTTGTGAAAATAAATCGGCGTGGTAATCCCAATACCAACACACCAGCGATCGACAATGTTCATTCGCTTTACCGCAATAACAATAAAAAATAATGTTTGTGTGTAATATTTTTCCGTCCCGGTTGTTATATATAATTAATAGATAAAGGAATACATCATGACAGGAAAAAACATTTTATTGCTCAGCTTAGTTTTTCTTATCTGCGAATGTAATTCAGTTTCATTCGCGCGAGACTATGAATTCCTCGATCTCAGTACTCTGGGGGGAAGGTATAGTTTAGCATTTGCAATAAATAATAACGGACAGGTGGT
>CAYVGJ010000041.1:0-12589 GCA_964451165.1 uncultured bacterium
TGGAATATGATAGAAACGCACAGCAAAACAGAAACAGAAGATATAATCAAACCTATTTTCATATAACCAGAGAAATATGTAAATTTTATAATATGTTTGCCCTGTTTAATATACACGGTCCTGAATAATTGGTTTGCAGGATATATTTCAGCGGATTCGGAATCGACCTTTGCTTTCCAGCCGGGATAATATGCGTCGGTTAGCACAAGCCATGCATCAGTATTGCATTCTGTTTCTATTATAACTTCATTTGGGGTATATTTTTTGATTGTTGCTGTTGAGGAAAATGCTTCATCAGTTTTGTTTGTATTTTGTATTGTAAATTCTTTTCCTGATATTAAAACTTCTTTTGAAAAATCAATTTGCGGATTTTTAAGAATATCGAAAAGTTCTTCTTCAGACTGAACGTATTTTGCGCGAGGTACCATGAATACCCTATCATAAGCGGATTTATTAAAATATACAGAATATCTTTTTCCGGAAAACCTTTTTTCAAACTTTTCATCGGTAATTTCCTCGGATGAAATAACATATTTCATATTAGCAAGATCAAGCAAGGGTGAGTTGATCTGCGATAAAAATATCCCGTGTGTTCCGAAACCGCGGTTATTGCCAAGTAATTTGAAATACTGATATTGCCTGTTTGGACATAAACCTTCATATCCTCCTATTTGTTGGAATCCATATTTGATTAGGATATTTTCATGCAGTGAATCCGATAACGAATAACTGAAATCCATGAATTTATCGAAAGAAGCATCCGGATATTTGTTCCAGAACCAATCTGAATCCTCGAAAAACACTCCTACCCTGAATGTATTTTTATTTTCGGGAACCGACTCCATATATTCTATGGTATCTGTTTTCGGATAATAATAATCGCGAGGTAAAAAAGAAAGGTACTGATATCCAACAAAAACAAAATCCAACACGACAAATATAAGTGAAAAATAGAAAATCCGCTGTTTGTGTTTTACATTACAATAAAGGAGAACATATATAAGAATCAATCCTGTCAGTTTGATTATTCCTGAAGAAATAAATAGAGGGAAATTTGAGCGGAAAACCTCAAGAATATAATAGATTTTCCCCGCATAAAAACTATCCGATCTCGTGAACTGTTCCGTTTTGGATAAAAATGCCAGCATCTTTTCATGAATAAACGAAGGTTGATAAGATATCAATATCATAAAAAGAATAAGGAAGATATTCGCGCATAAATATAAGCTGCTCAAAAATAATGTACTGATCCTTAAAAAGATAGAGGAGGTTTTTCCACATTTTATTAAATCTCTTATATCGTGCAAATTACTTATTATAACTTCACAACCGAGCCCGGCAAGAACCGCTACAGAAAAAGAACATAAATAAAATGAATAGAAGAAATGATTGCCTGTTTTTAAAAAAGAAGGGATAAGTTTTTGGGTCGCTTCGGCTGAATAGAACGGCCATATTATAAGATACATTGACGGATATAAAATAAAAAACCATTTTTTCTTGTCTCTCGCATAAAAAGCGCCTATCAATGCGAGTATCAGGGCGGGTATCCCGCAATAACCTACTACACCGTAAGTTAAACCGTTAAAACCTCCTATTGAGTTGATAAACGGAAATTTGGGCCAAATATCGGGATAAAAAAAACTTATTATTGTTGGGAAAATCTTTTTTGGAGCGTAAATCAATTCGCCTGAAGCAAACCGGGTACTGTTATTCACTGCTTCATAAACCGGCAAAAACTGAAATGCGCATAACCCAAGCGACAACCCGAGCGCAAATATTGTTAAAAAGGTTATTTTCGACTCGGTTTTGAATCCTTGAAAGAACATTACTGTACAAAATATGTGAAATAAAAACAAATAAACCATATTATATCCGTACTGTAAAACAGAACCGTTGCAATTTATATAAGACAAAGCTAAAATTAAAGATATCAAAACCGACCAAATAAAAGATGGATTCGAACGTAATTTGTAATAAAACAAAAATGCGAGAGGATAAACAAATAACAAGTCCTCAATGCTACGCATCGGTATATTGTTAATCCAGAACATAAATCCGCATAATGTAAAAGAAATTGACGAGATATAAGCACAAATCTTATTTATATTAAATATTTTTCTCATCATAATAAAGAATGTCAATCCAATCAGGAAAAGTTCGATTGTCATTATCAGAATATAAGTAAATACCGGATCAGAAAAGACAAAATAAAGTGGAAGAAATGGCGAGAATAGATTACTCATTACGTTTGCTATAGTTGGCATTCCGCAAAGGATGTAAGGATTCCATAGAGGATACAAATCCTGTTTTATATCCTCAATAACCCTTATCTGTTCGGTCAAAAAACGAATATAGTCCATTTTATAAGGGACAGGAATATCGGATTTTATAAAAAATTTTATAAAAAGCAGGAATATTATAAACGCAATAAGTATATAAAAGAAATTAGCACGGAAAAATTTTATCATATGATATCAATTCGCTAAGATTATAACTAATAAAAATTGGATCCGGATGCATGATAAAATATAATTTTAATATTTGAAATAAAAAAATTTATAGACAAAAAAACTTTATAGTTGGATAATAATTTTTTTCAATTTTTTACTGATTTAAATGCTATACATATTCCAATAGCCCGAACAAAAAAGTGTAGAGAATTATGAAATTAAAAACAATTTTGGTTACAGGTGGAGCAGGGTTTATCGGCAGTAATTTTGTCAATTTCATTTACAACAAATACAAAGATTATAGAATTATCGTTCTTGATACAATAACTTATGCAGGAGATATTGAAAATCTTCCGGTAAATATAAACAGTCTTAATGACCAACGGCTTCGGTTCTGGTATGGAAACATAACCAACGGTGAACTGGTTGACACTCTTGTATCTGAATCGGATATCGTGGTGCATTTCGCCGCAGAAACTCATGTTACCAGATCAATTTATGATAACCTGCTTTTTTATCAGACAGACATTATAGGAACGCAAACAATAGCTAATTCGGTTTTGAAATACAAAGATCGTATTGAACGGTTAGTTCATATATCAACATCTGAGGTTTACGGTACTGCTTTAACGGATAAGATGGGGGAAGATCATTCCCTGAAACCAGCATCGCCATATGCCAGCGCTAAAGCAGGAGCCGACCTTCTTGTCTCTTCTTATGTAAATACTTATAATATACCCGCTGTGGTTATACGGCCTTTTAATAATTATGGTTATTATCAGCATCTTGAAAAACTTGTGCCCCGTTTTATCACAAGTTGTATTCTCGGCGAACCGCTAACAGTTCACGGTGACGGCAACAGTAGCAGGGACTGGCTGTTTATTGAAGACCATTGTGATTTTCTCGATAGAATCCTGCATGCTGATATTGACAAAATCAAAGGCGAAGTTTTTAATGTGGGATCCGGTTATAGTATAAGCATTAACGAAATCGCGGAAAAAATCACAAAAAAAATGGGCAAAGATCCGTCATTGATAACAAGAATCGGTGACCGGCCCGGTCAGGTGTTCAGGCACACAGCTTGTATAGATAAAGCAAAAAAGGTATTCGGATGGGAACCTAAAACCGATTTTGATACCGGTCTTGGGAAAACTATAGAATGGTATAAAGCTAATCGCAAATGGTGGGAAAAGAAATTATGGATGCGCCATATTCCTATTATAGCTAAAAATGGAAAAATAGAGATGCATTGAGATATGGATACAGTAAAAAAATATATTTATTTTCACAGACCGTCATTTGGAGTCGAAGAAGAAAAAGAAATATTGGAAACACTCCGTAGCGGATGGATCACTACGGGGGAGAGAACCAAGAAATTCGAGGCGGATTTTGAACGGTATACCGGAGCGGCTCACGCAATAGGTCTAAATTCTTGTACCGCCGGATTGCATCTTGCCCTTATTTGTGCCGGAATAAAAGAGGGGGATGAGGTTATTACCACTCCAACTACGTTTCCGGCGACGGCAAACGTAATCGTTCACTGCGGAGCAACACCTGTCTTTGTTGATGTTGAACACGATACCCTGAATATCGATGTATCTAAAATTGAAGAAAAAATAACTCCGAGAACAAAAGCTGTCATGCCTGTCCATTTTGTCGGCCAGCCATGTGATATGGACGCCATCTGTGAATTGGCAAAAAAATATAGCCTTACTGTAATTGAAGATGCCGCTCATGGTTTGGAAACAATATACAAGAACAGGAAAATAGGCGCGATTTCCGATTTTACATCATTCAGTTTTTACGCAACCAAAAATATCACTACCGGTGAAGGTGGAATGGTTACCACCAACAATCCCGATCACGCGGATAAACTTCGGATACTCAGCTTGCATGGAATCAGCAAAGACGCATGGAAACGATACTCAGAATCAGGATACAAACACTGGGAAATTATGTATCCGGGTTTCAAATATAACATGTTTGATATTCAGGCAGCATTGGGAATACACCAGCTGAAAAAGGTAGACTTTTTCTGGCAACGCAGAAAAGAAATATTGGAAATATACAACAGCGCATTTTCCGATTTTGAGGCAATAGAGCCGGTTATGCAAAATATTCGGCATAACGGCGACAAAAACGCTTACCATCTCTATGTTATTAGAGTAAATACCGATGCCGTTACTGTTAACCGGGATGTTATAATGAATATGATTCAGGAACAGGGGATAGGAGTCGGAGTCCATTTTAGAGCTGTACATATATCTCCTTATTATTCTGAGACATTTGGTTATAAAAGGGGAATGTTGCCAGTTGCCGAATTCAATTCGGACAGGGTAATTTCGCTTCCCATTTACCCGTCATTGACTGATAATGATCTTTACTATATAATAGAGACATTGAAAAGTATTTTCAGAAAAATAAAGAGGTGAGATCATAAAATGAAACCCAAAAAAACATCTTTAAGTTGTCAATGCTTAGCTGGGCATATAACGAAGAAGATAATGTTGCGGAATTCATTGAAAGGGCAATCAACCTTCTTGAATCATTAACTGATGATTATGAACTTGTTCTTATCAATGACGCAAGTACCGATAAGACGCGCGAAATAGCGGAATCCTACCTTGAAAAATATCCGAAGATGAGATTGATCAACAATCCCAGAAATATGAATTGCGGTATGAATACACGCATTGCCATAGCCAATGCTACAAAAGACATCACTTTCTGGCAGATGGTGGACTGGTCGTATGATCTGTCAAATATTAACCTTGCGCTTGAATATCTTGCAGACCCAAATATCGACGTTATTCAAGGCGTTAGAGTAAACCTTAAAGAAGCCGATTATATGAAACCATTTAAAAAAATTGGTTTATTTAAAAAAATCAAGGTTTCCAAACGGTCGGATAACTTCTTCAAGGCTATCGTATCCGTAACCAATTATTGCCTTGTAAGGTTTCTGTTTAAATTACCTCTCAATGATTTTCAAAATGTGACTTTTTACAGGAGAAAACTTATTCAATCCGTTGATTTTGAGACATCAAGTTCGTTTACTAACCCTGAATGCCTGCTGAAAACTTATTGGAAAGGTGCTGTTATAAAGGAAATCCCAATAGATTTTATTGCCCGCAAAAAAGGAACTGCTAAAGGAACAAAAATTTCGTCTATTATCGCCTCAATAAAAAATATTTTCAAATACTGGCTGAAATGGATTGTCCTTGGCAAACGCCAGGATAAACAAAAAGGAATAACCATACCTTATTATATAGATCTAAGGCCGTCTCAGATTGCTGATCTAATAATATCAAAATTCAAAGGGTTGGTGAAAATTTCTTCTGTGAATAATGTTGGTGAATTTTCAGAGAAAAAAATCAGCTGAGTCCGGATGAGATGTTTTTGTTTTGAATTGTCTTCAGACTCTCTTTTCCGCAATTAAATATCAGGTCGATTACCGATAAGTAAGGGATGAAATCCCCATAGAGTTGAGGATATACGGGATGCTGATAATCCTGATACGTGATTTTTATTCCGTTATCCTCAAAAATTTTGTCATCGATATAGTTTCTTCCTGCACTGCCTTCGTAAAACTCGTCTGCATTGAGCTCTTTGCACATACTGATAAGCCGGTCGGTATTTTTGCCTTTGGATAAAAGTTTGGATGAGTAAAACAGCGGTTTATTTATGCCAAGAATTTCCCTGATTTTATAAATTATAAACATATCGCAATGGATAAGTTTCGTCCATTCCCTTGAGAATACGTCCTCGAAAAATGGAAAATAATCGTTGAAAAAAGGGGCTTTTTTATAGTTGAGTTCAATTGCTTTAATGTGTTTGGACCGCCAATTGGTTCTGTTATCAACCTCAACCTCGTTTACAAGCTGGCCCATTCGGCTGGAAGTGAGAACAGGTATAGTCAACCATTGAATACCCTGGGGCGTTTTTATCCTGTTGCGGTTGCGCCAGCCATTTTTGTCGTACTGGACATCATCGTAAACGACAAATATGTCGGCGTAATCCATCTGCTCAAAGAAACCTAACCATGGTATATAACCGGGTTGAAGTATGGATACCGTTGTCATATCATCCCTGCGAATTCTTTTTTGATTCGGCTTTTTTGATTATGTTCCAGTAGTTATATTGCCATGACCTGTATTGCCAGTCGGGGCATTTACTGCAAATCGGAATTTCATTGCCTTTTCGTGCGAGATGTTTTTCGCGCAGATTTGTAAAAACATTGCCATGCCAGATTTCTTTTATGGATTGTTGCATAATGTTGCCGAATTTTTCGGCGAAGGCTATATCTTCACCGCATATAGTTACGTCTCCGCGAGAATCAATGTTGAGCCTCTCGAAAAGCCACGGGCACGGTACTCTCTCTTCAGGAGGAAGATAAGGAGTATCGTCGGCGGACTTGTTTTCGTTATATCCCCATGTGAGGTATTTTCGTATCTGGACATCGTCTACAATAACGCTCCAGAACTTTTTTGCTTCCTCTATATCTACGCCAATTTGATTAATAATGCTTACTATAATTTTAGTGTTTGATTTGAGTCGATTGCGTATCGATACAGCCAGCTTGACATTATTTACCACAGTATTGAAATCGCCACCCGGACGAACAATATTATATGTTTTCTCATCCGCCGCGTCGACGCTGAATTCTATCATATCTATTTGAGATTTAATAAGCCGGTTCAGCGATTCCTCAGTAAATTTAGAGCCGTTTGTGATAAGGCCTATCCTCGCGTTTTTCGATTTCGCGTATTCCATCAATTCAACCGCCTGCGGATGAAGCATCGGTTCACCACCACCCGACATGCGTATATAAGAATTATATTCACCGCACTCATCCGCTATTTTTTTGAAAATATCTTCCGGCATGAAAAGAGCGTCTTTGTAATAGTTCCTTATATCGGAATTATTATATGGACAGTTTGGGCATTTCAGATTGCATACGTAGATAAACGAAAGAACACACATCATCGGAAACTCTTTCGCTTCTTCCCTGATAGTATAATTTTTTTCAGTATGTGATATTTTTGACATAATTACCTTCCCTTTGTTAAGTCGTATATAATCTAATTCCTTTTGAGTCTATAAAAAAATCAATATAGGTTTTTTTACGGTATATTCCTAATGGTATACTTTTATCTATAAACCTGAATCGATTTATCGGAATCCGTTTTTTATCAATAAGTATACTTGTTCCCGGATGCGGGTTCAATGCTCTTATCTTTCTGCTTATTTCCTGAACATTTTTACAGTTTTCTATAAACACATCTTCTGGTTTGGGCCTTAGAGCCTGTGAGGATAAAGAAGTATCCTGAGGTGTACCAACCGGTATAACACCTGAACTGAACAATTGCATTAATTCTGGAACCATCTTGGCGGCTAAATCGGATAATTTTTTCCTAAGTAATCCATTGGTATCTGTTTTTCGTATTCTGACTTTTTTCTGAAGCAAAATATTGCCACTATCAATCTCATCTGTAAGATAATGAAAAGTCACACCTGTAACCTCATCCCCATTCAAAATGGCGTTTTCCACAGGACTGGGACCCCGAAGTTTTGGTAACAAAGAAGGATGTATATTGATAATTCCTAATTTCGGGATTTTAATTACATCAGATTTTATTATTTGTTTAAATGTAGATACAATAATCATATCCGGTTGAAGACTTTGTATGAGTCTAATACCTTCATCGGAAGAAACATTAATTCCATGAAAACATTCTATATTAAGCTGTTTACACAATTCATTAATTTGTTGCTCGGGATAATACGGAAAAGGATTTTTATATAAGGTTGTGAAAACGGCTTTTACATTTACTTCATTTAATTCATTCAAAGCCTTAAGAACATCATTTCCAAAACCAGTTAATCCGAATAAAAGAATATTTTCAGGAATTTTTAAATTGGTCAAAATAAATTCTCCTATTCGAAATATGTTTCAAACCAAACCTGAAAACAAACAAGGTTCCAGAGTTTGGCTGAATGGTCAGCCTGACGGTTAAAATGCGATTTCAGCAATGAATTTACTATATTTAAATCAAAGAAATTATGTTTTTTCAACTTATCTGGCGATAATGTATCCATTATGAATTTATCGAGTTTGCTCAGTATCCACTGGTTTACAGGCAAAACAAACCCTTCTTTAGGCCGATCTATCAGATCATCAGGCAAAATACCTTTAACCGCTTCTTTAAGAATATGTTTTACGCGCATTCCCTTGATCTTAATATTACCGGGCAATTTTGCGGAAAATTCTACCAGCCTGTAATCAAGAAACGGCGGGCGAACCTCAATTGAGTGAGCCATCGATAACCTGTCAACAAACGCGAGAACCTGATCGGGAAGAAGCGCTTTCAGATCGCATTCCAGAATCCGGTTGAGCGGATCGGTTGTCGTTGATTTGTCGAAATATGATTTGTATAGCTGATCGGTATCGAATCCGTTAATTTGATTTTTGAGGTATTCTGAATATAGGTTTTGTTTTTCTGTTTCATTAAATACAGCGAGTTTCGATCTCCAAACCCAATCATCTTTATTCGATATTTTTTTCAGATACTCGATATTATCTTTAAAATTGCCAAGCAGTTCCAGATCCTGTTCAGTCAGCTGTCTGTTGCCCATATTATATTTCACGAAATTATAAACAGGATTAGCCAATCTATGAGGAAGATAACTCCCGAATAATTCATCTGCTCCATCACCGGATAAAGCTACTTTAACATGTTTACAGATAAGTTTAGATAAATAAAACGTCGACATAACACCAGAAAACGGTTCGGAAAAAGAAGATATGATTTCCGTGATATCCTGCGGGATTTCATCTGCGGACATAATATACTCATAATGGTCTGTGCCGAACAATTTGGATACTTTTCTCGCGAAATGCAGGTCGGCGGCCTTGTTTTTGAAATCGTCTTCATAACCAAGTGAAAAAGTTTTTATGTTGCCATTTGTATAACGACTTAATAGTGCCACCACACTCGACGAATCCAATCCGCCGCTTAGATACGCCCCTATGGGCACGTCAGATACCATCCGTATTTTTACTGAATCATCCAACAGAGACAATATTCGTTCACTTGCTTCCTGTTCGGTAATATTGATTTCTTCATTGAAACTAAGTTTCCAATAAAAATCTTTTTTAATACAATTATTCTCAAAAACAAGTTTTTCTCCGGGATATAAACTGAATATGTTCTTAAAAATTGTTTTCGGGCCGGGTACATTTTTGCAGGAAAAATAATGATGAAGCGATTCAAAATCGATTTCTTTCCTGTAATCGGGATTAATAATCAGCGACTTGATTTCGGACGAAAATAACAACCTGCCGTTTAATTGCGAATAATATAATGGTTTTATACCCATTCTATCACGATACAGGATCAACCGCTTTTTATTTTTGTTCCATATGGCTATGGCGAACATTCCGTTTAAGTGGTGCACGAAATCTTCGCCCCATTGTTCGTAAGCGTGGATGATTGTTTCCGTATCGCACATTGTGGCGAATATGTGACCGAATTTTATCAGTTCATCACGTATATCTTTAAAATTATATATTTCACCGTTATAAACAACCCAAATATCTTTATTTTCGTTGGTCATGGGTTGATGGCCGGTAGAGAGGTCGATTATGCTTAACCTGCGCATGGCAAGGTTGATTTCGCCATCTGAATAATAACCTTCGTCATCCGGACCTCTGTAATGAATCAGCTTGTTCATGGATTCAAGCAGATTTCGATCCGGTTTACCTGTGAACCCTACTATTCCGCACATGAAAATATTACCTGTCCTTTACGGTATCAATGGTCCACGGTTTTAGCGCCAACAGCTTGCCAGTCAAGACAATTCATGCAAAGATGCGGTATTTTGTCCCAGTTTCCATTTAGATGATTTAACCTCGCGTCGCGATGAGTCGATTGCCAGATATTCTGTATAGAATCATTATTGATATTGCCAAAAACTTCTCTGCCTTCATAATCTACAGCGCATATAACAATATCTCCGTTATAATGAATAGCACAGGTTTTTATTCCCCATGGACAAGGTATTCGTGTTATGGAAGGATCAAGATTATTTGCCTCTACCGATCCCGTCCATGTAAGTTTTTCCCTGTATTTTACTAATGCACCCTGTTTAAGCCAGTATTCTTTAAATTGTTCAAACTCGTGTTCATTCTCTTCCATAATTGAAAACTGAACCTCTATTTTCGGTTTTTGCAACTTTAACCGATTTCTGAGGTTAATTATATTCTTTACATTTTTGTCCATAACCTCATAAATACCGCCGATACGTAATTTCTCATAGGTCTCTTTGGTGTTCGCGTCAATACTTACAATAAACCTGTCAAGACCGGATTCTATAAGCCAGTACGCGGCATCCTCATCAAGAAGCATGGCATTGGAATTCAGGACAACATTGGTTAACCCTTTCTTCTTGGCATACTCAATCATATAATATAATTTATAACCTAAAATCAAAGCGTCTCCATAAAATGTCATCCAGACTTCGGTGTCTTTATTTACATCCGCTATTTCATCAATGATTTTCTTGTATAAAGGCATGGCCATATTGCCTTTTTTTCGTTTCATTGTAGCATGTCCGCACATGGTGCATTTCATGTTACAGAACGCTGTCGTCTCTATTATTATTTGATGTGGAAATGCGAGATCAGTTAATGACCCGGCTATTTCTTTAAGCTTCTTATGTTTTTCGTCTTTAGATATTATCATTATCTATCCTTCCGTATATTTAAATTTCTATTGTATCTGAAAACAGAAACAAATATATTAAACCAATAAAAAAGTAAATGCAAAAAGTTTTTTAAAGAAAAGGATTTTATAATGAAAAAACATCTGCTGATTTTTATTAAAATTGTTATCAGCGCTACGATTATTATCTTGATCCTTAACAAACTGAATTTCAGCAATTTTTCAGATGCCTTCAGGCAAATTGATATAAAGTATATCCTCATCAGCGCACTGATGCTTATATTAAACTTCATTTTAATTACTTATAGATGGCAACTGCTCCTTTTCTCGCAAAAAATCAATATCAGGTTTTATGAACTGTCAAAAATTAATCTGATCGGCTATTTTTTTAATAATTTTCTATTAGGCACAAACGGAGGCGACCTGGTTAAAATTTATTATATTGCCAAAAAAGAAGCGTCTAAAAAAACTACCGCAATTACTACCGTGTTTCTTGACAGGTTAACTGGATTCGCAAGTTTTTTGTTTATAGCAACTATAATGTGCACTATTAGTTTTGATCTGAGATTTAAAAAAAATTTACTGGTATTTTTCGGTATTTGCTATGTTTTTATTTTCCTTTTTTTTCTTGTTTTTAATAAACAATTTATTAAAAGGTTATTGCCACATTTCTTAATAAACAAATTCTCTAAATTCACACATATCTTTATTGAAATATACGATTCTATCCAACTGTTCCGCAGTAAAAAGAAAGATCTTTTAATAATCTTTATTATAAGCATTGCGGCTCAGTTTTTTCTTATTTGTTCATTGTTTTTCATCGGCTTGTCTATCGGTATCAATGTTGTTTTTTATAACTATCTGACTTTTATCCCGATAATCCAAACTATAGCTTCTATCCCTGTTTCTTTATCGGGACTTGGATTGATGGAAGGATCTTATGTTTATTTTTTTAAACTACTGGGTATATCTGTAGAAAAATCTTTCGCGCTTTCATTAATCGCAAGAGGGTTCACCTATATACTGGGATTTATAGGGTTACTTTTTTACCTGTTTTCAGATATAAAAATCGCCAAATCCATTGCTGATAAAAATCTCGCTAACGAACCGCAAATATAAAAAACCGGGCTAATGATCAATGATGTGAAATTTGATTCCAATAGTTTCCGCATTACTATTTAGCAGAATATGGTTTTAATAATATATCAAAGGCGGTTACTGATTCGCATGCCCTTTTCAATCATTTCTTATATTTATCAAATCATTCTATTCTTTTTCAGCGATTCCAAACTTTTAATGGCAAGAATTACAAGTAACGCGGGCAAATAAAAAAAGCGTGATGGATAACCACCACGCTTTTTTTATTATTTGTATCAGAAAAACTTATTTTCTTCTTAATCTGCTGAACATCCAGCACAA
>CAYVGJ010000042.1:0-2242 GCA_964451165.1 uncultured bacterium
ATTATTAAAATACAAATAATAATAACTATGAGTTTTTGTGTTTTCATATATTATGCTTTTTTAGAGTTTAACTCATATTATCAAAAGTTGGTATTGAGTGTCTTGATATTTTTATGTAATTTGATATTTTGAATTCATTGTAATAAATGGGAGAGACAAAATACAGCGAAACACACCGAATTACAGGCGAGGCGATGAGCGCAAGGCTCATCGCTTCGCTTAATATGAGCAAACCCGGCGGTTATTCCTCAAGCAGAGACGACCCGCTACCATACGGACGCGCGACATGCCAGTTGCTGAACTGCGATATCGATAACGTCCGGATCAGAAACGCTTCGCCCGGTTTTATCGTCCGGTTGCAGTCCGTCAGGTTCATGTATTTCCATTTCATCACGCTCGGCGCGTTACAGAAAAATACCGCCTGGTCGTATCGCTGTGTCTGGCCGTTAAAGAAATAAACCAGATCGGATTTACGCGAAGTCGATCCAGCCAGCAACCCGCTCTCCAGCAACCCCGATTGCGCAAGCGTAACTTCCCTGTCGTAAGGCCATGTAACCACTGTATAATCGTTGTGCGCCACAGCGATATCCACGCTCGCATCAGCATTTACCGCCCCGCATTTCTGCGCAAGCACCTGCCCGCATCCGGGAGGCAGTGTAACTATCAACCCGCACCCGTCAGGCACAGGAGAATCATCCATCACGTTTACACCTGCGGCGTCAAACCACATGCGCGGATACCCTTCTTCATAAAAGATATACGCGTCGTTCTGCTCGCCGTTGCGGAAAAACGTAACCGATGTGGACATACTCATCAATCCCGCGCCCGGCAAAAAGCGCGAATCGAGTGTGCGGTTGAGGGTATCCTCATCGCCGCATTTGCCGACAAAATTGCGCCCTTCGTACATCACAATCCCGCGGGCGTACTTTATACCCGATACCACCCACTGCCCGGGCGCCACAGGATCGGTCTGGATTACGCAGTAGTACCTTTGCGCAACCTCAGACGGATGCGTCCGGTCGTCGGCGGTATTGGGAATATCGTCGAACCCGTCGGTATCGCCCGAATCGATGAACAACCCGCCCGCAATCCGCCCGGCGGTTTTCCATAACCTCTTTTTATTCAGGGAAATAACAGAATCGTTATCGCAATACAATATATCGTAATTTTTGCCCGGCACAGCGTTGTAACGCAATTCCACAGCACGGTTGTCGGCTATAACTATCTCCAGATCAATCGTCTGCAACCCTGCGTTAACCGTGAACCCGCGCACAACAGAACCCCCGTCGCCATCGGCAACAGTAACTTGCGCACTGTAACTGCCCGGATTGGTGTACACGTGCCCCGCGGAGAATTTCCGTGAAGCTACCGTGCCCAGATCATCCACAACAGAATCGCCCCAGTTTATGGTTACCGTATGTATATCTTGCGATCCCGCATCGGTTATCACTATATCGGCGAGATTGAGAGTGTCGCCCTCATTCACATCAAAATCGGATATCGGAGGTATTTCCGGATCCCTGTTCAGTACGGTCAGTGTCGTGTAAGCGGTACTGAAAAATCCTTTGGAATCAGTTACTTTCACCGCTACGGAGCCCGTATAGTCGTTAGTGTAAACCTTATCGAATTCGGCCGACAGGGCGTCATCGAAATCTCCGTCGTTATCCAGATCCCAGGCGAACGTGAGGGTATCGCCGGAATCAGCATCGGATGAAGCTGCCGCGTCAAAATGAACGGTATCGCCCTCATACGCCAGATACGCTCCGTTTGAGTTGCCGCCGGCGTCGGCGACCGGCCTGTAACTCGCCTCGATTGTGAAAGTCTCTACTGCTGAAGAATTATCGCTGTCAGTTACCCGGACTTCAACAACATATGTACCCGCGGAAGTATACGTATGCGATACGCTCAGAGGGCTCGATGCATACTCTCTGCCAAACACATCGCCGTCTTTCCAGTCGATTCGCAGGAAATGCGAGTCAAGTTCGCCGGAATCGGTGAACGATATGTTCTCAACCGTAAACAAATCTCCCACAGCCACGGTTTTAGACGGTATGGCGGATATGACAGGTTTGGCGTTAAGTATTTTTATATGAACAGTATCTGTAGACGTTAACCCGTACGAGTCGGTTACCTGCAAAAAGGCGTTAAACTCGATATTGTCGTAATAAATCATCTGAGGCGATGCTTCATTGTAATCGTCGAACTCGCCGTCACCATCGATATCCCATGCGTAAGTGAGTGT
>CAYVGJ010000042.1:2342-11814 GCA_964451165.1 uncultured bacterium
CATTGTAATCGTCGAACTCGCCGTCACCATCGATATCCCATGCGTAAGTGAGTGTGTCGCCCGGATCGGAATCGGTGGCGGATCCGTTGAGCGTGATGGTATCGCCTTCGTTTGCGGTGATATCGTCGCCGGCGTTGGCAACAGGTGCGTATCTCGCTTCAATAGATACAGTTTTGGCGGCGGATGCACCGTCTTTGTCGGTTACGGATATTTCCACAGCGTAAACGCCCGGGGCGGAATATGTATGCGTGAGCGTAGCCGGGCTTGAAGCAGGCGATATCGTATCGATAGAAGTATCTTTCCAGTCGGCTCTTAGAGTCAGAGTATCTTCCGTGCCGGAATCCATAAAAATTATGCCGTCTATAGCAAACTCTTCTCCAACGGCAACCGGTCTGCCCGGCCCGTCAGCGGGCAAAATTGAAGGAGCTTTGTTATTTATCTTAATATGAACTATATCGGTAGACGTTAGCCCATACGAGTCGGTTACCTGCAAAACAGCGTCAAACTCGCAGTTGTCGGTAAAACTCATCTGCGGATTGACTCCGGTGAGGTCGTCGAACAGGCCGTCGCCGTCGGTATCCCATGCGTAAGTGAGTGTGTCGCCCGGATCGGAATCGGTAGCAGATCCGTTAAGGGTGATGGTCTGGCCTTCGTTGGCGTCGATATCGTCGCCGGCGTTGGCAACAGGTGTATATCTTGCTTCAATAGAGGCTGTTGTGCTGGCAAACCCGCCGTCTTTGTCGGTAACTTTTATCTCAACCGGATAAACGCCCGCCGATAGGTACGTGTGCATAACCGTAACAGGGCTTGTGGCAGGCGATATGGTATCGATGGAAGTATCTTTCCAGTCAATAGCAAGGCTCAAGGTATCCTGCGTGCCGGCGTCGGAGAACGTTATGTCGGGTATACCGAACTGCGATCCTACGGCAACCAGTTTGCCGGATACGCCTGATATAGAAGGTAACATATTATTTATCTTTATATGAACAGTATCGGTAGATTTAAGCCCATACGAGTCGGTTACCTGCAAAACGGCGTCGAACTCGCAATTGTCATCAAAACTCATCTGGGGTGCAGATCCGGTGAGGTCGTCGAACTGGCCGTCGCCGTCGGTATCCCATGCGTAAGTGAGTGTATCGCCCGGATCGGAATCGGTGGCGGATCCGTTGAGGGTGATGGTTTGGCCTTCGTTTGCGGTGATATCCGCGCCTGCGCTGGCAACCGGTGTGTATCTTGCTTCAATAGAGGCGGTTGTAGTTACAAACCCGCCGTCTTTGTCGGTAACTTTTATCTCAACCGGATAAACGCCCGCCGATAAGTACGTGTGCATAACCGTAACAGGGCTTGTGGCAGGCGATATGGTATCTATGGCAGTATCTTTCCAGTCGATAGTAAGGCTCAAGGTATCCTGCGTGCCTGCGTCGGAAAACGTTATGCCGGATATGGCGAACTGCGATCCCACGGCAACCAGTTTGCCGGGTACGCCGGATATCAAAGGTAATGCGTTATTTACTGTTATATGAACGGTATCGGTTACGGAAACACCGTACGAGTCGGTAACTTTCAAAACGGCATCGAACTCGCAATTGTCGGCAAAACTCATCTGAGGGTTGGCTCCGGTGAGGTCGTCGAACTGGCCGTCGCCGTCGGTATCCCATGCATAAGTGAGCGTATCGCCCGGATCGGCATCGGAGGCGGTAGCAGACAGGGTAATTGTTGACCCTTCGGTAGTGGTGATATCCGTTCCTGCACTGGCAACCGGCGGAGTATCGCGTATAATCTGAGCTGAGAATTCGCCCGATGTGTTGCCTGTATCGTCTTTTAAACGGATATACACGGTTTTGAGCCCTAATCCACTACTTAGCGTATAGTTTGCCCTATCGGTGGCGTACGCCTCAAACGGGGTTGCCTGTGCCCATGTCTGGTTTTCGTTTCTGAACTGCATGGATATAATTCCCTCGGCGGAGTCATACGCGTTAATATTTAACGTAACGGTTTGCGAAGTAGTATATTGCGCGCCTGAGTTTATACTGAAGGTAACCAGTTGCGGAGGCAGTGTGTCAGCCACCTCAAACGGATCGGACATAACGAAAACCGCGGGTTCTTTGCCGATCAGCGTGGCGGTCAACCTTCTTGGCGATGCCGGGGTAGTTTTGAGGTTCTCGGTAACCGCAAGTATGGCCGACCCTTTTGTAAGAGGTGTATTATCGGGCAAATCGGCGCTTCCGGCGGACGCGGATGAAGTCAGCTGAACCGTTTCCGTAACGGTAGTTACGATATTATAATACTGGTCGACATAGTTTACTGTCACATTAAAAGGTACACCGGCGTTCTGCACCAGCGCAGTTCCCTGCCTGCCGGTCCCTGAATCGCCCGGAACCGATGTCTGGCCGGGCAGAAGAAGCTGTAGTTTTACCGGAGTACCCGCAAGGATCTCGAACTGGGAGCTTGAACCCGATATCGAACCCATACCCGTATCGTGAACCGCGATAGACAGGTCGCGCCCGGCAATAGTATCCTGAACATTGAACGTAATCAGTCCCGTCGATCCATTAAACGATTGTGTAAACGACGGTGTGCATTGGGTATATGAACTTAACAGGTCAAGTTCCACCTGAAGTGTCGAGGCGGTTGCGTGGTTGCCGTTTATGTCTACCGGATAAACCTTTACGGCAAAAGATACATTGATTGTCTGATTTGAAGCGGTTCCGGTTTTATAACCGGGGGCGTTCAGGTCAAATGTCTCTCCGGGAAGAACAACCACAAGATTGGTTACCGGCCCGGCTACTCCCGTTACGGATGTTGAGCCCGACGCAGACCCTTCCGCGGACGCGGCGCTAACCAGCGCGGAACCGATTTTCGTATGGCTTTTGAGTGTGATTCGTATTTTACCGTCGGATCCGGCGGCAACCTGTTTGTTGGGGTAAATAACCGGGTCTGCATCCTCGTCGGTTATGGTTCCCCAGTTTGTAGATACCGTAACAAGGGTACCTTCAGGCACAACGTTGCCGTACTGGTCTGAAATTGCCAAACTGGTTATCTGCGAAGTTGATATGCCATCCGCCACAATCTGTACCGGCGAAGCGGTAAGCGTAATTGTACCCGAAGGTACATCCGCCTTGAAATTAAGTTTCGCGGGCGATGCCGTCTGAGCGTTGCCCGCCAGAGTTACGGCGGTTATATCGGATTCGCCAACATGCGAAGTTGAACCGGCGGTTATGGTGAACGTCATCCTGCTTTGCGAATCGGTAGATGCCTGAATACCGTTGGCGGAGTTGCCGTCGGCGTCGGCGGTAGTTATCGATCCTATTGTAGATACGATTGTTACGAGTTTACCTGCTCCTACGGGATTATTGTTTATATCTTTTATCTCCGAACTTGTTACCGTAGACGCCTGGCCGCTTTTCGCCACAAGCGTATCGGGTACAACGTTAAGCGTTATCGCGCCCGAAGGCAATCCAGGCACAAAATTCACGTCCACAAACCCCGATGCCGAACCGGATACGCTCTGCGCGGTTACGCGAGAAGTACCTGCCAATGTAGAACTTTTCAGCACAAACTCAATATATCCTTGAGCGGAAACAGCTACCTGAATACCGTTAGCCGGATTCGAATCGGCGTCGGCTGTAGTTATCGTGCCACGGGTCGCGGTTAAAGTTATGAGTGAACCGGGGGAAACACGGGTTGCGTACTGGTCGGTTATCTCGCCGCTGACTATGGTCATCGTCGATGAACCGTCGGCTGTTATCGGATCGGGAGGCGCGTTAAGGACTATCGTTCCTGACGGAGTGCCCGGTACAAAACTTACCTGTTTACTGCCTGAAGCCGTACCAGCCGAGGCGCTGACGGTAGCTACTCCGGGCCCGTCGGTCGCTTTCAGTTTCACGCTGAATTTGCCCGCTACGGTCGAGCATTGAACGCTCAATACCTCGTTATTGCCGGTATCTAAAAGTTTACCTAAATTTGTCGTTACGGTTACTAATGTCGCGTCTTTTACGACATTGCCATATATATCTTTAAGCGGATTGGCATTGTTTACCGAAACAGTCGACTGCGCCCCGCTTTTAGCAACAAGAGTATCCGGGTTAACCTGAAGGTCGATTAAACCCGCTGGCGCGCCAGGCTCGAATGTCAACGCAACTGAACCGGTAGAGGTACTTACCTGACTTCCGGCCGTTACCGTAACCTGCCCGGCGACGGTTGAACTTTTTATTGTGAAACTCAATATCCCGTTGTCACCGGAAGCTATATCGAGCGTGGACAACCCGGAATTGTTTATTGTACCGTTGGAGACGGTTACTGTAAACATCGCTCCGGCGGATACGACGTTGCCGTATTTGTCGGTCATCTGATCGGATGTTACGATAGAAACACCCGAACCGTCGGCTGGCAATACTGCCGGGTTGGCGCTAAGCACAATATCGCCCCACGGAGCTCCTGCTCCGGTTAGCTCAAGATCAACCGTGCCTGAAGCAGATCCCTGTACGCTCTGGGCATGCAGGGTTACCATGCCGATTGTGGTGTTGGGATTATACACAAAACTTATTACTCCGCCGCTTGATTTCACCTGAATTCCATCTATTGAGGCTGATTCGTCAAGTGCAACCACCGTACCGCGGTCTGCCCAGACGGTGAACAGCTGGCCGTTCTGGATTACATTGGTCCCGTCGGTTATCGGCTCGGATGTGATCAGAGACGAGTTCGGCGCGTTTGCAACCACTTTCGACGGGTTGGCATTCAATACTATCGTACCTGAAGGCAATCCAGGCACAAATTCCAACCGGATAGAGCCTGTCGCGTTACCCCTTACCGATGTAGCGGATATATCCGCAAATCCCGCGAGGTTCGATGTTCTCAGATCAAAACTTATTGTACCGCCGGTTGATACCGCCACCTGAGTTCCCGCAACAGACGGATCAGCGTCCTGTGTGGTTATCGTACCGCGATTTGTGGTTACGGTTATCTTCTCTCCCGCAGACACGGCGTTACCCCACGCGTCTTTTATCTGCACGCTGGTTATATGGAACGAACTTGAACCGTCGGCAGGAAGCTGGCTGTTATCTGAACTCAATTGTATCTGCCCGGAAGGTACATCAGGTATAAAAGAAACCGATGTTGTAGCGGATAACCCGCCTATCTGCGCTGTCGCCTCGGCTACTCCAACCGATTTTACCGACCTGACCTCAAACGAGATCCGCCCATCGGGCCCGGTTACAACCTGGACACCGTTGGCTGAATTGCCGTCGGCATCGAGAGCGACGAGTTTGCCGAATGTCGCAGAGACCGTTACGAGATCGCCGTTTCGGATATTGCCGAATTCATCCGTTACCGGTGAACTCAATATCGACGACATACTTTCTCCATTGGCGATTATCTGCGATGGTGTTGCCGTCAGGCTTATGCTCGCCGCAGGCCCGGCATACAGCGAAACCTGGGTTTTTGTCGAAACCACAGGTGTGGCAAGCGGCGGATTGGTGCCGTCTTCTATCCACAAATCGGCTGTGCCCGCTAAAGTATCCCGGTAATAAACGGTTGCATATCCCTGCGCGTTAAATGAAAGCGGCACAGGCGTATCCTGCCCGATAGCAGTGTAGCTTGAACCGTCGTACGTATAAAAGTTGCCCGACTGCGCATGCGCCGAAGGCTGGCTTCGGAACTTTACTTTTAATCCAGCAAGCACCGCACCGACATCGGTTATGTGCGTATCATATAAATCTATTATTTCTATGGTAAACGATGCGTAACTACCTGTTTGTGAAGGCGATTGAATCTGTGTCACATGGAACAGAGGCGGTACCTGGCTGGTTACTATGAACCTGCGGTCCGCTACATCCTGAACACCGACTAAATCGCTGTACGCATCGAGATAATCTTCTTTGTCACCGGTTTCGGGATCGACTGGAGTCGTGTAGTTTATCAGAAACCTGCCGTTTGAGCCCGTCTGCCCGCTCCACTGGTATGAACTGCCCGAACCACCGTATGACGGGTGCGCCGCCAATACCGCACCGGAATTGTGCTGGCTCATTATAAGCGTAACCGTATCGCCTGAAGCAGGGTTGCCCATAACATCCCTGCAATCCAATATTACAGCGCGTGTCATATTCCATGGCACGTACCTGTCGTTATCCGGACGGATCTCATCGAGTATTATCTTTATTGTGTCGATCACTCCGGTATCCGTAAAAGCTACCTGACAACTACCTGTTGCAGAACCTGTTACGGATGATGCGTATACAGTCGCCGTACATACGGGCGCGTTCTTTGAACTCAGCTCAAAACTTATCCTCCCGCCAGATACGGATACCTGAAGCCCGCTTATCTGGGCGGATTGATCTGTTGTGGTTATCGTACCGGAATTTGTATAAACTGTGAACAGTTCGCCGTCGGCTATTGTGTTGCCCGAAGAGTCGGTTATCAGCTCGCTTGTGATCGTCGTTGTTGTCGTCACTCCTGAAATCGGAGAGATACCTTGCGGATCAGCAACTATCGATACCGGCGACGCACCAAGCAATACCTGACCGCTGGGCAGGCCCGGTATATACTCGATATTCGCCGTACCTGAAGCGGAACCAGTTACCGTTCGGACATCTATAACTGCCGTACCGAGCGAAGCGCCGGCGCTGTTTACATCAAAACTTATTGAACCGGAAACTGTGGCTACCTGGATACCGTCTACACTCGCGGATACGTCGGTCGCGCCTACCGTTCCGCTTGTAACGGAAACCGTAACGAGAGTACCGTCGGATACTACGTTGCCGAAACTGTCGGTTATCGCTGAAGTGGTAACTGTAGCGGTGCTTACGCCGTCGAGTTCCAGTTCGGATTTGGAAAGAGAAAGTGTTATTGTGCCCGAAGGTATACCCGGCACAAATGTTATGCTCAACTGACCCTGAGCGGTACCTGAATAGCTTAAAGCGACTATATTGCATGCTCCGGAAACAGTTCCTGCACGCAGAGTGAACGATATCGAACCGCCAGATCCGGTTTTTACCTGGTTACCGACTATGTCGTCAGCAGCATCTTCAAGTATCGAACCCAGTGACGATGATACCGTAAACAGCTGATTCGCGCCAAGCGTGTTGCCGAACCGGTCACAGATAGGCGTACTGGATATGGCGCTCTCGCTCGTGCCGTTGGCGGTAACCGATGAAGGCTGAGCGCTCAGACTGATCGTGCCGTACGGTGTATCGTGCACGAACTCAAGATCAACCGATCCCTGCGCCCTGGTTCCTTCCGTTCCCTCGCCGTATGCAGATACCGTAAACGTGCCCAACGGGTACTTTGTGCTTGTACCCGACAGGGAACTCAAATCAAACTCAATTATTGCGTTTTGAACAGCTACCTGAATACCGCCCTGCGTACCGCTGGCGTCGGTTGTGGTTATCCGCCCGGATGTTGCGGATACAGTTATCAAAGTCCCGTTCGATACTACGTTGCCGTTTACGTCTTTTATCTGAGACGACACTATATGCGACGTTGAACCGCTGTTGGCTATGAGCACAGACGGCGTTGCAGTAAGAGATATTGTACCCGAAGGTATTCCCGGTTTGAATACTACCTGTCCCGAACCGGTTGCGTTGCCTCTAACGCTGTGCGCCGACAAAACCGCCGTACCCGACTGCGTTGCCGACCGGATATCGAACTCGATTTTCCCCTGCGAGTTCACTGCAACCTGAATTCCGCCGGTCGCGGGATCGGCGTCCGATGTGGTTATCGCGCCTTTGTCTATCTCTACAGTAATAAATTCGCCCGCGGCGCATATGTTGCCGTAAGCGTCATGCAATACTGAACTGGTTATATGTGAAGTACTTGAACCGTCCGCTACTATCGACGCGGGATCGGCGCTCAGAGTGAACTGCCCTTCAGGCGCTCCCGCGATAAACTCGACCGAAGCGGTACCCGATGCGGACCCATATCCTGACGCCGCCTGGGCGGTTATTGTGCAAGTTCCTACTGTTGCGCCTGATCCGTTAAAACTGAAGGTGAACTGACCGTTGGTTGTGGATACCTGAATCCCGGAGGTCACCGCATCCGCGTCCGGTGTCTGAACCGTTCCGCGCGTTATGGATAGCGTAACGAGCGACCCGTCTTTCACAATATGGTTATATGCGTCTTTTACCGTTCCTGTTATTGTGCAAATATCTGAACTGCCGGCTATTAGCTCATTTACGCTTCTGCTAAGCGCGATTGACCCTGAAGATAAACCGGCTACGAAATCGACCTGCATACTGCCTGTGGCGGATCCTGTGGCAGTTGAGGCGGATACTGTAGCGGTTTCAAGGTTCGCGCTCGATTTCAGCTCAAACGTTATTTTGCTTTGCGAATCCGTCTGGACCGTGGCTGATGATCCCCATGTTCCGCCCGGCGCGCGGACCTGGCCTGCGGTTGTCGATACGTTTACGGTTAAACCGGATCCGGCATTGTTATTGTACTGATCTTTTATTGTTGAGCTGGTTACCGTGAAGGTATCCGATCCGCTGGCTGTCATCTTGTTATCCGGCGGAGGAGTTAGCGTTATTGTGCCGTAAGGCACGTCAGGCACGAAATTCAGCGTGAGTGTGCCTGTTGCCGATCCCTGAACCGCTGTCGCGGTTACCGTGCCCGATCCGACAGAGGCGTTTAGCGAAGATACGGCAAACGTTATTATGCCGTCCTGAGTCAACCTCTGGATTCCGGCGGTTGTTGTATCTGCGTCGGTCGAGGTTATATCACCACGGGTTGTGCTTACGGTTATTTTTGTGCCGTTGGCGACGATGTTGTTGTTGGCGTCTCTTATCGCCTCGCTGGTTATGGTTGCCGATTCGTTCTTGTGAGCGATAAGGCTTGTCTTTGGGATCGATGACACTGTGCTCGACAACACTATCGGTTTGCCCGGCAACCCCGGGTTCAGAGTCAGGTTAAAGGTTCCGGAAGCGGTTGGAACAGCGGGTGATCCGCTTGTGCTTACGCTTGAAAGCGTAAACGCGTTTGTTCCCGCTACCGTACCCGCGCGGATGGTGATGCGGATTATTCCGTCGGATCCGGGTTTTACCTGGATTCCGGCGATTGAGGTGCTCTGGTCGGCCTCGTCTATTGTGAATCCCGGTATGGATACCGTAAAGAGGTTATGCGCTGTTATCGCGTCGGTTATTATGTTGCCGTACTGGTCTCTTATGACCGAAGTTACTACTTCAACCACGGTTGTGCCGTCGGCAACCAGCGAACTCAGGTTCGACGGCGTTGTGCTGAACGTTACCGTGCCATAAGGGTAGTTCGGGATAAACTTCACCTGCGCGTCCGGGCTGCTCTGCGCCGATCCGACCTGTGCGTGAGCGGTACCGATGCCGGGTGTTGTGGTTGTCACATGAAATCTCGCGTAACCGCCGGTTGTGGTGCGCACCTGGATCCCGTCGGAGGCGGGGTCCTGATCGCCGTCGGTTATCGCGCCATACGTGCTCGTTACCGTTACCAGCGTCCCGTCAAACACCGGTTC
>CAYVGJ010000043.1:0-11696 GCA_964451165.1 uncultured bacterium
AAAGAATAAGCGAAGGTTCGGGAACAGAATTTGGAGTGAGAAGAAACGCATGAAAGTATCCGCTTGGTGATCGATATTCGCCAACTATCTGGCCTAAATCATTTATATCGCATGCCATTGCGCTATTGCCGCCAAAAGTACCGAGGTCCTGCATGCCATTTTGTTCATCCCAAAGAAAAGCATGTGAATCATAATGCCCATCAACCTCATAATTACAATAACCCACAACCTGTCCAAGATTGTTAATTGCCTGAGGAAAACAAGTCATTCCAGGCAAAGTGCCGATATCTCTCATGCCATTTACACTGTCCCATATAAAAGCAGTAAAATGAGAGAAACCAACAGCAACTCCATAATTATTCATATCTGTAACAGATGTAAAATTATTTATAAAACCAGGATATAACGAACCGATATTACAAAAAGTACTAAAATCGTAGGGATCAAAATCAGAATCAAAGAAAAAGGAATCTATGGTAGTATAATTATTTACTGTAGTTGTTCCATAAGTCCCAATCGTCTGGCCGCTATCGTTAACTGCAACCAATTTCTGAACAATGGGATATTGTTCCAATTCCGTCGGGGTATTCCAAATATATGCATTTGAATCTATCGCTCCGGCAACCCGGCCTGAATTGTTTATGGAATATACGGTTGCCCTTGAATTAGGATTAGGCATATATAATTGTGTATATCCATTTGTTTCACTCCATATAAAAGGAGTACTGCCTATTTGACACAAAACTTGCCCTGAATTATTTATATCTCTCGCGCTGGCACTACTTTCAAAATATCCATATGTGTCTAAATCCTGCATGCCTGATACTATATCCCAAATAAATGCGTGAGTGTAAAAACTTGTAGAAGTTCTAGATGATCCCACCACCTGCCCATTATTATTTATGGCATTAGCATTACTTGAATTCCCTCCAAGAGTACCGAGGTCTTTGAAATCGTAATCTCGCGCGAATGAAATTGAATTACATTCACAGATGAAGAAAATCAGTCCGAATAAAAGAAGTTTTTTTGATTTCATGATATATTCCTTTATCTATTAATTATTTATAACACCAAATTTTAAAATTTGTTACAATTTGTTAAAAATAATTTTTTGTTTTTTTTGTCTAAGGAAGGAAAACGATTTTTGTTTCATTTGCGGATTAAATTTTTATTTCTCTCGATCTGAAATTGATTGTTTTTGAATCTTTGAAATACTCGGGTTTATTTATTGGAGTTTAATCAGGTTTTTTATCCTTGGAGTTTTGAGCGGTTAATATTGAAATTTGTGAGCAGAGAATAAAACAAAACAGAAGAACAATTGCAGGGTTGCACAGTCGCATTTGGCACTACATTTTAATGTTTGACCTATAAGAAAAATTTATTATTGTGAATATTATTTATTTTTTCTGATGATATTTTTTGTAATCCAAGCTAAACCAAGCAGATAAGAAAGAATAAGCGAAGGTTCGGGAACAGAATTTGGAGTGAGAAGAAACGCATGAAAGTATCCGCTTGGTGATCGATATTCGCCAACTATCTGGCCTAAATCATTTATATCGCATGCCATTGCGCTATTGCCGCCAAAAGTACCGAGGTCCTGCATGCCATTTTGTTCATCCCAAAGAAAAGCATGTGAATCATAATGCCCATCAACCTCATAATTACAATAACCCACAACCTGTCCAAGATTGTTAATTGCCTGAGGAAAACAAGTCATTCCAGGCAAAGTGCCGATATCTCTCATGCCATTTACACTGTCCCATATAAAAGCAGTAAAATGAGAGAAACCAACAGCAACTCCATAATTATTCATATCTGTAACAGATGTAAAATTATTTATAAAACCAGGATATAACGAACCGATATTACAAAAAGTACTAAAATCGTAGGGATCAAAATCAGAATCAAAGAAAAAGGAATCTATGGTAGTATAATTATTTACTGTAGTTGTTCCATAAGTCCCAATCGTCTGGCCGCTATCGTTAACTGCAACCAATTTCTGAACAATGGGATATTGTTCCAATTCCGTCGGGGTATTCCAAATATATGCATTTGAATCTATCGCTCCGGCAACCCGGCCTGAATTGTTTATGGAATATACGGTTGCCCTTGAATTAGGATTAGGCATATATAATTGTGTATATCCATTTGTTTCACTCCATATAAAAGGAGTACTGCCTATTTGACCCAAAACTTGCCCTGAATTATTTATATCAATCGCACTACTCTCATAATAACCAAATGTGCCTAAATCCTGCATTCCTGATACTATATCCCAAATAAATGCGTGCATATAAGTATTTGTAGAAGTTTTAGATGAACCCACTACCTGTCCATTATTGTTTATTGCACTAGCGCCGCTTGAGCGGCCTCCGAGAGTACCGAGGTCGAGGAATTCATAGTCTCGCGCGAATGAAACTGAATTACATTCGCAGATAAGAAAAACTAAGCTGAGCAATAAAATGTTTTTTCCTGTCATGATGTATTCCTTTATTCTACAGGATATTATAACACAAAATTTTAAATTTTGTTATCAGGATATTTAAATACTATGATAGTTTTTCATTTTTTTAAGGGAACCGGCCGGTTTGGGGTCCGCAGTTAACCTGAACATAGATTGAACCGCTTTTTTTTGTTTGCCGGACATATTTCTTAGGATACAATCATAAGCCATTGCCATAGAAAGGTTTTGCCTTGAAAGAATATCATGTTTTTCATCGACCAGTTTGATTATCTGATCCATGTTGGTATTGTTATTTTCCAGATTCTCGTATATTTCAAGCTCGACAATTTCTATTTCCGCATTGGTTTTTATAAGTTCTTTTATTATTTTGTGGGAAATGTTCCTGACAAGAACAAACTGTTGTTCGCTCAGTTTCAGGTTATCGCTATTTAGCAGTATAGCATCTATTTTCATGAAAAAGTTTTCTTTGATTTTCGATGAAGATTCCGCTTTAATATTCATATTGTAAACAAAAGACTGGTAATTATTATTTATATGAATACAGTATTCCGGCGATAAAACGGGCGATGCAATAAGTGTGATTAATGCTGCGATTTCTTTATACATGGCGATACTCCTTTTAACACTATATTGGTTATTTGCCATATTATTACAAAATTCATAACATAAAAATACGTTTCAATAGATCTCCCCCATACTATATATAATAAATAAATGCTCTTCTATAAACAATTTTACAAATCCACTTTTTATTGACTTGTTTCCACTTTACGCCTGTTCACCGACAATTTCTTAAAAATTTATATAATTTCCTCAGCGTTTTTATATACTAACTTGCCGAATTCGAATATTTTAACCGCATCAACAAAATATTTATGAAACATAATAAGATTTTTATGTATCAAAAATAAAAATATTATAATAAAAAAAGGAGACATATATGGGAATAATCGGATTAAAAGAATACGACAGTTCACTGACTATTGTAAAAGATTGGTTAACCGATTTAAAGACAGAACTTTATCTATCCAATGATGACGATGCGTATGCGGTATTAAGAGCGGTTTTTCATTCTTTGCGCAACATTTTCGTGCTCGAACAAGCAATTCAATTCGGTTCGAAACTTCCTCTATTGCTGGCAGGAACTTATTATGAAAACTGGAATTTGGAAAACAAACCGGCACCTGTTGAAAACGAGGTTGATTTCTACAACCTGGTTCTTCAGCAACTTGTCGGCAGAGAAGATTATAACCCTATATTTATGACAAAATGCGTATTTAAAGTTATCACCAATAAATTAGAGGAAGGAAACATCGATCAGCTAAAAAAATATATACCCGAACATTTGCACGGATTGCTTCCCGAAGAAACAAGAGTATAATAGCCTGAAGAATTAAAAAACATTCAGTCAACAAAATATGACGATATTTTTGCCGTTTATAGATGTTTGCGTCTTTTTGGAATAACCTCAACTCCGATACACGAATAACCGGGTATAATAAAATGTTCTGATTATAAATAATTTTTTATTTCACCAGAACGATACAACAGCTTTGCGTTGCCTCGGCCCATCGAATTCGCAGAAAAATATGCCCTGCCATGTGCCGAGAACGAGTTTACCATCCGTTATACCGATAGTAACAGATGATCCCATAAGCGATGCCTTGATATGTCCGGTGGAATTGCCTTCCATATGGGTGTAGTTGAGGTTATCCGGCACAATATGTTTCAACGCGGATAATATATCTCTCCTTACACTCGGATCGGCATTTTCGTTTATGGTAACACCCGCTGTAGTATGCGGAACGTACACCATGCAAAAACCATCGGTGATGCCGGTTGCGCTGATAGCGTTCTCAACCGATGCGGTTATATCTATCATTTCGTTGTGCGCGTTTGTTTTAACGGATAACACAACCGTTTTTTTTCCCATTGTTTTATCTCCGAATTGTTACATTATCAAACACATACTTTGTCCATCAATATAGACGGCAAAACCAGTTCCTTAAAAAATCCTTTGCCGGATTCAAAATTGTAAGAGTTGTTTTTAAAACACAATATAACTTTTTTGCCGTCGATTGTTATTTTTATCTCATCATCAGGGTATCTCTCGTGGATGATATTTGCGAGATACACAGCTTTCTCAACTCCGTCGGCGTGTTTGTAATTCTCTACCTCATCGGGATGAGCGATCCGCTGGTTATCGTATATCGATTGGTTGTTCATCTTCAGCAAATAATCATAAACCTGATTCAGATCGAAATCTTTTGTATCTGTTATGGAAACCGGACACCGTTCGATGGAGGCTTTGATAAACGGGCGCCAGTCGCATCTGCTCAAATCGCGGTACGCATAGAACGCCAGGTCAGCCACGGCGTTTTTTGAGCGCATGCTCTCAAGGTACTCGATAATCTCTTCCCTGTTCATATCGGGTTTTATGTTTAACCGTTCGGGACTAACGAAATTTTTTTCCGCCGCGTTGGGAAGTTTCGCCTCGGTGTGGGCGAATTCGTGAAGTTCATTGACAAATTGTTGCGCTTGAGGTATATAAGGCGCAATAAAACTGCGCAGTTTTTGGCGGTCTTCTTCTTTTCTTACATCAAAACCGGTTTGGGTGAGAAATTCCTCAAGCTGATCACATCTTATCCTGTCGGGAAGCGGGTACAGGTAATAATATTCCTGATCGGACACTTCTTCCAATAGTTTCGCAAACGTCTCGTCGCCGATACGGTATTTGCTTCCATGTTCGTAGTGAAACAACACTTCAGCTTTGATGAACCGCGCCTGGTTTCTGCAATCCTGGCACATCTGAAAATATTTCTGGTATTGTCCGTTTGCCCGCAGGAAACTGGCAAATACGGGCAGAGTAGTTTCTGTTGTTAGATAGCAGTTCATTTTGTTTAGAAGAGTATCGTAACTGGTTTTGTCGATTGTCGCGTCGTTATAAAGAACATGGATATGCCCGCTCAGGTGAGACACAATTGTAACCTGTTCGTTTTTTAAAGCGCGCTGGGCTTTTGCGGATATTTCCGAACCGTTGAACCACATGATTTTCGTTACTATGCGCCGGTTGTTGGTGAGTATACCGTCGGATAAATCAATAAAGTTTTGCGAATGAAGCGGGGTGAGTATCATATAAATATCCTCAAGAGGGATACCGCACATTATAAACGCCGCCGCCGCGTACAGTGCCGACAGTGATACGCATTCACCCGCGCCTGTTTTGTAACCCGGTTTGTAGCGGAAAGCGTTCATCGCCTCGACGGTTTCTGTTTTCCAGTACGGGATTGTGTCGGTATTGTATTTATCCAGCCCGAAATGGCGCCGGATATCAATATCGAAATAATATTTATCGCCTTCGTATCCGAAAAGGGCGTTGCTTTTTGTAAGATCATTCAAACTGAGATATTTCGAGAACCGGTCGATTTCTTTTTGTTTTGTGGTTAGTCCCCATGTCTCAAGGTCGAGGTTGAACTCGTATTCGTCCATGATATGCTGTTTCATACGCATGAATTTTCTGTGGGTTGTGCTGTTTTCTATCTTTTTGAACGAACCGATATCGCGCCATCCCCAAATGTAGGGCGACATTATATTGGCAAGCAGAAGACTGTACATAAGCTCTGGAAACACAAAAACTTCCATATCCGATAACGTTATCGCCGACGAGTATTTCTCAAGATCCATAATGGTATCCTTATTTATTGGTTTTTATGTTGACTAAAAATTGATAAGCGAAGCTATTTTAACAATTCGCCCCGAATCAATCCATATATTTTATGCGTAAGCTTATATTGAGGCGGATTTGTAGTTATATGTTATTTAGAACGCGAAGAAAACAATAAATCTCAAAAAAAATAATTTTAAATATGGAAAAAAATAATTTTGTCAGCCGGATCAAACAAATTCTTCCTGAACTGCCTTACAACGGGCTGAAAACGGTAACCGAACTGATTGACGCCGAGATTGTACGCAAATATGAGGATGAGAAAATACTTTTTTATGTTCCGCACAAGAAACAGAAAAAATTTATCGAGTCCGGAGCGCGTACCAAAGCTTTTATCGGCGGTAACCGGTCGGGCAAAACTACCGCCGGAGCAATAGACGTTATACTCGATTGTATCGGAGAACATCCATCGCAAAAGCGGGGGGATCGCAAACAGCCTCCGGTTTACTGGAGAGTGGTTTGCGTCGATTTCATGTACGGTATTGAAAAAATAATTCTGCCGAAAATCAAACAATGGGTACCGAAAAGATATTTGATCGGTGGAAGTTGGGACAAATCGTGGCTTGAGAAATCAAAAACGCTGACGTTTGCAAACGGTTCGAAGATAGAGTTTATGTCCGCCAATCAGGAGAGAGAAAAGTTTCAGGGTACAAGCAGGGACGGGTTATGGATAGACGAAGAAATCGGCCGCGATATATTTAAGGAATGCCAGATGAGATTGGTCGATTCGGGCGGCAGGTCGGTGCTCACCCTTACCCCCATAAACGGTATGAGCTGGGTTTATGACGATATTTATCTAAAATCCGGTGAAGACCCTCAAATAGAAGTAGTTACCGCCTCAATTTATGAGAACCCGCATATTAATCCTGCCGAAATAGAGCTCATTGCGGGCACATTATCAGACGACGAGAGGAAAATCAGGTTTTATGGCGAATTCGTCGCTCTGCAAGGGCTTGTCTACAAAGAATACACCGACCGCCCTCCTCTGGTAATTGAACCTGTCCCGCTTGACCCTCAATGGACACGTTATATAGGTATTGACCCTCACCTGCGAACACCGACCGCGGTTCTTTTTTGCGCAGTCAGCCCTGAAGGCGATGTATTTGTTTACGATGAGCTGTTTATGGACGGGCTTATCTGCGATATCGCCTCCGCCGTAAATCTTAAACTTGACGGGATAGAATCGTATATCGCCGTAATCGATCCGGCGTCAAAACAACCGAATCCGGTTTCAGGTACATCGATCAGGGATGAGTTCGCCCGATTCGGTATTGTCGCTAAAGACGCTAAAAAGGATGTGGCTGTCGGTATTAACCGTGTCAGCCGGTATCTGCGACTGGATCCGGTTTATAATAAACCGAAACTTTTTATATTCAGCAATTGCAGGAAGTTGAGGTCAGAATTCATGCACTATATCTGGGATACCGAATCAAACCTTTCTGCCGACAGGCAATCGCCGAGGAAAAAGGACGACCATTTGCTTGATTGCCTCAGGTATATTCTTATGGAAGAACCGGTTTTTGTCTACGGGCATAATAAACGTGTTATAAAAAGATCAACGCCAGGCAGATGCGGGTATTGATCTTTTTTATACATAATTGTTTTATTTCGCTTGGATTTCGTGATATAATAACATTATGTGAAATACTGGATGCGAAACGTCTTTACAAAAAGTTTTTGTTTCTTTTTTTCAAAAAGAAAAAGTCTTTTGATTTTATTTTATAACATGAATTATATATTAGTTTAATTATTATAATATATAAATTATTAACTAATTTATTATAAGTTTGTTATTTATAATGGAGAATAATATGTATAAGTTCAGGTTAATTCTATTGTCGGTAATTCTGTTGGCCTCAAACCCTGTTTTCGCGGAAACCAGGTTTGAGGAAAATTTCAATTCATATTCTCTTGGCACAAATCCAAATGAGCAGAATGGTGGGGTATGGGTTGTTTTCGGGAGTGAGTGTATCGATAAAACTGTTCAGGGGATCATAGTCAATGGGCCTGCTGAGACAAACAACAACTGGCTCAGGATAGATTTTAATTCGCTAAAAGGTTATGTTCCAACAATTTCGTTTGGCATAGCCCCGCCATCGGGTTTTCAATGGGAACCGAATAGGGATTTCACCAACTGCGTATTATCTTTTGATATAAGGTCGAATTTAACGACGATCAAACCGCAGGTTATTTCCATAGAGATTTTTGCTCCGGTGAAAGATCTTTCAGGCAAACCTATTTATGAGGAAGATGGTGTAACACAGCTTTTATCTACGTTCCGCCTGCTTGACACCTCATTGAAATCCATTCCGAATTACAAGCAGGGTTGGGTAACCGTATCCTGTAACGCGAGCAGTCTGCGTGACCCTGCGCGTTATTGGGCAAGACCGATCCTGACTCAGGTAAAATGGTTGAAAATAATATTTTACCAATCGGTGTACGATATTGTCGGCAAAGGGTACGTTGAGATCGACAACATCAAAGCCGCCACCAACTAAAGAATTTACATGAAATTCATTAAACAAAGAGAATCAGCGATTCTATAATAATAAAAACTTTGTTTCTTTAAAAAAAAAACAAAATTTTTCTCTCCGGATGCTTCGCATCCTGTTTTTTTATAATGCATATTGGTTATAGTTTTCCGCACGCAACCCCGCGCGTATTTTCTTTTTACCCCACCATAACCCCTTCACAAAGGAGGCATTTCTGTGAAACCACATGATGAAACTACACTTGCGCAAATGGTTCATGACAACTGGATGCAAGGACGCCAAAAACTCCAACCGCTCATTGAGCTTTGCAAAGAATGGGACCGCCAATGGGATGGCGTAATGACTCCAAAAGATTTCCCATGGAAAAACTGTTCTAACCTGAATGTGCCGATCACATCGGCGATAGGCGACACGCTTTTGTCGTATCTTGTTGCTCAACTGCTCGGGCAACGCCCGTATATCCGCGTAAAACCAAGGAGCAACACGCCCGATCGCAATGCCAGAATCATGGAAGCGGTAATCGACGATCAGGCGTACAACGACTCAAACTTATATCAGGCGCTCGTTGAAGCGTTCCATGACGGGTTAAGATACGGTGTATGGGCGGTTATTGTCGATTGGGAAGAAATCGGTATCGATATCCCATGCCGTATTGCCATACCCCAGTATGATTCCGCAAACGATATCTGCGGGTATACCGAGCAGACACTTATCCGCAAAAAAACTATCGCCCGCCCGAGGATTGTGCCACAGAATATCACCGAGATAGTAGTATCTCCCGGCGCTACCTGCATAAACAGGGACGGTGTAGGCAATCCGGCGGATTACGTAATTTTTCGCAGGTTATTCAAGCTCGACGACCTTATAGCTAAATCACAGAACAACGGAGGCCCGTATTTCAATACCGAACTGCTCACAAGATCGCAAAACCAAATAACAACCGATGAGATTCTCAAAGATAAAGAAGAACGGCTCGGCATCATATCGGATCATCGTTCCACAGGAGATATCGAAGGTTTTGAGGGATGGTACTGGTACGATATCAACGGCGACGGCAAAAACGAACTCTGCATATTCACCATAGCCGTATCTGACAGTAAACCTGTACTTATTCGCAAACAGGAATGCCCGTACCTGCATTACAAGATCCCGTTGGTTTGGCAGAAGCTGTTTCCGGAACGCGGGTTGTACTCAAAATCAATCCCCGCGTGGCTGAAAGATATTCAGGATGAGCTGAACACAATCCACAACCAGCGCAGGGATGCCGTAAGTTTGTCACTGCTGAAAATGTGGAAATACAGGCTCGGATCCCGGTTCGATATAAATCAGGAACTGTATCCCGGATGTATGGTCGGGGTAATCGACATGAATGATTTTGAGCCGGTGGTAACTTATGAACAGGGTATTGTTCCGGCGATAACCGAAGAACAGCTCCTTAATTCATATATCGAGAAAATGACAGGCATATCCGATTACACTATCGGCAGGGAAAGCGAAAACAACGCGTATCCGACAGCCACAGGCACAATCGCTCTCATTCAGAATTCCAATCTGCGGATCGAGCTGATAACAAAATACTGGAGAAACGGGGCTCTGAAAGAACTCGGAGAGTTGCTCGGCGAACTGAACAAACAGTTTTACCCGGTCGAAAATAAACTGCAACCTTATGATACGGCAATATTTGTATCCGGTGATCTTGAGGACGGAATGTTGCGTGTTCTGATATCCGATCTCGACGGTGATTTCAAGTATGAGTATATCGGCAACAATAATCTGATCGATAAAAATTCCGAACGTCAGCAAGCTGTTTTCCTGTATGAACTACTCAAAGATAATCCTCTTGTAAAAGACAATATGGAGGCAATCTATGATCTCACAAAAAACCTTTTATCTACTTACGGCAAATCAGATATTCACATTCCGTCGCCACAGCAGTTGGAAGAGGAAAGTATAAACCGCGTAAAACAGGCTATACGCGAAGCGGCTGTGGAAAACAGGATCGAGTATATAAATTATGCCAGAACGAAACTGAACGAGATGGAATCGGCGATCAACCGGCAGGAATCCGCGCGAGGACCTGTTGATAAACCCGCGAAACAAAAGCGGAACACAAAACGCTAATATTTGTATCTTAGAAAACATGATGCGAAGCATCATTACAAAAAGTTTTTGTTTCTTTTTTCAAAAAGAAAAAAGCATTTTATTTTATCAACACGTTAATCTAAGAAAGGATATTTATTATGATACTCACCGACGATCAAATAAAAACTATTGAGAATCAGATAATGGAATCCGAATGCGTAAAAGAGATGGTTAATTCCACCGGCTGGAAAGTTTTCTCCGCTTATGTGACAAAATATTACGAGCAGAAAATACTCGATACGTTCCGGCGTATTCCCGGCAGTTCCCAGTACGATGTTTCGTTCAGGATACTGCAGGGCGAATATCAGATGCTCCAGCAGATACTTCGGTCGCCGTATGAGATACTGGAAATCGGCGAACAGGCCAAACGCAAGCTTGAGTCGGCGGACGATACCCAAAGGTAACAGATTATCACATATATTTGTATAAGACGGCATGCCGGCACAAAAATCGGCGTGCCGTTTTCATTTGTATTCCCGCCACTAAAATAATCGCGTTAATCTATAACCACAAAAAAAGGATAGAAATATGGGTGTTTTTCAATTGGAAAATGTTGTTATTCCTTTAGATATGCTGTTTAAAAACGGAAATACAATCCGGGATATGTAACCGGAAAAGAGAATCTCGGCAGATTGCTTTCTTCAGGTGTTGAAGGGTTAACCGATACCGCCATCGGGTTGAAAGAAATCTCAACCGGCATTGCCAAATCGCCGTTTAGTTTTACGGAGATAATGTTAAGTTCAGGCGCCGATCTTGACAAATCGATTCGCGCGGCATACCAGCCTGTGAAAGACTCGGTACTCACTCTCGGTTGGGCATTTGAGGATGAAGGGCGCGATCCGCTCCGGTCGATTCTGCGATTGGGCAGAACCAT
>CAYVGJ010000044.1:0-11654 GCA_964451165.1 uncultured bacterium
AAAAAAACCACACACAATCCCACCCGAGGAGAAATTCATGGATTCAGAAGCCAGAAACAAAATGCGCGGATTCATTAACTCAATTGCAACCAAAACAACAGCCGATATTCAACCGGATATTGAAGTGTTCACCGACTGGGTCTACGATCTTGCTTACCGCAAAGGATGGAACCATGGGTACTGGAGGATAGATCCGGACTATACTTACCAGATATTAAACCTTCGCCGCAAAAGAAAGTGATCAATCGCCGAAAGCGTATTTAATAATGCAGTAAAACGCCCGGAAAGCGTCTTTCAGTCCGATTTTTTTCCCTTCGGAATAATCACGGCCGGCATACGATATCCCGACTTCATAAATACGGACTTTTCTGCGGGCGACTTTGGCGGTTATCTCAGGCTCAAACCCGAACCGGTTCTCTTTTATGTCGATACTTTGTATTATGTCTCGCCTGAAAAGTTTGTAACAGGTTTCCATATCGGTTAAATTCAGGTTTGTAAACATATTGGACATCAAAGTGAGCATTATGTTGCCCACAAAATGCCAGAAAAAAAGTACCCTGTGCGGACCTCCGCCGGCGAACCTTGAACCGTAAACTACATCGGCTTTGCCGTCAAGTACAGGTTTGAGCAGAACATGAAAATCCTGCGGATCGTATTCGAGATCGGCGTCCTGAACAATCACATAATTGCCGGTAGCATGGGCAAATCCGGTGCGCAACGCCGCCCCTTTGCCCATATTCTGCTGGTGATAAACGATTTTATCAACCTCACGCTCAAGTTGTTTTAAAATATCGCGTGTACCGTCGGTTGAACAATCGTCAACGATGATTATCTCCATATCGATACCGGATACGCTTTTTACCCGGCGGATAATCTCGCTTATCGTAGTTTTTTCGTTATAAACAGGAATTACAACCGATAGTCTCATTATTGATTCGTATTATTCTTGAAATATTCTATGGTTTTGTTTAATCCTTCATCAAGAGATATAGTCGGTTTCCAACCGAGATTTTCTTTAGCCAGAGTAATGTCCGGTTTTCTTCTTACCGGATCATCAACAGGGAGTTCTTTGTAAACAACCCTCGATTTCGACCCGACTTTTTCGATGATTTTGTGCGCAAGCTCAAGTATAGTGAACTCGCCAGGATTCCCCAGGTTCATTGGCCCGTGAAAATCCGGCGTATTCATCATGCGGATAAGCCCGCAAACCAGATCGTCAACGTAACAGAAAGATCTTGTCTGCAACCCGTCGCCATACACAGTGATATCTTCCCCGCGCAAAGCCTGCACTATAAAATTGCTCACAACCCTGCCGTCGTTCTCAAGCATTCTCGGGCCGTAAGTGTTAAAAATCCTGACAACTTTTATATCAACTTTGTTCTGGAAAAAATAATTGAAAAAAAGCGATTCCGCAACACGTTTACCTTCATCGTAACAGCTTCTCGGACCGATACAATTAACGTTGCCCCAGTAATCTTCTTTTTGCGGGTGCGAAAGCGGGTCGCCGTAAATTTCCGATGTAGATGCCTGAAGTATGGACGCCTTGATGCGTTTTGCGAGCCCAAGCATGTTGATGGCTCCCATAACGCTGGTTTTAACTGTCTTTACAGGATTAAGCTGGTAATGTATCGGTGACGCCGGGCACGCGAGATTATATATCTTGTCTACCTCCAATAGGATCGGTTGGATAATGTCATGCCTGATCAGCTCGAAATTCGGGTTGCTCAATAGATGCCTTATATTCGCTTTTCTGCCCGTGAAAAAATTATCCAGACAAATAACCTCATTGCCCATATTCAATAGCTGTTCGCATAAATGCGAACCGATAAAACCGGCTCCGCCTGTAACCAGTATTCTTTCCATGTCAGACTTAATAACTCCTATGTAAATGATTAATAACGTTAACTGAAATTTTTAAAGGGTTATATTACGTCAATTTATTGTTTTAGTCAAGATTTAGCCCGAAAAAATATGAATGATTATTTTTATATGATAAATATTAAAAATCCTGACCCGAATTTTATATCCGTGATCTAAAATCATAAAATAACATCAGCTTAATAAACCTAAATTATTCTAAATAAATGGATAAATTATCTTGATTAAAGCTGATGTTCTGATAAAATGTGATTCTACTGGTTTTCCTGATTGATTTGTGTGTATTTGAATCATCATCAAGGATCGTTTTCGGCCTGCCCGTTGAATTACTTATGTTTCTGTAAACGTTATATTTAAAACAGCCATTTATTATCTTGGATTATATTTAGGCGATATTGACTTTTCGCTCAAATCATGTTAAATTAATATTAGGTAAGCAAACATGATGACACGTCGGTGGACGGAAAAAATGTAACTATTTTAAGGTATGGCTGTCTATTGTTATGAAACCGAAAGATAAGTTTTATGGAAAACTTTATTATAAACGCGGAAATTATAAAACCACAGGTAGAGTATATGGTCACGTTACGAGACATTAGTATTTTTGGAGCAAGTTTTTACACAAACCAGATTTTCCATTCGGGTATGAAACTCGACCTTGTAATCGGAAAAGACTGGTATTTGCCTGCGGCTGAAGTTATAAGGGTAGCCGTCAATGCGGATAAACGAAAAGACCCGAAAGATTTTATTATCGCGGTAAAACTCGCTTCACATAGGCATAATGAAGAAAAACTCATATCATTTATAAATACTTTGCCGGAAACAGGTAATGGTCCAGGGTACCTGCGCGACAGGCGCAAGAATATCCGCAAAAAATGCTCAATTTGCGCGAAAATCAGAGAAACGTTCCCGCAGATAGATATAAACGAGTTCAATATATACTCCAACGGGTTACGATGTATAATCGACCAGTATTTACCCGTTTTGCACGAGATCGAGATAAAACTCGATAACCCCACAGGCGAAGGTATTTTATGCATATCCGGAGTAGTTATAAATTGCGAAAAATCCGGCGAAAAACTGTATGAACTCGAAGTTTTCTTTCCATTCGAAGAGAGAGAAAAACTTAACTGCCTGTTCGCGCTATAAATTGCGCTGAATTATCATTCCATTTCAAATACCGGTATTTTATCTAAAAATTTAACCGAAAAATCCGATTTTAATTATAGCGGATTTATAATCCGTGGATATTTTAATACCTAACCGTATAAAAAAATGCCGGTTGCTCAAATTTAACTCGGTTATTCCGGATTTCGACCGAAACCATAATTGCCGGAACAGGAGATTCGCATGGCTGATTCATTGATGAAACTTCTTTTATGTGAGATGATAAAACACGAAGCATCGGATTTGCATATCAAAGCCGATCGCCCACCCATATTCAGGATACAGGGATCGCTGATAGAAACCGATCTTCCTCCGCTTGACCACAACGCGATTCTCGGGATACTCGACGAAATAATGAACGATCAGCAGAAAGACCATTTTTTCAAGAAGAAAGAAGCTGATTTCGCATTTTCGCTCGAAAACGCAGGAAGGTTCAGGACAAACGTGTTTTACCAGCGCGGAAGAATCTCTATCGCCATCAGGTATGTGAAAACAAGAATACCCGGTTTTGAGGAACTGGGGTTGCCGGCGGTGCTCAAAGAAATCGCCAATACCCACAGCGGAATCGTGATTATCAGCGGCGCTACCGGTAACGGCAAATCAACTACCCAGGCGGCGATAATCGACCATATAAACACTAATCAAAACCTCCACATTGTTACTATAGAAGACCCGATCGAGTATGTTCATCAGGACAAAAAATCGATCATCAACCAGCGCGAAGTGGGCATAGATACCGAAAATTTTCCCACAGCGCTAAAACATGTGCTCAGACAAGACCCCGATGTGATCGTGATCGGAGAAATGCGCGACTCCAGCAGTTTTCAGGCGGCAGTATCGTCTTCGGAAACAGGGCATCTGGTGTTTACGACACTCCACATAAATACTGCGGCTCAGTGCATAAGCAGAATAATGGAATTTTTCCCGGAAGAAAACCGTGACAATGTGCGCGTCCAGCTTGCGGCGAATATCGAAGCGGTAATTTGCCAGAGGCTGATTCCGCGTGCCAGCGGTATCGGCATGATTCCGGCGGTTGAAATTATGCTCGGATCGCCAATGGTGAGAAAACTTATCCGGGAAAACCAGTTATCCAAACTCAAAGACGCTATAGAAACCAGCGGCGATATCGGTATGCAGACATTCAACCAGTCGCTGTGCAAATTAGTGAAAAGCAACCTGATCACCAAAGATGTCGCCATGAACGTTTCTCCTAACCCGGAAGCCCTCAAAATGAACCTGCAGGGTATTTTCCTTGACGAATCAAGGCGAATTCTCGGATAATCTATTCGTTTGAATTTTATCCGGAATCTTTTTTGTTAATAAAGTGAAAATATGTGGAAATCCATCTTATCGCGAATTAAATTCAGCATGATTTTTCCGTTTATAATTGTTTTAATAGCGGTTGCGCTGTTCATAAACCCGTTGATTCATACGAGAAATATACTTTATTTTTCGGATGTGATCCACGTATGGTATTTTTTTAAACTGTTTGTTGCAAAATGCCTGCAAAAATACGGCGAACTCCCTCTATGGAATCCGCTTATATACAGCGGAGTACCGTTTGCGGGCAATCCGCAATCGACAATGTTTTATCCTCTTTACGCCATATTTTATTTTATACCCGTACATTACGCTATAACATTAACTTACGTTATCCATTTCGCCATAGCCGGTATCGGGGCATACTTATTTGCCCGGATGAAAAATATATCGTATGCCGGATCGGTTCTGGCGGCGGTAATTGTTATGCTCAACTGGAAACTTTTCGGGCACGCGTTCGCCGGGCATATGACGATTGTCTGCACATACGCATATACACCATGGCTGTTTATCGGCGGTGATTATCTTTTTAAAAAACATAATTTTGGCGCGGCGGCGTTTATCTCGGTTTGTCTGGCTTTGAGTTTCCTGTGCGGGTCGCCTCAGATATTTTATTACCAGTTTCTTATATTTTTCGCTTATTTTGTGTTTCTCCTTTCTGGCGCGGATAAAAAAAGTGCGGTTAGAACATCTTTTGTTTTCTGCGGAGCGTTTGTATTGTTTTTATTGTTGTCGGCAATATATTACCTGCCTGTTTATGAGGTGATGCAAAACTCACAGCGCGAAGGCGGAACCAGATATTTATTCGCTACAACATATTCGCTGGCATGGCGTGAACTCATAACTTTATTTTTTCCCCATTTTTTTGTTGTTCCTCAAGCCGGCTCCAATATAACCAACAATTTTTTCTGGGAAACAGCGGTTTATATGGGAATCGCGCCTTTATTTCTCGCCATTTTCGGGTTCAGAACAAAAGAAAAAAAAGTATTTTGTTTTTTCGCGGGTTTTTTTGTTTTCACCGTTTTGTTTTCGCTGGGATCAAATACGCCATTTTTTAAAATGTTATATTATATCGTGCCGGGTATAAAATATTTCCGGTGTCCGGCACGGATATTTTTGTTCGGCGAATTCGCTATCGCTATTCTTGCGGCGATGGGGCTGGATTTTATCACAAAAAACCGCGGGGAATCACAATTGCCCGCGAGAATCGGGTTTTCGATGGCTGTTGTTCTGGCTGTAGTGTGCTCGGTATCTAATTTTGTATATGGATATAAAATACATGGAGCCATAACCGCTTTGGCATTAATTATATTTTTATCGGCAATATTTGTTTTGTTTTTCAATGGAAAAATAAAAACGGGATTGTTTGTTTTATCTATTATAGCTGTTTCTTTATTTGATTATTTCCGGCTGAATTATCCGCTTATAAAAAGCGTGCCCGTACATGAAATAAAACCGCGCGGCGACATTTACAAACAACTGATCAACGGTGATTTCTCTTACCGTATAATGGATTTAACAATGTCATACCCTCAATTTGCCAGCGCATGGTTATGGACACAGCAACTCGGAAGCTGTGACGGGGTAATGATTGGCAGATATCTCCATTATCTGCTGGCTTTCTATAATAACATGCCGTATCCTAACAGATACAAACCGAGGCAAACATACGAATCGTTCCCCGTCGGCAAACTTGATACCGATGTGAACTGGAAACTGATTGATTTGCTGAACACAAAGTACCTGATTACACCATACCCGCTCAACCACGATTTTCTCGTTGAGGAAGGATCGTATTCGGTATTTGAGTTCAACACGAAATACCTTGAGGGGTTATACCCGATAATATACCGCAATCCCGAACGGTTTGCGGATATACGCACACATCTATACCGCAACAAAAATGTGCTGCCGCGCGCGTTTACGGTTTCAAACCCGGGTGGAGTTGGGAATTCCGGCACTCTGCTCGATAATATTCTGGCAAATCGCGATATAAACGCTGTTGGCGAGGCGAAAATATTGGTTTACCAGCCGAACTTGATAGCTATTGTGGCTCAATTGCCTGAAGACGGATTCCTTTTTACATCGGAAATTGTGTATCCCGGATGGCAGGTAAAAGTCGATGGAGTTAAGAAAGAAATTCTGCCTATAAAAAATATTTTCCGCGGTGTCGCTCTTGATAGTGGCAGGCACAGAATACTGTTTGAGTATAAACCGAAATCATATTTTTACGGGCTTGTATTATCGATATGCGGAATTATGGTTTTATGCGTTGGATTTACGTATATGTATTTAAAAAGAAAGTTTTATAATAGCGCAAAAAATTATAAATGAATGCATTGCATAATCTGTGATTACATAAATTCATAATCATATAATATTTTAAAACGTCATCACTTATTCCTTTGTTTTATCATCTACTCCGCATCAATTGTTAAAATTTATATAGATACATATATGTATAATATTGTATTATAAAAAAGGCGATATTATTTATCCGTTACGGTACCCCGATACTCGATATCGAAACGCATGCCTATAATGAGAGAACCTTTACCCAGAAAATTAAAAGTTGAGGAGATACAGCCATGCAAGGTAAACCTGTTTTGATAATTCACGGGTGGAGCGACAAATCGGATTCTTTTGAGCCGTTGGCGGGATTTCTCAAATCCAACGGGTTTGAGGTAGTCAATATTTTTCTCGGCGATTATATGAGCATGTACGACGAAGTAACCATAAACGATCTTGGCGAAGCGATGGGCAAAGCTATTAAAGCAAACAATATCCCTCAGGCTCCGCGTGAGTTCGATGTGATTGTGCATTCAACCGGCGGCCTTGTAGTGCGCCAGTATCTGTATCATTATTATTACGCTCAGCCGGAATTATGTCCGATAGATCATCTGGTCATGCTCGCACCGTGCAATTTCGGATCTCCGCTGGCAAGCCTTGGCCAGTCGGTTTTGGGGCGCATGTTCAAAGGATGGAAATGGGACGGAATGTTTCAGACAGGGAAACTTGTGCTCGACGCGCTTAAGTTCGCATCGCCAATAAGCTGGAACATGGCGCTGAACGACCTGTTCGATCCGGCGAACAAAATTTTTTGCCCGGACAATCTGTACACGACCATTTTGATTGGTTCGGATTCATACGAAGGCATCGCGTCTATCAAACACCAGAACGGATCCGACGGGGTTGTGCGGGTAGCAACCGCCAATTTGAACGCCAGATATCTGCGCCTGAAATTCACAACGGAAACAGATCTGCCGGAGATAGTTGAGGTTCTTCCTTGTTACGATACGATAGCGTTTGGGGTATTATACGAGAAAAACCATTCTTCAATAAAAACACCGTCGGACACCAGCTACAATTCGCTTGGCGACCTCATAATACGGAGCTTGCGCATCGATTCGCCCGACAAATACCGCCAGCATATCGATAACCTGCGCCAAATCACCGCCCAGACGTTCCAGCAGGGGATTATCACCGCGGAAGAAAAATATCATCAGTACCAGCATCTTGTAACTTGCGTACACGACCAGTTCGGCGAACAGATACATGATTACGTAATCGAGTTTTTCCAGGAAGATGAGGACGACAGCGATATAGTAATGCAAAAGGTTCACGGCGAAATTCTCGAGAAAGTAGATAAATTCGAACATCGATCGGGATTTACATCGTTTTTCTTCGATATCACCGATATGCGGCTCCAAATACTGAATGCCGGGCACAGGGTGCAGATGAGTTTGAGCGCCGCCGCGCTCAGCAAAAACATAACATATCTTGACCCGAAAATGTATCTCACTGTTGTTGGGCCGACGGAATCGGAACAGTACCTGCTTTGTGAGAATACACCCATACTTGTGGATATAGAACTTCCCCGTATTCAGTCCGGTGAGGTGTTCAGTCTGCGTATAAGCTGATTGCTCAAACCAAACTTTCGCGCAGTAAAATGAAGCGGGTGATGGCGAAACAGTATCAAGTTGTTAAGCGTAAAAATTTTTTTGATCACAAATGATTATTATTCAAATATTATGTGTAAAAAATATTGACTGATGGAAAATATTTTTGTTATTCTCTATAGATTCAAGGAGGGGTGGTAGAGTTGGTTTATTGCACCAGTCTTGAAAACTGGCGTGCCTTTACCGGCACCGTGGGTTCGAATCCCACCCCCTCCGTTGTATTTATACATACGGGGGGATAAAAAACCCTGATTTATTTGAGTTTTTGGTGTTTGATTTTTTTGGAAGAATTGTCTGGAAAACATTTTTTTCCGGCTGACATATTAATATATATTTTTTACCGTTCATAATACGGAGAGGTGGCTGAGCTGGCTGAAGGCAACGGATTGCTAATCCGTCGTAGGAGTTTAGGCTCCTACCGAGGGTTCGAATCCCTCCCTCTCCGTTTTGTTTTTCTACCTTTAAAACTTCTATTTACAAGTTATTTACGGGATTTTATAACTATTTTTGTTTTTTTGTGCTCTTTTTTTGTGCTCAACGAAGTCGAGAATGTGAGGTTCCGGTATGACTACGTTAATAAAAAAATGGAATTTATTTTATTGATGACCGTTTAAACGGCAAAAATTAAAAAAGATGCCGGCAAATCTGGAACGACATAGAAGCCGATTGCGGGTTTCATCTTTACACATCTGTCCTGTATACGGTAACATATATTTTAGCGTGATTATTTGGTAAAAAATTTAAGATACCTATTGTATCTGAGTTTCACCAATCATTGAGAGTGTTACATTGTGAGCCGTGTCTGTTTTGAGATTTATAACAGTTCAATTAAAGAAGGATTTTGTTATAACGGGTTACAAAGTTGTTTTAGAGTGGTTTTGTAAAAAATATAAGAGAGGTCAGCAATGAGTGATAAATTTAAATGGAAAGTTGTAGCAGCGCTTGTGATGGTGGCTTTGTCTGCCGCTTGTTATTATATCCATTATCTTTTGTTTCACGACGCGCATCACATATTCATTTATCTTATCGGAGATATCGCATTTGTCTTTATTGAAGTCCTTCTTGTTTCCATTATTATCCACCAGGTTCTAAATGAGTGGGAAAAGAAGAGCCATCTAAAGAAATTGAATATGGTTATTGAAATCTTTTTCAGCGAATTCGGGAAACATCTACTTGTTTATTTATCTAATTTCGACAGGAATTTAAACAGAATTCAGAAATATATAACTTGTGAAGAAGGTTGTTGCGAATTAGATTTTAAGCCGGCCTTTCGTATGATAAAAAAATATAAACCCGATATGGATATGACAAAGCTGAATTTGACGAAATTGGAGAAATTTTTAAGAAGCAAAAGGAATTTCCTGACAAATCTTCTTCAGAATCCTTCGCTTTTAGAACATGAGTCTTTTACGGAAACGTTGATGGCTATCTTTCATATTACGGAGGAATTGGCCACCAGAGACCTGGAAAATATATCGGACGAAGATATCAGGCATACAAAAGTGGATATTGAAAGAGCATATAGCCGTTTAACATACCAATGGTTATCTTATATGGAGTATACGAAAAAACATTATCCTTACTTTTTTCTTTTTGCCATGCGGACCAATCCATTTGATGAAAAGTCGTCATGGTTGGATAAATGGTACGAGAATGCTGCGTATCAGTCAGGGGATGAGAATGTAGCAACAGTTTAAATTAAAATTTATTAGCGATGAAAGGAGAACAAATATGGGGACTAAGGGAAGAGAAATTGTCGGATTAAATGTGGATGAATTACTCAGATTGATGAACAAGGCACTGGCGGATGAGTGGTTGGCATACTATCAATATTGGGTAGGATCTAAAGTCGCGGTTGGAAGAATGAGAGGCATTATTGCAGGTGAACTTGCTGAACATGCTAATGATGAACTTAAGCATGCCAACATGCTTACTGAGCGAATCCTCCAACTTGGCGGGATTCCGATCATAAATCCTGAACAATGGAAACAAGAATCAAATTGTGGATATGATGAACCATCAAATCCTAATACTAAGACGTTGCTTGAACAAAACATCAAGGGAGAACAATGCGCGATCGCTGTTTATAAAAAGCTCTTGGATATGATAGAGGGAAAAGATCCGATTACTTACCATATTATTTTAGAAATTCTGGAAGATGAGGTCGAGCACGAAGATGATTTAGAAACTATCTTAGAAGACATGAAAACAAAGATTGAATAAGAATTATGGAATCTAAATTAGAGTAATAGACGTATTCAAAAATCCTGATGATTTTGCTGTCAGGCTTTTTGTGTTTTTGCCTAAGTTGTTTTAGTGATAATCGGAGAAACTATGTTTGAAAATATTTCTACTAATCAAGTTATATTAGCTTTTGGCCTAACCGTTTTTGCTGGTTTGTCAACAGGCATAGGAAGTGCGCTTTCTTTCTTTATGCAAGACTTAAATAAAAGATTTTTATCTGGATCACTTGGCTTTTCTGCCGGAGTTATGGTTTATGTATCTTTGATAGAGATATTTCCAAAAGCTAATGATAGCATAAGCTCTGTTTTAGGGAATAAAGCAGGAGCTTGGGCTACTGTTGGTTCCTTTTTTCTGGGTATACTTGTGATAGGAATAATTGATAGACTTATCCCCGAGTGTGATAACCCTCATGAAATTCATCATGTCAAAGAAATCCAAGGGAAGGAAAAACCCAAGTGTATAAGATCCCTTCATAGAACAGGTGTTTTTGTTGCCCTTGCAATTGCAATACATAATTTCCCAGAAGGGCTTGCTACGTTTATGAGTGCCATAGGTGATGTTAAACTGGGAATTATGATTGCGGTTGCGATTGCTGTCCATAATATCCCGGAAGGAGTATCCGTTGCGGTTCCAATTTATTATGCAACTGGCAATAAGAAAAAAGCTTTTGTATACTCTCTTGTTTCCGGGCTTGCCGAACCTGTTGGGGCACTTGTCGGATATATTTTACTCAGGCCATTTTTTAATGAAATTGTTTTTGGTGTCATATTCGCATCCGTAGCGGGAATTATGGTGTTTATTTCTATCGATGAGCTGATACCTTCCGCAGAAGAATATGGCGAACATCATTATTGTATTTATGGATTTATTTCAGGTATGGCAGTGATGGCAATAAGTTTACTTTTTTTTATTTGAGTATTTTTTTTATGAGAAGAGAAATTTAGAATGTAAAGAGGAATTATCATTTCAAACAATGATTCAGAAACCTGCTGGAACGGCATAGAAGCCGATTGCGGGTTTCATCTTTACACATCAAATCCATATTGTGTAACATATATTTTATCGAGATTATTTGTTGAAAAATTT
>CAYVGJ010000045.1:0-9595 GCA_964451165.1 uncultured bacterium
GATTATTTTGTCGGATTCGATATTTTTATTATAGTCATCGAGTTCTTTTTTGAGTTTGTATGTTTCATCAAGAGTTTGTAGAGCGGATGATAACGGTTTCGGGTCTTCATTATATTTCAGGGCGAAAAAGCCGTCTTTTACCTGTTTGTATATGGCGGGGCGATCTTCAAGGAACTGGAGCTTTTCTTTTCCGAGTGCCTGTAGTTTTGAGCTGAATTCCCGGACAGCCTGTTTGGCTTTCATCTTGTATTCGGCGCATTGGCGTTTTATCTCCATGTTTTGTTCGTTTCGCATATTTTCAAAATATTTTACTTCGTCTTCGAGATCGGCCTGGAGCGAATTGTAGAACTGGTTATTAACGCGCATTTCAATTTCGTTTTTCGGATACGGGTAAAAATCTTTGCCGGTAGCTTTCTGGTATTCGGTGAAAAGCTCATAACATTGCCCGTAAAAAGTATTGTATGATGATGCGTGTCCTGAATAAACTTCTTTCGCCGATGGATTGCGTATAAGTTCAAATACCTTGTCGGCCGGTTCTTTCGATAACCTGCGCGATATGTAAAAGTTATATACCGATCCCATTTTATATTCTTTCATCGATACAACAGCTGTTTCAAGCGAAGCGAGAATAACCTGATAGGGCATAGTTACAAGAGTATCTAAAACGGTTAGGAAATTGCCGCCTAACTCGGGGCTTAAAAACAGTGACGGTTTAACGAAATTGAACGCGAGGTCTAAAGTTTCGTTGTAAAAATCCTTCGCGTCTCCTTCCCTTAACCATTTTTTAATGGCTTTATTAAATTTCGGCGCCGCTATTACGGCGTCCATCATATCCGGTGTTATAACAAACGTGCTTTTTGACAGCGCTTCTTTTGTATATCCGGCATCGACATAAGCCTTGTAGCATTCTTCCTTAATTTTATCGCCGATTTTTTTGGTTATTTCGTTAGCGAACAAATCGCTATAGTTTTCCTGAAAAACTTTTCTCAATCTCTCGCGATATTTTGCAAAAACCGCGTTTTCTGCGTACGCGATGTTGGAGAAAAAAACCAGTATTAACAGTGATGATAAAAACAACCGTAAAAAATATTTCATTTGTATTATTCTCCCCTGATTATATTAATAAATGAAGTTTCCGGTCAGTTCGAGTGTTTTTTCCTCATAATCTAAAGACGAATCATCGTACCTGTTTATTGTATTAAGAAACCTTATTTTAAATACCGCGTCGATTTTTGAGAACATCCTCGGAGTATATCCAAGTTCAAGCGAATAGCCTGTCCGGCTTGAATTGCTGTTGGCGTAAGAGACATCGTTTTTGTTCCAGAAAACATCGTTTTGAAAATAGTATTTCTCATAAATATCTATTTTACAGTTTGAGTTGAAACTATAATAATAATCTTTCCCGCCTGAATTCTCATATGATTCTTTATTGATTGAGTAACTGTGGTTTGTGGACAAAAACATTTTCGGCATAAGTTTAATCCGCCTTATACCGCATGACGGCCCGAAACAGATTAAATCGGAATGGTAATGGTCGCAATCGTAGGCGTTTTCATGTTCCACAAAGAAACCGATATTGGCTTTGTTCAAATAATAGTTCCAGTTTGTGTTGTATATGTTTCTTATCCCATCAGATTGTTTGTCGGATCGTTTGAGCCTGCTCTGGCGGTATTCGAATTCCCATTCGAGATTCCCAATACCCGGAATGGAATACATCAACAGTGATACGCGCGGTACGTAGTTTTGCTGTCTGATGGTATCGCTGTTCTGGAGCCCTGTTTTATACCACATATACCCTGCGAGTACCCGTGCGATGCTCCACAACCTGTAGTTTGCGTTGAACCTGACCATTTCCTGATCGGTGGGGGCGGAACCGAGATTGCTGTAAAAGTTTGGCTGAACACGTTCGTAACCGCCTTCGAAAAACATTTTCTTAATCTGACCGGAAAAATCCGAGCGGTAAGCCCAATCGGTTTTTTTGCCTGTTGATTTGTCGCGTTTGTTTTCATAAAACATACTGCGGGCGAGTTCGGAGTTTACATATACGCCATTCAATAACCCGTAGTTGAGATTCTTCAGCGAGGCGTCCATGCTGTATACATTATTTTTTGAGGCGGGCAACTCATAAATACTGGTGTTGCGGTCTTTTATCGAGCCGGTATCGTCCCAGTTGCGCGACATATTCAACCCTGCTTCAAATTTATCGCCTACCGTTGTGTATGTCCGTGTGCCGATAACCTTGCGCTCGTAACGGTTGCCTTCAGTCCCGCGCCATGTTCTGCCGGCGACAATTATTGAGCCGAGATAATTGTTGTCGCCATACTTGATTTTTCCGGTACCCTGTAATCCTTCGAGATTATAATTGAGGGTATATGTTGACAGGTTGCTGTATATATCGCCGAACTCAATGAGGAATGCGTCTTTGCGCTCAAACCGGGTGTACAGGTCGGTTATATGCCATTTGCGGTAATCTATGGTTTCATCGTCGGTGTTTAAGAGATTCATTTCGTAATCGAGATTATATAGTCCGTCGTTTATGGAATTTCTCTGTGAGATATAATAATTGAGCTCGTAATTTGCTCCGGGTGAAAGAAAAGACTGCTCTTTGTTTCCGGAAATATCGTTGAAATAGACCCTGTTGTTTCCCTGAACGGAAAACGAACTTTTTACCGATCGGATACCCGGAACAACATATTGATTCGCCCAGCTACCTTTTTCAGGCAATCCGGTTTCCGGTATTTCCATGGTTTCCGATTCTTTGCCTTCTCTACCGGGTTGAGGTACATATACTTTTTCTTCGATTGCTTCTTCAGGCGGAGAATCAAAAACCTGCAAAGAATATGTGGGATGCGCAACGAGTACCACCAGAATCGGCAATAACAGCACGACAAATCTAATAAAAAACATAAATCCCCCTGAATTATAAAGATATATAAATTATTTAATTTGGAATACAGGAAAAATAAAGTGATGAGAAAAGATAAAATCAAAAATAACGGGAAACAACACATTCTGTTTGCTTATTAAAAAATATCGGATTCATTATCAGGATATTTAATTATTTAATGAAATTTTTAATGATTGAATTAACTATGATGGAGAAACTTAAATAAATACAGCATCATATCAGTGAAAATATGTTATATGGTTTTGGCATGGATAAATATTCTTCAGTAATCGGCTAACAAGTCGATATATTAAACTATAATGCTGGATTTGCCTTGTTTTGGCTGTTTATCCCGGAAGCAACTATCACAATTTTACGGAATTATCTCTGGTAAAAAAAATTTTATTCGATCACAAATAATATTATATTGTACAATAATGATTTATGATAAACTGATTTTTATGGTTGAATATTGAAAATATGCAATCCAAAACTCAATCAATCTATCAACAAAAGGAGGGGTTCCTTGAAAAACTCAGTAAAATTTAAATTGATGATGGTACTTGGAATTTGTGTATTGATAGCCGGGTGCAAAGCCGCTCCCAAAAAAAATACCGATTTTGTCCAATCGTCAATAATGACAAAACAGGAAAAATTCCCTTTTCACAGCGCATGGGTTAAACCCGGATTGGATAAAACATTATATAATAAAGTATATGTTGCACCGGTTAATACTTCATATATATTGTTAGATGAGAAAGATTGGTGGAAATATTCATTCAGGACATACAGCGAACTGAAAAAAGATGTCAGCGATATGGGAAACTTTATGCGTGAAACATTTATCAAGGCTTTTAAAAACGATCCGAAAAAACGGTTTAAGGTAGTTAAAAAACCGGATGAGAAAACATTAATTCTGGAACTCGCTATTACCGAGCTGACGCCCAATAAACCTTATTTGAAATTAGCAAGGTTCGCTCCTTTCGGCGCGGGCGCGGCCGTTACACTTTTAAATCAGACAAACCTTAGCACCGTCGCTTTTGAATCGAAAATACGTGATGGCAAAACAGGCGAAATATTGGCTATGTTCGCTGACCGCGAACAGGAGAAAAAGTCTATCATAACTACCAAAAACTGGACGTGGTACTCTCATGCCAAAGGAATTGTGGAAGATTGGGCAAACCAGTTTGTGCAAATCGGCAATAAAAAAGAAGAAGAGGTAATTAAGGATTCCCCTACATTTGAACTTAAACCATGGTAAAAACCATCGGTTAAATCAAAATAAAAAAAGGGAATCCGAATTATCAATAAATGCCGGATTCCCTTTTTTAAAAGCAATTATTTTTTCAATTTGAGACCCCTGCATAACTATCAGACAATCTGAAATTTGCGAGATTGTATATTCATATCGTTATATTAAATCATATTTGTATACCCCAAAGCGGTATACATCATGCGATTATTGCGCAAATTACTTATTTTTAATAGATAACGCTATATTTTCACCGATAGAAGCATTTTTGTCGATCTATGGATGGAATTTCGATCTGGCGGGAAGAATCCATTTTAATGATTAGTGGATCAAATCTTATAGGACTGAGTAGAATCAGGTCAATAAAAAGGAGAATCACAGGGTTTTTAAAAATGGTTTTATATGGCAATATATATTTCCGGATGTATTAAATGCTATGCGGAGGTGAGGATAATGAGTATAAGAGACATAGTGAAAATTATATCGTATTCAAACGAACCGTTTTCCGGCCGGATTGAAGCGGGCGAACTTCTTGGATATCACCTTAAACATCTCATTGATGAACATCCCGTGGTTGTTGGAATACCACGAGGCGGTGTGATTATAGCGCGCGAAATAGTGCATGTGATCGACGGTGAGCTTGATGTTGTTTTATGCAGGAAAATCGGAGCTCCACGTAACCCTGAACTCGCGATAGGTGCGGTATCGGAAGAAGGAAAATTGTTTTTGGACGAAAGGGTATCGGGGGTAATGGATGAGAAAACCCCGTATATAATTCGTGAAAAAGAAAAGCAAATGGCTGAAATAGAACGCAGAAAAAAAATGTATCGGGAGATCAAACCGAAAATCAATCTCGAGGGGCGAACGGTTATTATCACTGATGACGGAGTAGCCACAGGTTCAACCATGAAAGCGGCCGCATGGAGCATACAGCAGGAGAATCCGGAGAAAATTATTATCGCCTTACCGGTAGCGCCTTCGGAATCGCTCGATAAATTGAGCGACGTGGCTGATGAGATCATTTGTCTGCGAACCCCCCGTTTTTTTGAGGCGATAAGCCAGTTCTATTCCATATTCAATCAGGTGGATGACTCGAAAGTGCTGGAAATCCTCAAATACGAGTTCGTTCACAGTTCCGGACAATAATTTTTTATTGTAGCGAAGAGACCATTCATTTTGTCAAATCCGATAACGAAAAACGGATGATGTAATTCTATAATATCCGGTATGCTTACGTTAAGGTAAACTGAGGCAGAATTGTAGTTTATATGCAATAGGGATGAAAAGCCCTTATAAACAACAATCTTAACCGAAGGAGTACTACCATGGATTACCCGCAACAAACCGCCAGCCGGAAAACAGGAGTTGATAAATTTGTTGACTATTTAATGCAAATCTATGATGATAGCATTAATACATCAAACCCATCATGGCAGGCAGGGCGTAAGATGTTTCAAAACAGGTACGGATATAACGACAGCGATATATCCGGTTTTAATCCGGCATTAACTGATCACAAACAAGGAGCTCAAGTTACCAGGCATATACTCGGGCATGGAGGCGTCGTATTAGCCGGGCGGGGAATGGATGACAAATTCGACATAATTCCCGGCAGGCGAGGTATCGGCGAATTATTGGGATACGGTATCTCAGGAATCGCCCAAATTTCAGATATAGCCCAAAAATTTAAGTTTTTTGGCGATGCCGATCATATTGCCGGGCAGGCTGACGTCGAGATATTGAACGATTATACCGCCCGTGACATAGCTAACGCATTTACCCGCGCATATGATGGTAAATACTCGAGAGATCAGCTCAGGCAAAAGTTAATGAATTTACTTTGCAAATGAAAAGGGAGAATTTATGAAGAAAATTTTTATCGGAATATTCATCGGATGTTCTTTTTGTTATATTTATTTTTATCCTTATGAGAGTGAAATCGGCTCTGAACTCTCACAAAATAAAAAATATAAACTTTTATATACCGCTGAAAAATTCGGCGGAATATTTACTGGCTCTTACAATCACTATGTGAGGGTGATAGACACTTCTAACAACAAACTATTACTTTCCTATTTTGTTGAATCCGACGATATAAAAAGCCGGGAAAATAAAGCCCATTGGAATGGCGATACCATAACCGTAAAAATCAACGGTTTTTATTCCAATGACCGAAAATTACAGAAAATTGAGGTTACTGAAGAAAAAACGGTTTTTTATTTCCCGCAAGGATACGCTACAAAATAATTTTACTGAAACAGGTATTTTTTATATAGATTGTTAACGGCAATCTTCTTTGACGCATCTATCTTTTCCGCTATTTCGAAAATATTACCGTAACCTTTACCGAGCAGATCGTTTGTAAGAAATATGAGGCAATCGAAATTCTCTTTATTTAAATCCGATATTATACCGTTCATCCTGCCTGCCTCGAATAAAGCTGTTTCGCCGTAAGTAAATGTTTTAGCAACATTTCTGCCGATGTGCAGGTTTTTGTGCTCGTCTTTGCATAATACGCAAATACGGGCCGACCTGAAATGCCAGCGGATATCGTCTATAACATGATTAAATAGTTTTTCGTTGCCGGAACGTAAAATTAAAAAAGATGGTGAATCTATGTTATGTATATTCCATTCAAATGGACGTGTAATATATTTCCAGCCGATTCCTTTTCGCGTGTCGGGGAAATCCTTTATGAACTGACGTTTAAGGATATAGCGGTACAGGGATTCGTAATGGTTCACCATTGAATCGATATTGAAATGATCCGATATGAATTCCCTCCCTTTTTCGCCGAACTTTTTTCCAATTTGCGGGTTTTTTATCAGCTCGACAATTTTTTTCCTTAATGAATCAAGGTCATTGATAGCTACAACAAATCCGGTTTGGTTATCTTTGACAAGCGATGAGGTTTCCCCGGAATCCGTGGCGACAATCGGAATACCCATGGCCATGAGTTCCATTATGGAGTTAGACAACCCTTCGCGGGTGATTTTTTTGTTGCCGGACTTATCCTTGTAACTTCCAGAACATAGGACTCCGATATCAAATAATCCCATGAATTTTTCCGGTGTTTCGTTGCCGTCTAAGAAAATCACGTTATCCTTCAGCGGGGCGGATATTGTTTTCAAATATTCCAAATACCCATCGTTATGATGATTACCCATGATAATAAGTTTTACGGTTGAGATCTTGTCTTCGTTTATTATCTGGTATACGGTATATATGAGTTTATCGAGGCATTTTTCCCGTGATAACCTGCCGCAATAACCTATTATCGTATCTGTTGGGGTGATGCCGAGCGATTCTTTTATTGACTGGTCAACCTTATCTGGTGAAAAGACGGATGTATCGACACCGTTATAAATGAGTTCCACTTTTTTATGCGGGAACTCTTCTTTTGTTTTCTTGTAAACAGAATATGTCGAAGAGATTATGCAGTCGATAGGCGTTTTGTCGAACGCGAACGCCGATGTTATTCCGTCCTGTCGCTCGATTATTCGAGGCACTCCGGCAAGGTACGCGAGATAACTTCCTTCTTCGCAGTTGATTGTCTGGGCGATATCGATTTTGTTTTTATTCAGGTAATTGAGTATTTCGCGCGGGTCAATGGAATAAAAACATTCGCCGGAATCCTCAAATTTGTGCTGGAACTCGTCGCTTCCGGGGCTAATGAAATGAAAACTGAACCCGTTGCCGTTTAGTTTTGACGCGATATTCAAAAATGTTTTCGGAACACCGCCGATTCCAAAATAGCTCGATATAAATGCCAGCCTGATATTGTTTTTCATCTTATAAAATTTGCCTGTCCGTTATGTTCGTTCTGCCATAAATATTTTTTCTCGAAACAGTTGACGACTATTTTTATATCGCTTTTTATCGACCGGGCAATATTCTTGATGTTGGCGTACTCAAAATCAGGTGCGAAAAAATCGTTCATGATGAAATAGAAAATATCGTAACCGTTCCTGTTTATTATATCGACAAAATCGCCCATTCGGTTCAGTTCAAAGTTTTCACTCAGGGTATATACGTAAAACTCGTTTATCTGATGGTATTTAATTATTTCGCCGAAATTTTTCTCATGGCACAATACCGATATTTGCGCGTTTTTGAAGTTGTTTTGGATATCTTTGATTATATAATTAAAAAGATGGGTGCTGCCTGAGCGGAAAACAAGTATTTTCTTTTTGGTTTTTGTTGGGCAATCCCATTGAAGAGGATTGGCGAGAAAATGCGTTTTCGCTTCAGTTCGGCTATGGGGATAAATCTTTTTAAACTCATCGGATAAGACAAATCGGTATACTCTTTCGTATTCGTCGGTCATTTTATCAAGATTAAATTCAGATACCATTGTTTCTCTGGCTTTATCTCCTAACCTTCGGCGCAAATTTGAATCGGATATCAGGCGGTTCAGGTTATCGAGCATGGCGGACATATCGTCCACATCGGAGAGAAAACCGTTTTCGTTATCGCGCACCAGAGTTGACGTTTCTCCCGACGCTGTAGCCACAACAGGTACACCGCAGGCGAGTATTTCCATTATCGAGTTGGATAACCCTTCGCGAGTCGTTTTTTCCGATCCGTCCACTGCGATATATGTACCCGAACAGTTCACGCCAATATCAAACAGGTTGATTATCTCATGGGGTGATTCGGTTTCACCTGTAAAAACAACCGGTTCATGCAGGTTATATTTATCAAGCGTCTCATTTATAATCTGTACATAATCAGGATAAACTTTTCCTGCGAGAATAAGATTGATGTTTTTGTTCTTCTTCAGCAACTGGTGAAATACAACAAGGAGTTTGTCGATACATTTTTCTCTTGATATTCTTCCGAGATAACCGATTACGGTATTTTGCGGGTTTATGCCGTACTTCTCAAGCAAAACCGTATTTTTTTCTCTTTTGAAAAAACGATGTGTATCGACACCATTGTATATTAATTCGATATGTTTATTTGGATACTCGGTTTTTGAGAAATTATATCCCATTGGGGTTGAGCCGATAACACAATCTACAGGTTTGCGGTCGAACAAAAAAGCGGTGTTCATTCCGGCGAGTCGCTCTATTATGCGCGGCACACCGGCGAGGTACGCAAGGTAACTTCCGCGATCACAGTTATTTGTGTGAGCGATTTGAATTTTGTTTTCCTGGAGATAGTCTATAACATCTTGTGCGTGTGGAAGGTACACACATTTTCCGCATTTACGGAACCTTTCCTGGAAATCGTCTTTCTGGATGTTGATTATGTGGAACTCAAAACCGTTGTCTTTGAGGCCTTCGGCGATAGATAAATACGATCTGGGCACACCGCCTGTGCAAAAAAATTTCGAGATAAACGCTATTTTGATCTTATTGTTCATGAAGTATCCCGAGTGTCTATTTTTTGTACGCGAATTCTCTTATACGAATTATGGATTCGCGACAGTTTCGCCATCGATTAGCCGAATA
>CAYVGJ010000046.1:0-9387 GCA_964451165.1 uncultured bacterium
TTTAGTTGAACTATGTTGTCACATCCCTTAATTATACTCAAGCAAGCACCATGCTATTCAGGTACACACTTTTTACACTTCGTTAAATTTATAAATCATTTTCAAAATCCTCGGACAAAAAGTCAAAATTGCGATGGTCGGGCGTACTTTATATTTTGAAGCTCACTTTGGACGGTAAATCTGGAGTGGGCTTTTTTGTTTTTGTGTTAGATCACGCTATAGGCAGATTCTGGGGAGTATCAAAAGAAATATCCTTCCCATGGCACAGATAAAACGGATAGTAAAAGAATTCGATCATTGGTTTGATGATTTACGCAAGCTCTGTAAAGAATTTTACCCATTGATAAATGATGAGGCATCAGGTTTTCATGTATACATGGACAGACCGGATAATTTTTTTAAATATGTTTGTATAGGCTCAAGGCATAGATAAAAAAATATCTAAAAATTGTGTTGCAAATACTTGCAAAAGGTGAAAAGGGATGATATAAAATCAGTAGGATATAGTTAAGTGGTTCTATTCTAACATGTAAGAAAGTCTGGAAAGGAAGAGTTTAAACATGAGAAGAAATCGGGGGAAAATGTACCGAGCGTTGCTTGTGTTGTTGTTGAGCGCGGGTAATGCGGGAGCGGTGAGTTTTGACTGGGCAGTAATCGGTAACGCTGGCAACTCGGCAGATACGACCGGTTACGGTTCGGTCGGGTATGAGTACAGCATAAGCAAGCATGAGGTAACGACGGTGCAGTATGTTGAGTTTTTGAATTCGGTGGCGAAGACGGATACGAATGGTTTGTATAATATGAATATGGGCGATTCGACGGATTATAGCGGAATAAGCCGGACGGGAAGTTCTGGGAGTTATGTATATAGCGCAAATGCAGGCTGGGAAAATCGCCCTGTAGTATATGTAAGCTGGTATGATACGTTGCGTTTCGCAAACTGGCTCCACAACGGTCAATTGACAGGAGCGCAAGACAATACAACAACCGAGTACGGTGTGTACGATATGTCGTTGGGTACATCGGTAGTGCGAATCACGGGAGCCGATTACTGGTTACCGAGTGAAGATGAATGGTACAAAGCGGCGCACTACGACCCTAATAAGAATGACGGAGCCGGTGGTTACTGGCTTTACGCTACGGGAAGTAATACATTACCTTTAAGCACTACCATAGAAGGAGATACGGGAAATAGCGCGAATTATTATAATGGAAGTAGTCTTCTGGGGTTAACCGATGTAGGGGCGTATGATGAGTCCGAAAGTCCTTACGGAACGTATGACCAGAACGGAAACGTAGGGGAATGGAACGAGGCTCTGATAGGAGCAAACCGCGGTGTGCGTGGCGGTTCGTGGCGCACTGGTGCGAGCATCCTGCCCTCTTCCAACCGCAACAACCGCAATCCGACTAACGAGTACGACAGTGTCGGCTTTCGAGTTGCAAGTTCCTTCACAGGAGACGAGGTGGGAGCTGTTCCTGAGCCTGCAAGTGTAGGACTTGTGCTGTTAAGTGTGGGTGGCTTGGTACTGCGTCGGGCAAAAAGAGCTTAAGCCTTTCAGATTGCAATTTTGATAGGTTTAGAAAAGCCTGCTTTGAGCAAAAGAGCAGGCTTTTTTTATACACTCCTCACCCATCTTTCCAACTCATTAATCATTTTCAAAATCCTCCGACAAAAAGTCAAAATTGCGATGGTCGGGCGTACCATCTTCTGCTTATTTTAATACCTACTCTTTTTTGGGGCATTGCTTTATCGCTATAATTCATTGTTTGAACAAAACCGCTCGATTTTCTAAGTATTAGAGCTTATTAGATCAATTATTTATTACAAAATAGTTGACATATGAAATAAATCGATCTATAATAAGTCAAATCGTAACCAATATTTTGTATAAACCCCGCGGAGATTATTCCTATGAAAAAGACATTTTTTGTGCTACAGCTTTTTTTCTTCTTTGGCCTTGCGTCACCGATTTATTCTCTTCCAAATTTTTATGAGTTCACTGATGAGTACCCTGTAAACATTGATAATGAAGGCAATCAAACTAATCCGTTTGTTACAAACATAAGCCAAAGCAGTTTTTTATATACTTTTGAAACCGACGCAAGTGGAATACCGCAAACATTCAGATGCAAGCGAAATGCATCCACTACATATTATACTGCATATTCTATTGATAATACCACTTCTTATCCCAACACAAATCTCACATTCACAGCAGTTACAAACAGGGGGCTTTATGTTTGGCAAAGTGGAAACGGCAGAGATGGTGATGATAGCGGAATCTTTGCAAGATTAGTGTATTCCAATGGTGAAACAATATACGGCAATTATCCATTTTGTGTTAACAGCACAGTAACTTCAGTTCAGCGCAATCCGTCAGTTGCGACTGACGGATCGTTGTTTCTTGTTGTTTGGGAAAGTTTAAACAAGGATGCAGACGGGTACGCCGTAATCGGGCGGTTTGTCAACACAGACGGCACATTCGCTACCGATGAATTTATGATTAACACATCCACAAATAACGATCAGATTAATCCGCGTGCGGTATACAACGGCACACATTTTCTTGTGGTCTGGGAATCGCATCATATTGTAATACCTCCCGTTCAGGTAAAAAAAGAGATTTTCGGGCAGTTGATAGATACAACAGGCGCAAAAATCGGTTCGGAAATATATATCAGCGAAATGACCGTTTTGCGCTATCATTTCAAACCCGATGTAGCGTCGTATGACGGGAAATTTATGGTTGTCTGGCATACATCCAATAATGACATTTACGCACGTGGGATATCTTCCAGCGGTCTTCGTAATAGGGATATTATATATGTGAGCGAAGCGGCAAACGCCGAGAGAAACGTTAGTATTGCCTCGAACGGGAAAAGTTATTTTATAACGTGGGAATACGATCTTACAGCTCCGGAAAAAGCTATTTATGCCTGTTGTATAGATAATAAAGCGGATTTTATCGAAACTCCATTTAAAGTAAACCAGAGTACAGGATACGCTCTTTCTAATCCATGTATTGCCTCAGATTCATTGGGAAATTTCGCCGTTGCATGGCAAAGCGAACTGCAGGACAACGACGGATCAGGTATTTTCGCGCGTGAGATAACATATAAAGGTATTACTATAAGCGTACAACCGGAACCGCAAATTTATACGGATGGAGACACCCTGACGTTTGAGATAACCGCCAGCTCTTCTTATCTCCCTTTATCGTATCAGTGGTATAAAGGAAGTCTTCCGGTAGGCGATAATTCGCCTGTTCTTGTGTTGGAAAATTTGCAGGAAGCCGATCAAGCGAATGTTTATTGTGTAGTAACCGATAAATACGGTTCGGTCAAATCAGATAATGCATACATAGAGTATCAAAAACTCGAAATCGGATTCGTTTTGAAACAAAAAAAGTTTGTCAATGAAAATGCCACGGATTATCAGGATAAACCGGCGATTGCGTCTAACGGCACAAATTATATGATTGCATGGGAAATGCTTAACCAGTCGGGCAGTATCTGGGATATCAAAGGACGGCAATATGATAATGAAGGCAATCCCGACGGGGCGGAATTCGTCGTATCGAATGATCCGGATAACCAGTACAACCCTGACATCGCTTTTAACGGCATGTTTTATCTTGTAGTATGGGAATCTTATCAGGGTTCTTATATGTCTGAGATTTATGCTCAATGGTATGAAGCAGATGGAACACCTCTTGGAACCAGTTTCAGGGTAAATACTGATCGGTCATATAATCAGAAAAGGCCGGCAGTAACTACCAACGGTTCCTCGTTTATGGTTGTCTGGGAATCACAAAATAGCGATTCTGCCGGTTATGGTATAAAAGGATGTGTTATCGCCAGCGAAAGCACTGTACCCGGATCGGAAATACTTATAAACCAGATTACAACAGGCAACCAGAACAAACCTGATATCGCCTGGAACGGCTCGAAATACCTTGCTGTGTGGCATTCAGATGAAAACGTTGCATATAAAATACAGGCACGTTTTTTACTTTCTGACGGAAGTGTAGGCGGTGATGAGTTTAATATTGCTTACAACTCTTCTTTGGGTTATAATTTCACTAATCCTTGCGTCGCTTCAGCGGGAACAACGTTTATGATAGTATACGAGACATGGGACGACGATTATTCGCGAGTTGAAGCAAGAGGAGAATTGTTGAATAATGCGGGAGAAGTTATAGATTCTTTTGAGTTTGAAAATTGGTATGTATCCGGCTATGAAAGAGGTGTTAAAGTATCTGCCAGCCAGTGGGATTACCTTGTAGCATGGGAAGTATGGGATTACGACATTACGAAATCCAGAGCTATTTGCGCTAAACGTATTTATCATGATGGGGCAACTGTACATTTTGAAGACGAGTTTACTATAATAGATTATTCAAATTATCCTTCTCATTCTCCAAAAAATATTGGTATCGGCACAAACGGTTCGGATTTTCTAATAGCATGGTCAAAATACAATGCAAGCAATCATAGTGAAGGCATATATGCCTGCCAGCTCATTTATACCAATCCCGTATTAACTGTTGATGCCAGCGACAAATGGGCGTATGAAGGAGAAAATATCGTTTGCAGAATCGAACCCGGCTTTTTCCACGGCGATCTTCATTACAGCTGGTTTTACAATGGCGTATCTTACGGCTCTGACACAAACAGTATTACGCTACCCGCAGTTGAACTTTCCGATAACGATAGCGAGTATTATTGTGTTGTTTCAGATGCCGAAACTTCCACTACCACAAAAACGGGAAAATTGTATGTTAACAAAACTCCTCTCGGGTACTCGATCAGCGATGAAACGTATCTCTATTTTGATAACGAATATAACCAGAGTTATCCCGCGGTATGTGCTGGCGGTTCCAATTTTTTAAGTACGTATTCGACGTCTTATGCGGATACATGGTATATTAAACTGAAAAGCAAACTTATACCGACCCAGTCTATTCCCACCGATGTTGTCAGCCCTGCTCCGGATGGTCAAATGCTATACTCTAAAGTCGCTTTCAATGGAACAAAGTATATTGCGGTTTGGTGTGAAGGGTTATTTGAGTGTACAATAAAAGGGCAATTCTTCGATTCGACAGGGTCAAAAATAGGATCGGCATTTACCATCAGCCAGAATGAATTGGAGGAGTACCCTGATTTGGATGTTGCGTCGAACGGAAGCAGTTTTTTTGTCGTATGGAGCGGAGAAATCTATGGGGTTACTGAAGGCTTAGATATATACGGGCGAATTGTAAACAGCAACGGCACGTTTGCCACATCCGAGTTCGTAATAGCTCAATCAGCTAATGACGATACAAAACCTCATATAGCGTGTAACGGTTCAAATTTTCTCATTGTCTGGCACCAGGAAACAAACATTTTTGCTGGCGATGTCTATGCCAAACTATATACTTCCGCCGGAACTGAGGCAAGCCCTGTTGTTCAGGTTAATCCGGAAGCTGGCAATGCTGAATATAGTATTAACGTTTGTTCTTCGGGGTCAGACTTTATTGCGATATGGGCTGATGATCATGAATCATCATATGATTACAAATTGTACGGACAGAAAATAAACGCGGCGGGTGCGCTTGCCGGTTCAGCATTTGTAATCACTGATAATGTATCATACACCAGCGGTGTTGAGATATTAGCAACCCCGTATGAAATCCTCGCGATATGGACATCACGCGATAACTCCACAGATATTGACGGAAGATTTTTTGACTTTGATGGAACACCAGTTTCAGATGAATTTAAAATCAATACACATTTAAACAGTTCTCAGGCAAACCCTTTCGCGTCATATAATGGTACAAGTTTTTTCATCGGATGGGAAAGCTTCACTCAAACAAAGGCGTATAAATCTATTCTTTACAAAACACTTACATACAACGGCCCTTATTTTACGCAACAACCCGTTTCACAGACGGTTCAGGAAGGTTCTAATGTAACGTTTACAGTATCAACCCATCACCACGGTTCGGTTTCGTATAACTGGTACAAACTGTTAGGAATAAAAGCTGTTCTTGTGGGAACGGGCCCTGAACTCGTTCTGGAGAACGTACCTTATTCCAGTTTTCCAAAAGTGTATTATTGTGTCGCTACTGATTCTTTTGGCGCTGTGCAGTCGAATATGGCGACGCTAACTGTTATAGAAAACCTGAAGGTTGTCACGCATCCACAGGATCAGTCCACTTATGAACATGAAGCGGTAACGTTTAGTGTAACGGCCAACTATACCGATGTGCAATACCAGTGGTTTAAACAGGGCACACCGGATATTTTCCTGTCCGGAGAGAACGGCAAGGATCTTTACATGGAGGATCCTCTATTGGCTGTCAATAATACATATTATTACTGTAGAATAACAAGAGGCACGGAAACGGTGTATTCCAATCCCGCACACTTAACCGTATCGGAGCCTGAGTTTTATGTTTCCATAGTATCTCCTGACAGTATTTACGGCAATTCTGACACCTATAATATAGGATATAGCTGTAACGCTTACGCGCATTATGATACGGGAACAGTTTCTATTAATGATTCAGTCACTTGGGAGGTAACCCCGTCATCTGTTGCTTATATGCAGGGTAATATGCTTCGTACTCTGGCAATAGACGGTGATACTAAGATAATACTCAAAGCTTCATATACAGATACTGCTCTGGGTGTAACCCACTGGCGCCAGAAAACCATCAGTGTGGTTAATTTACTGCAGGTGACCGGTATGCTTCCGTTACCGGAAACAACGTTTTCCATGTCTCCGGATACTATACATATAGATTTTTCACGTAATATTAAGTATTCAGCGCCAGGTACAAGCATATTTATTATTTCTGCCGGAGAAGATAATGAATTCGGTACTGATGATGATATCGGAATACCGGTGGTAATAACCAGTCCTGACGAGACCAATTATATTGATTTAGACTTAAATGGTTATCTTTTCCCCGAAGGTTTATTAAAGATAAAAATTGCAGAACTCCATGCTATGAATGGATTGTATCTTGATGGAGAGTTTGAAGGTTCATTCCCTTCGGGTAATTTTGAATCAGGCGGCAGTTTTGAAGCAATATACAATGTTGATGGTTATAACATTACTGCGTTCTCAGTCAATAGTGACAATACGGTATCGATTGAATGGGAACCATTTAAGACAGGGTGTTTCTACGAGGTTGTTTATTGCGATAATCTTGAATCTCTTTCATGGCATGTTGTCAAACCGGCAAGCCAGTTTCCGATAACATCCATAAACTGGACAGGCGATAATACGAATCTATCTAAAGGCAGGTTATATAAAGTCAACGGAATGATGTCTTATATAAGTTCACTTACACCTAATTCTGGGTATGTCGGTGATCAGAATATAGATATTACAATCAATGGATATAATACCTCGTGGGATTCATTAGTTAATGTAACTATGGGTGATGGTATAACTGTTGAGGCTATAACCGTTATTAATAGTTCCCAGTTACTTGTGCGAATTGATATATCCGCCTCGGCTCAGGCTGGTTTGAGGAATGTGTCTGTAACTACTTCGACAGGAAAAACCGCTCTAAAAAGAGATGGATTTGAAATTCTGGAATAATTAATCACAGCAAATTTCAGCATCGTCGATTAAATAAATACGTATTTTACAATGGGGAGCTGGAATCTATTGTATTGTGACATAGGTTTGCTCAAATTGTATATCACATAGATGTTTTTCAAATCTTCGGACAAAAGATTCAAAATGGAGATGTTGGGCGTATTCTTTGATTCCTTATATTTAACCTCATTTGTATAAAATAACGTTTCTGCAATAACGTTTTTTTATGGACCTTTCTCTTTGCATGGAATAAATTACCAAATAAAAACCTCTTTATTAGGAGGTAAAAAAGTTATTTTTAATATCCAACCTTATATAAAATCTTTTATAAAAATTCAGAAATTAATATTATTTTTCTTCAACTGAGAATTCTGTTTTCAAAATAGTATTGCTATTAATATTTATGTTGGATTTTTCTGTATCTTTTTCAATTGATTTATCAAAAAAATTGTAAAGATTAACTCCTTCTTCCATAGTGGATTTAACGATATAACACGGAATCCCTAATATTAAATTGATACCCGGTAAATGAAGTATCTCATTGTCTTTTTTTGGTTTTATTTCAATAAATTTCTTATTATCATTTTTTTCCGAAATAACTGTTTGTTCGTTAATAACAGATTGATTCACTTTTTTTGTCTTAAAAAAATCTTTTTGGTTTGATGGTGTGGCATGAATGGAATTTTTATCTGAATCCACAGAGGACGTTTTGTTTATCGCCTTTTTTATGATATTTTTTCTCGGATTCGTTTCTGCATCTTTTTTGCCTGAACATATTGATGGTGGTTTCCTGTTTTTTTCAATGGATGATTCCTGGGGATTTGTTTTCTCGTCTATGTTTTGATGAATGCCTTTATTATTCGGAAATATAAGAGGGTTTATATCTGTCTGCTTACTGTTTTGTGTATTAATCTTTTTGCTATGATCATCTTCATCATTTGCGTTGGAAGTAACTACTACCTTGCCATGAGGATTTATAATAAAGACATTTGTCATCTTCGATTTTGACGGCGATGGCAATAAAACAAATGATACCGATAATGAAATAAGTAAAACTCCGATAAGTATTACAACGAGTATTTTTGTAGAGGTTTTAAAAGATAATTTCTCAAAATTAAAGATATTAAACATGGCTGCTTTCTCCTATAATTTAATTTTAAAATACTGTCCCGTCAACCATTTTTAAATTACAGAAATACTAAAATCCATATAACTTAAAAAAATGTGCAGGTTATTGAAATTAGCCTCCTTTTGTGACTGTTTGCATCGTATAAAAGCAGCATATGTTATTTATTTTTGTAATTTCGAAAAATTTTTGCAGATTATATAATTATTGATTGTTTTTTCAACGGGAAAATTTTTAACTTTTCATAATTATCTGTACTCTATGTTCAATAAAGGGATTAAATATTTTTTAATCTATACATTTAGCCTTTGTAATACTTTTGTCCAGAAATAAATTCATAATATCAATAAATAAGTTGCTCAAATAATGTGTATCTATTTAGCAAAAAGGAATATAGCTTGATGGTATATGTGTTTACAGCTATATATGAGGAGTATCCCTGAGATATTTCGATCCGCATTGCGGGTGATATAAGAAAGCTCGGTTAAAGTGATTAACTCACTTCAAATGGGCTTATGTTTGTATGTTTATACCCAAAGATTTATAACTTCAGCTAATTTTATCTATAGAAACATTTTAAGTTGTTTAATAGCAATCACTGGAATTTATTTTTTTCTTGTTTCATGTGGAAAAGGGAATCTATATGAGAAGTAAAATTTTTTTC
>CAYVGJ010000047.1:0-8774 GCA_964451165.1 uncultured bacterium
GCTGAGAAAAATAATGAAGGCGCGAAAGAACCCGCGCTGAAAGCCGAGGAATATGTAGCCAAAGGAATCGGTCTTGTCAAACTCGGCAATCTTGATGAGGCGTTATCATCTTTCGATAAGGCGATAGCGGTCAAACCTGATTACTCGGTTGCATGGTACAGCAGGGGAAACGTACTTTATAAACTCAACAGGTTTGACGATTCGCTGGCGGCTCTTGAGAAATCGCTGGCGCTTAATCAGTACGATGCCCAAAGCTGGTTATACAAAGGGATGGTTCTTTCCAAACTCGGCAAACACGATGACGCCATCCTATCTTATTACCGCGCTATTCAGCTTAAACCTGATTTCGCTGAGGCATGGTACAGTAAAGGAATTGATTTTGTGGACCAGGGTAAATTCACTGAGGCGTTGGACGCGTTTGATAAAGCCTCAAAAATAAACCCGAATATACCTGATATATGGTTAAGCAAAGGATATGTCCAATCAAAACTTGGCAAATACAACGACGCCATATCTGCATATGATACTGCCATACAACTTAAACCGGATTACGCCGATTCCTGGCGCAACAAAGGGATTGTGCTCGGGGTTATCGGTAAACATAAAGACGCTCTATACGCCTTTGAAAAAGCGATACAGCTAAACCCTTCTGATGTAGATACGTGGAACAACAAATGTGTCGCGCTTATAAGACTCGGCAGGTTCAACGATGCCATAAAAGCCTCAACAATCGCGATAGATCTCAAACCCGGTTACGCAGATTCATGGTACAACAGGGCATGCGCTTACTCAAGGTTAGACAATAAGGATAACGCTATTTCCAACCTCAAAAAAGCGGTTCAGATTAACCCCGGCTTCAAAAAAAACGCGTCTAATGACGCCGATTTCCGGAATCTACATACCGATCCTGAATTTAAAAAAATAGTGGATTAATGTTATATTATTAAAAGTATCAAATATGAATGAATTAAAATTTTTTGTATTTTTTTTTTCGTAAATATGATAAATTCCATTGGTTTCAATCAAGTCTCATTTTTTGATGGAGGATAAAGAGATATGTTTATTACAAAATTTGATATTTTTGAGAGTAAAGTCATAATAAGGCTGAAAGACAGAATCTGCGAAACAGCCGAAGACCTTTTATCAAGTCCCCTTTTTATAAAGGTACTTAAGAATTATATATTATATCTTCAAAAACGCGGTTCCATTCTATTGTCTATTTTTGGGGATAAAGAAATCAACGACGATTCACTAAAACTACTTATAGATACACTAAAATTTTTGTCGAAAATGCCGGCAAAACACGCACCGAAAATAATAAAAGGATCGGAAATATTTTTCAGGGATTCGTCGCAGTTTTTCTATTTCATAGAAAACCTTTACAACTATTGGAGAAGTTTCGACAGGTTTATCGTATGTGATTCCGAAGGAAATCATTTCGATAAACGGCCGGATACTACCTTTAATTCCACTGTAGAACAGCTCATGCACCTTGTTCGCGGAGTATACCGTGATATAGAGGAAAATATATCGGGTACACGCCCGCGCATATATCGCCAGGTTAGAGCTGGTGCCGAGGTCGCCTGTATCGCGTTGCCGATAGATTTGCCTTTTCCGGGCGGTGATTACAAGAAACTCAGCAAATTGCCTATTATCAGGCAGGTTCTTCTTTATCCGCCTCTGGTGCTCAATCCGCCTATGAACAAACGCAAAGGCAAATTCGAGAAAGTAAACCGCAACCCGTTGGAATTGATAAATATAAATAACGAAGACTGGCTGTGTTATCCGGCTAAAGTCGGTAAATTGCTTATTTTGATATATTTTAACAAGAAATTCTTTGAGCTCGGGTTTTCCATGTGCAACCTGTTTGAGCTTGCGGAAAATGAAGATCTTCTACGCAAACCCGATGCTGTTTATTTTTTTGGTGTTCCCGGCGAAGAGCTTTATGAGTTATCAGATTTTCCTACGGTTTTTTATGACGATGCGGAAAACGACATGATTATTGCCGCCTGCCCGGATAAAAACGAATTCGGTTATTTCGGATATCTTAAAAAAATGGTGTTGACGCTTCACAATATAAAAATGATGAAAACCGGCAGGTTCCCATTTCATGGTGCGCTCATAAAATTTTTGTTTAAAGGTGATAAATCGGCTGTGGCGTTAATTATCGGCGATACAGGAGCGGGAAAATCCGAAACGTTGGAAGCATTTCGTGCTATTGGAGAAGAGTTGATTCAGGATCTGGTTATAATCGCTGACGATATGGGATCGCTGGAACTATCTGATAACGGAGAAATTATTGGGTTTGGTACGGAAATAGGAGCGTTTCTGCGGCTGGATGATCTTCACCCGGGGTATCCGTATAATCATATTGACCGTTCAATCATCATGAGTCCGAGCCAGACAAACGCAAGGCTTGTTATTCCTGTGGCGCCGTATGATAATGTCATAAAAGGCGAAAAAATAGACTTTATCCTTTACGCGAACAATTACGAGCAAATCGACGATGATCATCCTGTGATTGAAAAATTCGATACTGCCGCTGAGGCGATTAAATTATTCAGGGACGGCGCGGTAATGAGCAAAGGGACAACAACCACTACAGGGCTTGTGCATACATATTTTGCCAACATCTTCGGGCCTGTTCAATATAAAGAAATTCATGAGAAACTGGCTACGGATTATTTTAATAAATTTTTCGAGAACGGTTTGTTTGTCGGGCAAATACGTACACGGCTGGGGATTCAGGGGTTTGAGCATACCGGTCCTGAAGAAGCCGCACGGGAACTTATCAAGCTTTTACAACAATCATGAGTTAAAACGAAAGTAAGCTGGTAATCGGGTTTTATTTTTTTTAACGGTTATTGCCAGATAAGCTTGTTATCTCTATTTGTATAAAAAACATAAAAAAATAAATATGTAAGTAAAAAATATTGACATTCGATAAACTATCATATAATATTTTCTTAAAAATATCATGTCAGATTGTCATTATTTTAATTGTTATTTCTTATTGTTCTCCTCATTATTCTTAAATCTCTCCTTTCTAACCACCCATAAAAAAGGAGTTACGATCATGAATAGACTAAAAATTGTTGTCTTTGCTAATTTTGTATTAGTTATAATACTTGTTAAAAATGTAATGTCGTTTTCTATTCTCGGAACGGACTCGAACCTATTTATAACCGGTGATCTTACAAAAGACGAGGCATTCCGGTGGAATTATGTTTCTTCAGTAGGCAGTGATCCATATCCTTTAAAAACGATATATTACCGTATTGATTCAAGTTTTACTGTTGCGCAACAACAGGCGATAAAGAACGCGTTTTCGGTGTGGAGCAATTTGACTGTCGGCCAGCCGAATCTCGGGCCGGGCAGTTACGATTTCCAGACACTGATCACGCATGAAATAGGCCATGCTCTTGGCCTTGCGCATCCGGGAATCAGGGAAGAAGGCCCAAATAAAAATTACGATACCGATACCCAGCCTTTCAACGTTATGGTTAATCCTGATACCAACAACCTTGCCACAAGCAATAACCGTCCGGTATTCGAGAATTATCCCGGTTATCCCGGTTCGTTATCCGCATCGGTTATGACTTACGACTCGACTTTTTTAAAATTGCTTCAGCATGAGTTGGAATACGATGATGCCGGAGGAATAACATATTTCAATACAGGCAAAAACAATACTTTCGACAGTGGGCTGGTTGATGATTTTATCTATAAATTAGTATATGAGGATCTACCTGTGGAACTTGATTTGCCTGGCTCGGATGGTATTCCATGCACACAGGATGATTGGGATATTCTATCGCCCGGAAGCCCGGGGTTTTCCCAGCATAAAGGTGGATTGATCGATGTAATAAAATATGATCTTCCTCCGGGAATGCTTGGTTTGACAGACAATATTTTCTACAGGAAAAACTCTTCAGGCGGGAACGAATTTGCCATACTCGGATCGGATATTTTTCTTGATTTTCCTGAAGAACCGCCGCTGGATTCTCTTGATTACGGGGATAATCCTGATTCATACAAAACTACTTTCGCGAGAAACGGTGCCAGGCATGGCGACGGTACTCTTGAATGGATCGGTATTCACAATCCAGACTATGAACCCGACGGGCAACCGTCGCCTATGTGCGGAACTCCCACACCGGGAGTCATTGACGGGCCTGATGACATGAATTCACCGGTAGCCGCTCCTGTTCCTTTTGATGAGGAAGACGGGATAACGCTTAACCTCGGTTCAAATCAGCTTATTATCACATTGAGCGTATCAAACAGTTTATCCGGACGATACAACCAGAATTTACAGCTGTTTTTTGACGGTTGGATTGATTGGGGTCTCGATGGAACTTATGACCAGGCAGGCGATCATATAGCGAGTTTTGCCACCGATCCAAGCACATGGGGTGCGAATATTATGAATTTTCTCATCAATTTGCCACAGGCATGGCAGGGGCAATATTCCCGTTTCAGGTTAAATTATAATGGGGGCCCAATGAATTATTTCGGATATCAGGAATTCGGTGAAGTGGAAGATTATGTCGGTGGAAATATCGGAGCGATACCTGAACCGGCATCGCTGGTTCTGTTATCAACAGGTTTGATTATCGGTTTTATGCGTAAGAAATTCTGATTGTTTTTCGAGATAATCAGCGTGTTCGGCCTGAATATTCTCACTCAAGCTCAGGATATCGGTTAATTTGTCCATGATATTCTTGTAGGTTTGCGTAGATTCGATTTTTATTATCTCGGTGCGCAGTTGGCGGATATTCCTTAGTCCTCGTGTGTAATGGCAGAGAATGCTCCTTAACCTGAAAAAACCGCTTTTTTCACCGTACTGGGCACATAACATTTGTGTGTGTTTGTCTATCGTTTCCAATAGTTCATACGGAGATGGATTATGTTTTTCGCCGGTTGAGATCTCCCTGAATATCCACGGATTGCCGAGGGTTGCCCTGCCAATCATGACAGCGTCGCATCCGGTTAACTCCATCATCCGGGCGGCGTCGTGGGCGCCGTGGATATCGCCGTTGCCGATAACCGGTATGGATACCGCTGATTTCACGATTTTTATAAATTCCCAGTCGGATACTCCGCGAAAAAACTCGTCGCGGTATCTTCCGTGTACGGTTAACGCTGATGCGCCTGCTGATTGTGCTATTTGAGCCACCTCAACGCATGTGGTGTATGATTTATTAAATCCGGCCCGCATTTTTACGGTAACGGGAATAGATATATTCTTTTTTACTTCCTCTACAATTTTTCCGACAATATCCGGAGTTTTCATTAGTCCCGCGCCGTAACCGCGCTTTACCATCTTTGGTACAGGACAACCGCAATTGATATCGATTATGTCCGCGCCCCGGTTTTCGGCGATTTTTGCCGCTTGTGCGATAATATCCGGTTCAGCTCCGCCAAGCTGAACCACCAGCGGGCGATCCTGAGGGTTGGTTTCAAGCAGTTCAATGGTTTTTTTGTTATTCTCAACCACTCCGCGTGCCATAATCAGTTCCGACCAGCACAATCCGCTTCCGAATTCACGCGCGAGATGTCGATAAGGCAAATCAGTAAATCCTGCCATGGGGGCGGAACATATTTTGTTATCTATTTCTATTGAGCCGATACGCAACATTAAGATACCTGTTTAATAAAATCAAATAGCGATATTCCGAATTTCATAAAAACGTTATCAAGTTCAACTACCGGTAATCCCATAACATTAAAATAGCATCCGTCAATTCTCTCCACAATCAAAGCGCCGAATCCCTGAATAGCGTATCCTCCTGCTTTGTCGTATGGGTGGACTTTATTTATATATTGATCGATGTGTTCATCGTGCAGTTGCCTGAATTTTACTTCAGTTGAGCAATAACCTGTTTCTATCCGCCCTGTAGCTGAATCGGCAACAGCTATTCCCGTGAACACAGTATGGGTTTTCCCAGATAAGCGTTTCAGGTATGTTTTTGCCTGGAGATAGTCTTCGGGTTTAATGAGAACATCTCCCTCAAAGAACACAATGGTATCCGCGCCGATTATGTAGGCGTTTTCAAACATGTTCTTAACGGTGTTTGCCTTTGCGATAGCGTTATCTATCACTATATCGACAGGATCAGCTCCTTCGGGATGATTTTCCTCGGTTTGTGCTGTGACAATATCGAATTCCAGATCAAGCCCTCGCAATATTAAATCCCTCCGGGGCGATTTTGAAGCGAGCACCAGTTTTTTATCCATCATAAACCTCATTTGTTTGCTTAGTGAATCGGCTGTATAATACCAGAAAAAATTTTTTAAATACAGCAATAATATAACGCGCAATTTTTAAAACGATATAAACCGGCATTTTAATAATACAGCAATTTATCGGTTGATAAACCATTTAACTATTTCAGATTTATTTTTACTTATATAAAGACAATAATCATGCATAAATAAATAATTTTTTTTATATCTGAATTGTCTATGTTATACATTGATATTATAATATGTATTAATTTAAATATGAATATGATACATATGTATAAAATTAATTAATAAATTACTATCATAATATATGATATTGACTATTTGTTATATTTTTTATTATCAAATATTGACTCAATGATATATATTTGTTATAATTATAGTGTGGGGGGGATAACCTTTATGAGAAGGATCCTGATATGGCAAAGTTTAGGGCTTATATACTTGTGATTATTGTAATCAATATTACCTGTTCTTCGATCTTGCTTGCGCAAAATATTACAATTAACAAACTGACAAACAATTCGACTGATGACAGATTACCTGACATAGATGGTTCAGGCATATCCTGGGAAACCTTCGATGGTTCGGATTGGGAAATTTTCTATTACAATGGAACAACGACAACACAGATAACAAATAACAACATCAACGATATTTCCACTAAGATCAGCGGCGACAAGGTAGTCTGGAAAGCACAGACAGCCAAAAACGCAAATGATATTTTTTATTATGATGGTTCTGTTCATCAGGTTACCAATAGCGTCAGCGATGAAACCGATCCGGATATCTCCGGGAACAAGATTGTGTGGTCGGGCTATAATTATTCTGTAAACCAATGGGATATATTTCAATATGACACATCCACATCAACAACCACAACTTTGTATGACGGTAAACAATACAGCTATAAACCACAGATAAATGGTTCCAATGTTGTGTGGTACAGCGAAGGGCCTACTGCATCGGATAAAGATATTTTTACTTATGATGGAACTTCTGTCACAAATATTTCCAATAATACGTCTGCTCAGGAAAAAAATCCTATTGCAAGCGGATCGAATTATGTATGGACAGGATACACGAACTCAAATTACGAGATTTTCTATAAGTTCGCTACATCAGCACCTGTTCAGTTAACCAGCAACACACTTATGGATTTCAACCCGCAAATAAGCGGAACCAGCATAATCTGGCAAGTTTTCGACGGAACCGATTGGGAAATAATGTATTTTGACGGTTCAACCGTAACCCAGCTCACTAATGACTCATATAATCAGATATTTCCTAAAATAGACGGAACGCTGGCAACATGGTATGGCTGGGACGGAACGGATTATGAAATATACCTTTATGACGGGATGAATATATCTCTGGTCACCAACAATAATTTTGATGATAAAACCCCCTTAATCAGCGGTAATAATCTTGTGTGGGAAGCAAAAGACGGGCAGGACTGGGAAATTTATAAGGCGACTTACACAAGCGTACCGGAACCGGGAGCAATAGCTCTCTGTGTATTGTTCGGATTACCGTTCATTTTCAGGATTCGGAAAAATATCCAATAATGTAAATATATTTATAATAATACAGCTAATTAAGCGATGAAATAAATTTTTCTGCAAACCAGCAAGTTAGGCAAACAGGATTTTGATTATAGCGTTTTTAACTGTTTTTTTGTAAAATATGTATAATAAAATTTTATCCTTTGTGATTAAAATCCGATATAAACCTTGTCAAGTTGAGTTGTACGGAGATGTCTGAGAAAATCAAGGTTGATTGATGAAAGTATTTTTTTTACAGTTTTTATTTTCTCTTTTTTTATGTTCATTATCAATGGGATATGAATATAAAAAAGAAATTACAGCGTTAGGCGATAAAGATTACCCTCCACATGAGTTTATTGATTCTTCAGGCAAACCGTCTGGATTTACTACCGATCTTTTAAAAGCAGTCGCTGGAGAAATGGGGTTTAAAGTTAAGATTGCTCTATGTGACTGGAAAGACGCGAGAGACGCTTTGGAAAACGGAAAATGTGATATTGTATCAATGTGCTATTCAGCTGATCGAGCCAAATATCTGGATTTTTCCGTACCTCATTCGCATTTACTTGGAGCGATTTTCGTAAAAACTCCGTCCAATATCAAATCTATTAAGGATATAAGAAATAAAAGGGTTCTTGTCCAGGAAAAAAATATTTTACATGATTATATGTTAAAAAATAATTTTTCAAAGATTACTGCGGTAACCTCTGATGAAAAAGCAATTATAATGTTGTCGAAAGGAGATTATGATTGCGCTCTTGTATTCAGATCGAACGCATTATATATGATAAAAAAATTAAGGATAAATAACGTTAAAGAACTTGAAAAACAATATTATAAAGAACCTTTTATACCTGTTGATTATTGTTTCGCGGTAAAACATGAAAACGCTCCGCTACTCTCGACTCTCAACGAAGGGTTAAGGATAATTAAGGTAAAAGGCATATATAAAAAAATATACGATAAATGGTTCGGTATACT
>CAYVGJ010000048.1:0-8668 GCA_964451165.1 uncultured bacterium
ATATAAAACGCTGCTGTTTTCTTAGAATGATTCGCTACCAACTTAAAACTTTTACTTAGCAAACCAAATAAATCATCTCCCCTCAAATCATCTCCTTCAATAACTTCCCATTCCTTGCCGTTTGGATTATTTGTCCCGCAATAACTTACACCATATGGCGGATCGGTGAATACCATATCTGCATTCTTGCCATCCATTAATCGAATAAAATCAGCAGCATTTGTTGAATCACCACATAACAACCGATGATGCCCTAATGTCCACATATCTCCTCGCTTACTGACAGGTTCTTCCTGAATCTCTGGGATAACATCTATATCCGCATCGGTCTCTTCCAGCTCGCCTTCCGGTATCTCACTCAGTAACGCATCCAGCAGTAAATCATCATACGCGTCCGGCGTTGACTCTCGAATCTCGGCAAGTAATTTCTCAAGCTCTTCGGTCCATTCTCCACAGATATGCTGATTATTTAATGCGATATTCAAAGCTTTTTCTTCGGATGGATCGAGACTAACAACAACTACATCAGCCTCGATTTCTCCTTTTGATAAAAGAACCTTTAGTCGTTGATGGCCGCCAACCACATTCCCGGTTTTTTCGTTCCAGATAACCGGCTGAACAAGGCCGAATCGATCAATGCTCGCGGATAATCCTGACATCGCACGGTCTGATATTTTTCTCGGATTATATGATGCAGGTTTCAAATCCGATACCTTCATCTTGATTATTTTCGGTTTTTGTGTTGTCTTCATAATATCCTCTAAATTTTGTATTTTAATGTTACCTGGTTTTTGTACTTTTTCGGTGTTTTTTGCCCAATTTCGAGCGTAAAACTTGCAAATCAATGTTACGTTACCTGCATAAAAAAATATCTAAAATCACTCGCTAAGTGCGCCTCGCTTACCCGCATGACCATCCCCCCTTGGAAGGACCCAACTTACCATCAATCATACAGTTGCAACGCGATAATCTATATCTTCCATTTCGACTATCTCACACATCTCTGCTATCCGTGAAGCTATCCGATCATCCATTTCACCAACTTGATTCAAGCTCATGTTGGATGTAATTATCGCACGACGATTATAAATATATCTGGCATTTACTATTATGTATAACGTCTCTCGATCAAATTCAGATAGTGTTTCTGCTCCAACATCATCTAATAGTAAAATCCCTTCGTAATTCGCTATTTTCATCTTCTCGTAATGTGCGGTTCTCATTCCATCGTTTTGAAAATTACGAAGCCCATCGATATATTCCGGATAACAGATATATTTGCAACTTTTTCCGTCAAATAGTTCCGATTGCATTATCCCAAATGATAATCCGGTTTTTCCTGAACCTGTTTTACCTGTTATAAACAATGATTTGTTTCGCAATTGTAAGATCTTTTCAAAATATAAATTATACATACCTAAATATTTCCTGGGTATTTTGCTCTCTATTGTTTCACATATTCGTGTCATACAGGATTCACAATACCCATACTTCTCTTCGATTGGTGTATAACAGCGTCTGCATCTTTCCGTTTTCAATTTAGGCTTTAAACTTCTTGAGATTTGAATATTTCCCTTCATCTGATTTGATTCCTCTGTAGTTTGCTTTTTGTTTGTTGTCATTGTTTCCTCCTCTTGTTTTGAATGTTGTACGGTTAAAATTTACAGGCAAAAACCTATCTATTGCGTTTGATTGTTTAAGAAATTGAGACAGAGTCCATCTATGGTTTAACCATGTTTCCGGGGCATCCAAGATAGTTTTGTAATTTTTTATCGCGATTACGATTTCTTCCAAAGAATACTTGCTTAATGCTGATTTGATATGTGATTTATGGCTGGATATGTCTTTGTGAACGATTATCTCCGAATCATTCCATTTTTTGAAAACTGTATATATATTATTAATATCTATATTATCTATTATATCTAATGTAGGTGTTAGCTCTTTGTTAATGGTTTGTTGATGCTTTGTTGATTCTTTGCCAAATCCATTGTTATAATTAATTTTATTCTGCTGATATTTATCGTAATTGCAGATAGTTATAAGCCTTCCGCTCTTTGTTGATTGGTTTGTTAAAAATCCCCATTTTTCTAATACTTTTATTGCCGTTCTTATATTTTGGATTGTTACGTCTTTTGCACATTTCGCTTTTATCGAATTTAATGAGGTCACGAATTGACCCGCCTTGCAGGTAAAAATAGCATCGTTCCAAATCCAGCTTTTCTCTTTATAATTAACCATGGACAAAATCTGGATAAGAACGTCTCTTTGGGCAGAATTAAGTCTTTTGTACATATCTGAATCCAGTGTTGTAAAGTTGATTTTTATAAATCTATCATTCATAATTTTTATCACATTAAATGATTATTTAATTTTTTGATTTAAATCTACAAGATTGATTTGGGTAAGAAAAGATGTAAATTATGGGTAAATGGTGTACAAACTGGGTATTATTCTAATAAATTACCCAGATATTAAAACATCTAAAACCATTAGACAATTTATATGGATTTATAATTACGCAAATTACCCATATTTACATTATATGGGTAATATAGGTTATTATTAATGGGTATATTAATTAATTGGAAGAGATATTTAAACGATAAATACCACGCATAGACCTAACAATTAGAGTATTCCACAAAGGATGGTTTCTAAAAGAATCTTTTAATCGACTTTTTTGTGTTTTTAATTTAACCATAATATGCTTTTCACTGAGTTCAAACCCATCGCTATGAAATATTCTGAATATTTCTGCTTTTCTTTGACTTAATTTATATTCTTGACCGTTATAAATCAATTTTCGATAATCTTTGCTAAATTTGAGCTTTGTGCCAATGCTGATCATTTCATTAGCCGGATTATCATTTATAGAAGTATTGTGCTTATTCTTTCTTATCTGTAAATAGTTATGAATATTTTTTGATATCCTTATATTTATTTTTTGATTTCTGTCATGAAAATTTCTTAAAATTTCAACTTTATCGGAATAAAAAATATTATTTATTACCCAACTTAAAATATTCTCTTGCTCTTTTATTAATTTATTTGATGAAGGGTTTGTTAAATACGCAAATATTAAATCACTCGCCAAAATTTTATAATAATCTTCAAGTTCTAAGTATTTTATGAATTTAATTATATATTCATCTATATTATTAATTTCGAAATTGCATTTTCTCAGATCTATTAGAAAGGTAAAAAAATATATATCCATTTCTGTGTGTTCAATTACTTCAATAAATTTTTCTTTCCAACTTCGTGGAGCAACTAACCTATAATATTCTTCTCTTAAGAAAAAGGTAAAAGCCAATCGTAAATTAAAAAAAATGGGATTGTTTTTACTTAAATCATTAAGCGTAAAGTAAAATTTATTTTTAGATAGTCGTGCTATCAATATGCAAAGATAGGTTTGTATTTCCGCTTTTTCATTCATATCGAGTAAGAATCTAAATATGTCATGAAATCTTTTTGCAATTTGCGAATCAATAATCATTTCTGCTTCTATTAAAATATTTTTAGATAAATTTAAACAATGTAATTTATTTAAATCAAAGCAGGACATAACAATTTTCGTTTTATCTTTATTGGAAAGGTTGTTATATAAACTTTTTGCAACTTCACCATAGAAAAAACCAAAATTGAATGAATTAAGGAAATTTATACATTCCTCTGTGGAATATAATTGTAAAATTTTTGATAAATATCTTCTTCTCTCACGATAAATTTTTCCCTTAAAATGTTTAATTTCATAATCAGGTAAAAACCCGTTTTGAACTCCCTGTAAATAGATAATATCAGTCATTAAACCTTCAGCTTTTATTTTATTGAAAGTATTTTCTCTGAACTTCAATGAAAAAGAAGTATTTGAAATGATCACAGCCAATATGCCCTCAGGACCAATAAATGATTTCGAACTTGATATAATCAATTTCGGAGGAGATATATTCTTGTTTAATTTTAAAGACTGCTCTTTATATTGGATTTTGAAAAATTCATATATTTGATATTTAAGGATATTAATATAGCCATTTTCGGATTGATCATATAATAATAACAATCGATGTGATATTTTTAACCAAACATCTATCTCATAATCTATTTTTGGTGTATATGAAACAAGAAATCTGAATATATTATTAAAATCAAAAAATGAACTTTGGTTTAAATCAGATAATAAAAAATTGAATACTTTGAAAGAAAGAATTTTGTTTTTTTTAGTTTCTTCTATCGGTATTATATTTTCCAACTCTCTTGAGTATGTTAAAAGAATCTTTACTTCCCATTCAGATAAAAAATGATTCGAAAAAATATTTGTTATTCTATATTCTTTTTCCTCGAACTTTACTATGTCGTTAATGAATATCCAATTCCAGATCAATTCCCTTGTAAATATTTTCGTTTGTTCACCATAATTTCCAATTAGAGCATGCGAGACTATCTTATCTATTTCAAGATTAAAACAGATTTGTATTAAATTCTGCTTTTTTGAATTGTCTGTAAGTAATTCTAATGCAAATTTTAACGCTTCTTCCCACCAATAAGATATGAATGATTCATCCACCAAAGAAGTGTTTTTTATGACATATTTTCCTGCAAAGTAATCCTGAAAGGTTATATCTATAAATAAACATTTATCTTCACGATTCTCAATAAATATCAAATTTTTTATTTTATTTATAATTCTGGTTAGTTTTTCACCGTACAAATCATATCGCCATTCTTTTATAGTATCTGAAATACATAATTCATTTAATTCAATAGTTTTGCATTTTGTTAAATTAACAGCAATCGATGATAATATTAACGCATATTCAGATACAGATATGTCTGGATCCATAAAATCTTCCCATTTATCAAAATATATTTGCACAATATAATCAATTAGATGAGACATAGAAATTTCAGAATTAATAAAGGGAATATTTTTCTTTTCAGCTAAATAAAGAAAAATTATTAAAAGAAGAGGACTTCTTGTTATCCTATCTAACGCGGGATATTTATTTATATATTCAAATAAAAATGTTTTATATTCTGGAACAAGAACGTTTATAAGGTTTTCTCTTGATACCCCATCCAAGGGAAGAATTTCATATTGTTCATCAAAAGGAATGCTCTCAGTAAGCCTATCATATTTATTTCTTCCAGTAAAAATACACGAGATTCCAGGATATTTTACCCATAAATTTTTCAGTAAATTCATAAATTGGTTTAAGAATTTGATATTAAGATTATCGAGTCCATCAAATAATATAATTATTTTCATTGTTGGATCGAGTAATAAATTTGAAATATCTAACTGCAAATAAAAAAAATGAGACAGCATATCATTTAATGATTCTCCAGTATAAGCTTTCAAAGGGACATATACTGGTAGATAGTCTTTTTGATTAATAAATTTTTCAAAGATTTTTAACAGCAAAAACGTTTTCCCACTACCCGGCAAACCAGTAATCAGAATTTGTGAGGATAAATCGCTCGTATTAAGAAATTCTTCTCTAGTAAAAATAATCCCTTTATTCGATATTAACTTAATAGGAAATTCATCAATATCAAGATTATGAAAGAATCTTTTTGAATGGATATTTCTGTAATATTCCAATTGTCTTTCTGCAAAACGTAAGTATTGAGATAAATCGGTCATAACTTATCGGTTACCATAGAAATCATATTTTAATTATTTCGCCTTTGACAAAAGGATCATTCCGCTGTTCCTCAGATGATCGTCGATCGATGGTAAGAATCTTTGTCACATTAATGGCATACGATTCGGCAATCTCAGCGATTCCTTTTACATGAAACTGCATAGCCGATGTACCCCCGGCAAAATTAATGATGATTTTTTCGGATTTATTAATTAAATCAATATAATCCGATGTATTCATGAATTTGCGTTTATCAAAATCGTCTTTATGCGGGTCAGCGAGATTCCAGCATGTATAACTTACATTTAATCCGGCTTTTGTCAAACATTCGGGAATTGATTTTCTCGTTTCATCGGAAGTGATTAGTAGAAAATGACAAGGAGTATCCGCTTGGGTAACATTTTCAAGCAAAGTGTACAAAACCCCTTTTGATAAACCAAGAGAGGTTACATACAATGTCTTTATTTCCTTTTTTCCATTAAAAAAAAAATTGTTTATTTGCGACCAATCGAATCCTTTGAAATATTGCCATATTTTTTCTACTTCAGAACAAGATATTTCATCACAAGTAAAACCTCCATGCGACATTCTATTCCTCAAACTAAATATTTTTTCAGATTTTTCCGCGATATCTTTTAATTCTGAAGATACATGCTTTTTATTTTTTATCAAATCTCTAATGATACTTTCTACCAGTTCTCTATTATTTCTTACCAACCATTTTTCAGTGCGTTTTTTATGTAACATAAATTGGTTTACAATCCATTCTCTGATAAGAGTTAAACCATTTTTTACCTGACCTCTTGCCAGATACCAATCGATTATTATTTTTTCCCGTTCCAATTCTTCTCTGGTTAAATCTGTGTAATTGTTATTTTTCTGAATAAGTCTCTGATTAATCCCAAATCCCTGGTAAGAATTGAGAATTATATTGAATGCTTCTTTCCCTATCGGTAGATTATTTGACAATGCTTCGGAATATTCATCTTTTTTATTTATGAGTTTATAAAAATAATCATTAATGATCCTAATATCAACATTATATAAACCATCAGAAATATTTTTTAATTTGCCTGAGACGTCTTTTAATAAATCATCTTTCACATATTGATTACCCGTTTTTTTTACAACTTCATCTATAATAGTTGCCACGGGTTTAGCTAATCCATAATCATTAAAAATCCTTACGGCATAAAACCAGTCAATCATATTAAAGATAGCTGTCAGATCAACAACAGGAGTTTTGGGCGGGTCAGATGACTTATCCTTATCTTCATATGCACCGTAATAAATACCTTTTATCGTAACATTCTTTAAGGCAGTAAGATAAACGATTATAGCAAAATAAATCATTTGTAGTGAACGAAAAGCATTAGTAATATCTATTATTATTTCAGCTCCGGTTTCAATTTGTTTATTTATCTGCTCAAATACGTTCCATAATTCTTTTTCTTCTTTTGCGAAAGGAACTGATATACATTTTGCATTTATCAACTTTTTTAAATCATTCCCGTATTTTTTGATCGCTTCATCTGTGGAAAAAACAAATACTTCGGCATCAGTAATACCGTCAACCAATCTATAAATAGCTTCAGATGCGAATTTAGTTTCGAAGAATTTACCATTGTGAATATAAGTAGTATTACCATAATCCGTTGTTCCCACAGATGTTATAAAATATTTTTTCCGCATTTCCATAACATATCACCTCCAATTTATACAATAAGATAATCGATGGTTTCTATTTTATGTCCCAATCCTAAAATATCTATTTTCCTATTACACGAATCGCATATGGGAAAAAACCTGACGGAATCGGTTTTCGGATTGATAACTTTACCCAGCTTCACTTTGAGCTGATCCAATTCATCCGCCGTGAAAAATCCCTCAAAAACAGATTTTTGCACACGATACGCACAACCAAGAAGCATTTTTACAACTTTATTGCGTTTCCTGTTGCTCGTTATATCGTATGCCACAGCATATTTCATAATTCAGCTTCTCCAAAGACATACGGCGAATACGGTTCGTTATCCAATATGGTTTTTCTAAGTTTTTCCACTTGTTCCCAGAATATTTTTCTATATGAGACCGCATTATTTTTTTGCGCAACTGCTAAATTATCAGTATTTGCGACAGCCTCGTAATGATGTATGAATATGTTGAGTGATTCTTTTTTCAGGTAACACTGATTTTGCTCTTCATCGCGGTAAAAATCATCTTTCCCTAATATCCGCTTGTTTATCAGTTTAAGCACAAGCCTGTCAACCAGAATATGACGGAACTCCTCAATCAGATCGAGCGATAACGATGCCCTGCCGTATTTTATCTCATGAAAATAACCGATGTACGGATCGAACCCGTACGCATCCAGAATTGCCTGAAGTTCTCTTGCTACGAACGAATATCCAAACGACAATAATGCATTTACCGGATCAGGCGATGGGAAAAAAACACGCCCGTTAAACTGAATTTCTTTTGATGTAATACATTTCGCGAATTCCTGAAAATATAATTTTGATGCGTAACCTTCGTATCCGCGTAATGAATCAATGTCGGAAGCGTTTTTTATTTCATTGAGTATACCTGATAGCGATTCGATCGAGTCAATTTGTACTGGGTTATGGGAATTATACTGGTATTTTTTAAGCAGGGTAATCCCGTTTTTGACTTTCGAATAAATTATATTTTTGGCGAAATTAAGCCTGAAGTTCAGATCGTTATATTTGTTGAATTGCTTCAACCGCGAAGTGATATTTTTGTTGTAAGCAGACGCAAGCCTGCCCCGGAAATGCCCGTTGTGAGTCATCATGGCAACATCACATCCGTTCTCCATCAAAGCAAGCATTGCCTGAGTGGATATTTGAATATTGCCGAATAAAACCGCCATTCTTATGTTTTTAAACGGATGCTGTGCTATTTTTTCGCCTTCTTTTTCGATAGATAAAGTATCTCCGGATTTTTTTAGATATGCTCCTTGAGTTGTAATGTAAACAATCATGATTTGCCTTTATTTTTTT
>CAYVGJ010000049.1:0-8624 GCA_964451165.1 uncultured bacterium
AACTACTTTATTCACCCCTTAAAGACAATCTTTCTGGGATTATCCAAAAAATAGACGATAATTATAGAATAATAGTTAATGAGACACATTCAGAAACAAGGCAAAGATTTACAATTGCTCATGAATTAGGGCATTTTATATACCATCGTGATTTAATTGGAGACGGAATAGCTGATAATATTGCTTATCGTTGTGAGTTTCCCAATGAGTATAATAATCCTAATATTGGTAGTCGTGAAGAAACTGAGGCCAATAAATTTGCTGTAAATTTATTAATGCCCCATGAAATTGTAGAAAGCTATAGAAAGAAAATTACCGGTATAAGCGATAATGGATTAGTGGAAAAAATGGCGAACGAGTTTAATGTTTCTAAACAAGCTATTGCAATCAAATTAAGAGTTCAATATACTTAATCCTCAATTCACTCAAATGTTCTCCAATTAGGAGATATATTAATTTGTGGAATTTCATGATTAGCAGACAAAATCAAATTTTTACAAACAAAAAATTATAATAATCTAATTCCGAATCGTTTACCCGGTAAAAATCCTGAATTTCGCCAGGCCCCATTTCTGAAGAATAAATTTAATCAAAACCAGCAATGTCAATAATCCGTATTTTACGCTCTTTTTAAAATTTATCGAAGATGAGTCCGCGCAATATTTCGCAGGGATAGGGATATCGCCGATTGTAAACCCGAAATGTGCCGCCTGAATTAGAAACTCCGAATCGAATGCGAAATCGTTGCGGTTGTGTTTAAATGGAATGGTCTCAAGAACCTCTCTGGTATAAACGCGGAACCCGGAATGAAAATCGCCGAGATTTTGCCCGGTGATAACGTTTTCGATGATTGTAAGTATCCGGTTAGCGATATATTTATACAGCGGCATACCGCTCAGCAACGCTTCTTTTCGCGACCTGATCCGTGAACCGATAACCACATCGCATATGCCGGTAGACAAAAACCCCAACGCGAACGGTATAACTCTGCTGTCGTACTGGTAATCGGGGTGAATCATCACAACCGTTTGAGCTCCGTGATCGAGAGCGGTTTTGTAGCAGGTTTTTTGGTTCGCACCGTAACCGAGGTTTTTGTTATGCTCTATAACGGTGATACCTGCTTTTTTTGCTACTTCAACGGTCTTATCGGTGCTTTTGTCATCTACCAGTATGATTTCATCGACACTTCCCTGCGGGATATCATTTAGTGTTTTTACCAAAGTGAGTTCAGCATTATAAGCGGGCATAACCGCGATAACTTTATTGAATCCACCGGCGGATTTATCTTTATGAAATTTATTCTGATTGGGTGAATCCGCCATATTGCCTCCGGTTTTTGTCGCGGTTTAGATGTTCAGCAAATCGCGGGCGTTTTTATGGAATATGTGTTCCTCAAAATCGGAATTCAGGTTGAGGCTTCTTATAAACTCAACCGCCTCAGTTTGGCTTGCCCACGGCGAATCCGTACCGAACAACAGGTATTCTTTCGGGTGGTTCAACAGGTATTTTTTAATTATTTCCGGTTCAAGATATCCCTGCGCAAAAGACACCTCCATGTATATCGGTTTTCCGAGCATAAACTTTTGTACTTCGTTCCAGTCTTCCCATGCTCCGAGATGAGAACAAACCAGTTTTAGCGCCGGAAACTTATTAACAATATCGATTATTTTTACCGGATCGCATACGCGTATTCGCGGGAACGCGCAGTCGAAGCCGGTATGAGCGAGCAGTATTAAATTGTTGTTTGCGATAGCATCATAAATGGGGAGCATTTTATCCTCGTTGATTATGAAATCCTGGTAATAAGGATGAAGTTTGACTCCCTTAAACCCTTCTTCGGCAATTTGGCGGATATGGCCGACGGCTTGCGGATCGTCAGGATGTATTGACGGAAACGGTATTATCCTGTCGGAGAGGATTTCTTTTGACCATTTAAGTATTGAGCCGAACTGGTCGGGTTTTGTGGCGATCATGGCGATTACCGATGCAGATATGCCCGCGTTATCCATGGATTCAATCAATCCGGCGAGAGTACCGTCGAGTACGGCGGTGAACGTCCCTTCTTTCTGGAGTTCACTGATGGCGCGCCCGGCAATTTTGTCGGGAAAAGCGTGAGTATGAAAATCAATTATATTCATGGTTGAATTACATCATAGTTCAATATTTATTACAAGCGATAACTTAATTGATAACGGTCAATTTCCCCGAACCAGAGAGTTTTCGATTAAATCGCGTTTAAGTTTAATCAGCACAACAAAATTTATAATCAGTATCAATAATTATCCTTTGCAAATAGTTAAATATCCGGCGCTCAATAATTGGCGCAGACAAGCAATTCGAATTCGTTCTGGCTAACCTGCCTGCCTCGCTGAAACTCACCGGTAACACATCCGAATACATCTATATTCGAAAACCCGAGTGATTTTAGCATCCATGTCAACTCGGACGGCATGTAAAACCTTTCATTAGTGGAAATGGTTTTACGGATTCCATCGTCATCGACAAAATTTACCGTGGAATACATTCTGAGTGTTGAAAGATCGAATTTGCTTCCTTCGTTTTTTGCGCCGGGCGAATTGCTGTTTATGAACGAATCGACGCAATTATGAAGCGGAAACAACGCATTTAGCGAGGTAAAAATAAGTTTGCCGGGTTTTTTGAGCGCCCGCGCGGCGTTCTCAAGAATCCTGAAATTCATCTCATCGGTTTCCATAAGCGAAAAAGCGCCCTCGCAAATGATCATGACAAGATCAAAATCGTCATAAAACTCAAGTTCGCGGGCATCGGCTCGCATAAAATCCACATTCACTCCGGCGGACAAGGCGTTTTCGCGAGCTCGTTTGAGCTGGGCTTCGGACAAATCAACCCCGGTTACCTTGTATCCGCGTCTGGCAAGTTCTATCGCGTGCCTGCCCGTACCGCATCCGATATCGAGCACTTTAGCGGATTTTTTGAACTCAATTTCACGCTCAATAAAATCAACTTCCTGAACAGTACCATGCGTATATGTTTCTTTCTCATAATTTTTAGCAAAATTCTTAAATAATTCCTCATACCATTGCATTATTAATTATCCTTTGTTATTGTGTTATTTACAGTTTATTTGTTCTAAGTGATTTATAATATTGATAAAAGATCAGTCCCCAGACAGGCATGTACTCAATCCATATAATAGCATTATCAAACAATTGTTCCTGATCATGTTGCAAAAGATACAGCCTGATATAATACATAGGCAAAAATACCGTAAGTGATAATACCGGCCAGTTAAGCGCTAATACCAGAAGCGGCGCCAGCCATGTGGAATACCACGGAAACCCTGCCGGACTCAACAGAAATATAGACGCTGTAACAATCATAGAATTTGAAAATATTTTATCGGGATACTTTTTTACCCTGTAGAAAATTATAGCAAATACAATAGATATTATTACCGCCCGCCTTAAAAGTTTAGCGGTAATACCGGAGATACCGATATACTGAAACAGCGGATGAGTCACTTTCACGAAAAATTTAAAAAAAGCGTCGTTACATTCCCAACTGTGAGTATAAGCGACATAACCGGACCGCTGGTCGAACCCAGTCAGCAAAACAGGCGCGAAAATAATAAAAACAATGCCTGAATAGATAGTTATTATTTTAAATAACGTTTTTCTATCAGGCAGGATATTCGCGAAAACTATCGGGAATAACATAACAGGCCATATTTTAACACCTGTAGCCAGTGCCAGAAAAATTGCCGATTTGAAATGCTTCTTTTTGATAGAGAAAAATAAAGATCCCGTAAGAAACGGGAATATCAATACATCCATATGCCCCGAATTGAAAATTTCTTTGATAACCATCGGGTTCCACCAGTATACGCAAACCATGATAGCCGGAAATTTTGCCGCCCGCAGTATAAGAAACAGAAACCACAACGTGAAAAAGTCGCATAACATCTGCACGAGGTGCCATGCGGGCATACTAAATGGTTTTATCGCGTAAGCAAGGGCAAAAAATACCTGCGCGATTATCGGATAGTTGCTTTTCAGTTGCGGGCTGTTTATTCCATTTATCAGAGAACCTGCCCGGTTCCTCAATTCGATAATTTTGTCAGGGAGCTCATTATCGGTTAATATTTTTATCTGTGCGGGCGAGAACCTGTACGGGTTTTCCAGATGAAACGACTGGGCGCCATCCCATAGGTACCTGTTTGCGTCGGTCTCCATGATCGGATGCGAGAAAACCATCATCAGCCTCATCAGTATCCCTGTAACAACGATGAAATAGACGAACGGTTTTCCGCAGGTTCTGATTTTAACCGTGAAATATACTGCTGTTATAAAAACCAATCCGGCAGTCATTTGCAACGCCACAAATAATGGCGCGGGCCATTGCGCGGGGTTAATATCCCAGTCAAAAGAAAATGAAAGGTTAAATATTGCCGACTGAATCAACATCAATATAGTTGCGAAAACAACCGGAAAAAAATATTTTCCTTTAAAAAAAACTGAAATTTGATGTTTTGATAATTTTAACGTATTTGATTCCATCGATATTTAAATTCGCTCTCAAAAAAAATTATTCATAGATCGTAAAAACTTCTTTCACATTGGGATACGCCAAAAAATCAAGAATGTTCAGAAAGATATTGGGATTATTTATTCTTAACCGGTTTTCTCTCATCCGGCCTGGCCCATTTGCGGGTATTCAGATTCCAGTCGAAATCGATATAATTGATTGAGAAATCGTAGTCGAGCAAATACTGGCGTTGTTGTTTGTCAAGATAACTAGATATAAAATTCAGAACCGCTTGATCGTTTTTCGCGAAAGACTCGAATTTTTCTTCAGGCAGATATTCATCCACAAAATGTTCTCCCGCTGTTTTGAAAATAGCGGGTAGGTATACGACGGAATTTTTTTTATCTATTCTAAAATTGCCCGGTTCGGCTAAAAAACGCCTTGCCTGATCATTGAGCTGGTAATCAAGGTTATCCCCGTTATACGGTTCGTTGCGCAATGGCGGGCATCCCAGAGCGGCGCAAACCAGAGCCACCAAAACGCGCGGTTCACGATACTCTTTGATCAGTATGGATTTTTCTATTTTGTCCAGTGTTATTTTATCGCCCATAACTTTGAACTTTATGCCGTTCATAGAACCGTTGATCTGCCTGATGCTGTTTTCGGGATAAAACATTTTCTGAATAAAATCGGGTTTTATCGGATAATGATCACTCACGATTTTCAACGCGATTGCATTGTAAACATTGATCCAAAATGCGATTTTTTCTTCTTCCTGCCAGTTCTCGAATTTGCTTTTATCGAGGGTTTTTATCTGATCGATAAATTTATTCAGCGAATCCGCATTATCTTTCAACGCGCTGTAATTTACGAACCCATCGTTATCCACATATTTTTTCAGCACATCAGAATAACTGTCGTATTCAAAAGCCCATACAGCGGTAACCGCTAAAATAACTAAACACATTGATAACACGGATGAAACAATAATTTTCGCGAAATTCATTTTCGGTTAATCTCCAGTTAGTTTTATCTGAAATCAATATTTAAACTAAAAAAGGTTTCTGAATGTCAAATTTCATAATAAAGGTAACGGTAATTATGAAAGATTATATCCTATATTTAACAATAATTTTAGTATTTTTTCGAGGTAACGAAATTATGACGCAGATTAATGATAAAGATTCATCAAAAACAGGAAAAGTTGAGGTTTATGACGCGCAAACAGGTAAAACTGTTCCGGTAGATAAAATTATAAAATCCGATGACCTGTGGAAAAAAGAACTCACTGCCCAGCAGTACAGAATCATCCGTGAAAAAGGTACGGAAATACCGTTTACAGGAAAGTATTATTCAACCAGAGACAAAGGAATTTACAAATGTGCCGGTTGCGGGCTTGACCTTTATTCATCGGATGCCAAATTCGATTCGGGTTGCGGGTGGCCGAGTTTCACCGAACCTGTATCGGATAAAAACATACTTTTAAAATCGGACAACTCGTTTTCGATGCACAGGATAGAGGTTACCTGCCCGCGGTGCGGGGCACATCTCGGGCACGTGTTCGACGACGGGCCCGCACCCTTATACAAAAGGCACTGCATCAATTCCGCCTCACTGGATTTTATAAAAAAATAAAACTACTGTTTGCTCCAAATTCGAAGGTTCAGGTTTAAATCCTCAACAATACTGATTGCAAGTTGAAGGTCATCAAAATAACTTTTAATTTTTTTATAATCCATGAGTGTTGTAAATATAGATGGTTCAAGCAGATTTTTTGTATACGGTATAGCGATGTACATTTTTGAAGCAATAAACGAAATGAAGAGTTTCCTGCCTGTTTTTTGTTTAAACTCAAGGATGCGTCTCATCAGGCTTGTGGATAATATATAGCGCGATTCTACCTGATCATCGCCATATACGGCGAATTCTTTCTCGAATTCGGGGTCTTCGAGTTTAACCAGGTCAGGGCGCAACGCATTCCACGACTGAAACATCTTGCCGATCGACCCGAAAAGTTTCTCCGCGCAATCAGGCAATACAAATGTCCTTCCGGCAAAATCTTTATTAAAATCCGCCGTAAAAAACAGACCTTTGAAAATTTTATGGTGTTGAGTCCTGCCTTTGCTGTCTTTGGTTATATATTCGGCGTTGATTTCGGAAAAATCTAATGATGTTACACCTATTATACCCGATACCCTGTCATCGCCTGAGTACCTGTCGGGATCTTTGAGAAAAATCCCGCTCTGGCGGAACTCCAATGACGATATATACTGGTTTTCACGATACACAAGGTTAGGGTCTATAAACCGGATAATATTTTTTATGACTCTTTGTTTAAAATCGGTGACAAACCCTCGTTTCATCGCGCTGAAAACAAAACCGCAAACAACTATACCGCCGAAAATCGCCGTAACGGACAATTGCTGTATATCTTTCAGCGCAAACGCCACACCCAAACAAACCGGAATAATAGGGACACATACCCACAGAAGGCGGGACAAGGTTTTTTTGCGCAATGTTTCTATTTCATAAATATCCGGCAAAAGAGAATCTATATAGAACTGCCCGAATTCTTCCGATGTTTTCATTATTGCTTAAACAAATCCGATACGTTTACGTTGGCGCGTTCCGTTTCGGCTATTTCAAACAGTTCGCGTTGTTTGTAGTTCATCATGGAAGCAAGTATATTTGTGGGAAACATCTCTATTGCGTTATTCAAATCGGTAACGGCGCTGTTATATGCCCTTCGGGAAGCGGATATCTGTTCTTCGATCTCATTTAAAGCCGCCTGAAGCTGTAAAAAATTCTGACTCGCTTTCAATTCAGGATAATTTTCCACTGCTACCATTATACCCGATACCATTTTCGATATTTTTTTATCCAGATCGATCTTTTCATTAGGACTTAAATTACCCGATACCGCTTTTGCCCTCAAAGCCGTTATTTCAGTCAAGGTTGATTTTTCGTGCTGAAGATAATTTTTCACGCACGCTACCAGATTCGGAATAAGATCATATCGTTTTTTCAACAATACATCTATACTCGCAAACGCGTTGTTTACCTGATTCTTTTTACCTACAAGGCTGTTATATAAAATAACAACTATAAGCAGAGGCACCGCGCATAAAATAATCAAAAACAACATTACATTACTCCTTCTAATCTGATTACATATTATACTATAGTAAAACAAAAGACTTCTTTCTTTTTAAAAAAAGAAACAAAAACTTTTTCTATGGATGCTTCGCATCCTTTTTTATTTTTTTATTGCGCTGTTATAACAACCCTGTACAACCTGACTTTTACCCCGGATACAATTTCCTCCGCAGAACTATCCACATACGACTTCGAACCGTCAGTATTAGTTATTATATCCGCCTGATCCAACTGTAACTCAGCCCATTGAACCGAAGTGGAATCCTTGTAAAACACACGATAAACTATATCCCCCCTTGAAGACGCCGGCCATGTAAGCCTAATCCCGCTCGGTGTCTGTTGGGTTGCTACTTCCAAAACAATGAATTTAGACTGTCCATCTTTAGGATCAAATCCGGCAAAAACCTCCTGCCCGTCAGTCATACCGTCACTATCGGTATCAGGGTTGAATATACCGGTTTCAAGCGAGTATTCATTCGGATCGGTTAAACCGTCATTATCGGCATCGGAATTGGCATTGCTCTGTTTCGGATCAAGCGAGTTGTTCACCTCAAACCCATCGGGTATGCCATCACCATCGGTATCGGCGTTTTTGATGTTGGTCCCTAAAGAATATTCGGCCGGATCGGTTAAACCATCCTGATCGGAATCGACAGCAAGATTGCTCTGTTTCGGATCAAGTGAATTACTAACCTCAAATCCGTCGGGTATTCCATCATTATCAGTATCGGATTTAAAAATATCAGTGGTCAGCGAGTATTCATTTGAATCTGTCAACCCATCGTTATCAGCATCGGAATTTGCGTTGCTCTGTTTCGGGTTAAGCGAATTGTTCACCTCGAACCCGTCAGGGATTCCATCACCATCGGTATCGGCGTTTTTGATGTTGGTTCCCATAGAATACTCCGCCGGATCCATCAACCCGTCATTATCAGTGTCGATATTGACGTTGCTCTGTTTCGGGT
>CAYVGJ010000050.1:0-8004 GCA_964451165.1 uncultured bacterium
TGGAAACCCATGATATGAATTACTCGCAGAGAAATTAACAGTCTGGTTGCAGGCAACAGGATTAGGTGATGCCGTAGCCACAGCAAAAGGCCTGTTATCATAAATCTGTAATGTTGCGGAAGAAGTACTTGTTTTACCGCCATTATCCGTTACACGTACCGCTACAGTATGTTTAGGTTCTCCTGTTAAGTGATTTGAAGGGTAATTTTGCGCTGGAACAAGGCTTTGTATCTCTGTCCATGTTTTTGTTAAAGTTACACCTGAACCATCATCATATTGCCCATCTCCATCTATATCCCAGGCATAGGTCAGGGTATCTCCACAGGCGGAATCAGGATCTTGTGAAGCAGAAGCGTTAAAAGTTACAGGGTTCCCTATGGTAGATACATATGAGCCGCCAGCATTTGCGGTAGGATAACTGTTTGTGTATTGATTAACAGTTATCACCACTGTCGCGGTATCGGTTTTTGCAGAAGTATTGTTATCGGTAACTCTCAAGGTAGCAGTGTAAGTTCCTTTAGTCATATAAACATGTTTCGGTGTGGAATTTGGATCAGACGTCCAGAAATCATAAGTTCCATCGGATTCCCAATCCCATTCGTATTTTACAATTTGTTTATCAGGATTGCTGTGAAACGATTGCGAATGATAGAAAGTCACCTCGCCTTTACCGCTCCCAGCGCATCCTTCGGTTACAGCCAATGGAGTTGCTGACGCAAGAGCCTCCGGCGTAGGATCAAACAATGATTTTGTCATTGTAAGTACATTTAATGCGGTAATCAGGTCTTGCTTGAGATAATTATCGGTATCAGAAGTTTCCTCTTGAAGCCATGATCCATTATTCGTTGTGGTATTCACAGTCTGATAATTTACTATATAATCCGCATATTCGTCATACCAGTAATGTTTGGTACCGTTATATTCAAAATATAATATTTCAGGAGATGATGTTCTCGCGCCTTTCATTATGGAATACCTTGCGTAAGCGCGTTCGACATTATAATCAATAGCCCAAGCAGACGTAATTTTCGTGCTCCAATTTCTCGAGATACAGGTATAAGCCTGAGTCCATCTGGAATGATCCGGATCCGATGCGTTTCCCCATCCGACTAAGTTCATCGCAATCATCCCGCCACCGGTTAACTGTTTATTTCTCCTTTGCGATTCGGTTTGGCTCGTATTGTATTTGAATACTCCTTTTTGGGAAGATTCAGTCATTATCTGAATTCCTGAATTTTTTAAAAAATATTCCAGTTCGCTTATAACATATGGAGGGATAGAACAATTAAATGCAATAGCACCTTCCAAAGCGAGATAAATCCACAAACCAAGAGATGAATATCCAACAGCGCTCGCATTATTTTTTAATACATATTCCCAGCCTCCTCTTCCAGCGCCACTGTCAATTTGTCCCCATGCCAACCTGTCAACCATCTCCTGGGCAATCCATTTATATGTTTTTCCTGTAGTGTAAGTACCTATTACAGCGGTTTTATTTGGCAACCCGCTTGAAGCGATAGTCGCAAGTACAATACTGTTATCATAATTGTTTGAAGTTGAATCATTTAACTTTAAATAAAGATTATTATTGTTTGCAGTAGGAACACCCGCTTCGGGATCATTGGTTCCCTGAAGATTTATTGTACCGGTATCTAATCTATAAAAAACATAATTAAGACAGCGTTGAACGTCTTCTACATATGGATCTATATCAATTTTGGTTTCATCGGCAATATGACCTTGAACCTGCATTGTCCAGGCAATAGCGGCAGTTCTTGCGGGTGTACGGTCGGTGTTTTTCGATGATGCAACAGGCACAGTTCCCTGAAGAGCTCTTGTCAGATAATTATGGAGCCACCACAACCCATCATCACAGGCAACATTAACCTTAACATCACGTGTTGCGTTTGGGAACACGCAAACAGGATACGAACCATATACTGTTTCTGTTGAAGTCCATACTTTGATTTTTGCGGCAAAAATTATTGTTGTTGATTGATTAGGATATGTATATGTAGAGGAAAGATTATATTTATCAGATACAGTTATTTCGGAGGTATCATATGTACCGTCGCCATTAAAATCCCACTGGTATTTTATAGTACCAGTACCACCACGGCAAATTGCTTTGAATGTTGTTTGATGCCCATTATACGCGTAATGGGGTATAGATGGATTTTTTTGATTATAAGGAACAGTTATAACAGTTAGAGGATCTGCACTTATTTCCTGAGCCAAAAGACCTATAGAACAAGCCATTAGAAATGCTATCAAAGCAAGAGGTTTTTTTATTTTCGATCGCATTGAATTACCCTCTTTTTCAGGTTAAATTATAAATTTATATGATTTAAATATTCCTTTCAATATGATTGCATATGAACTTTTTACAAGGAGCTCTGCTTATATTATACACCATCATTTTAAATAATACAAGGTGGCTTAAATGTTTTATTGAATATTTATTTTAAAGATAGCAAATTATTTCTTGATATTATCTGCATTGGAGATAAATCATTGTATACAGGAATATATCGGTATTAACAAATAATATATTACAATCTTGAATGATAACAACCATTATTCAAAATTTAAAATATTTCCAATACATATTCGTATAGAAAATTGGGATCGTGAAAAAGAATTTTTTATTGTAATTGCGAGGTTCTAAAAGAGCCACGGCAATCTCGACTATGTTCTGAGATCACCACGTTGTTTCGCTTTCGCAAAACTCCTCGTGATGACATATCAATTTATGATTTTTTCAGCACTATCAATTTTTTTATTCACTAAATGAGCTTATTACTCAAGACATAAAAAACATAAACTAATACCTATGTAGATATTGTGACAGGAGAATATTTATAATAGAACAGGCCTGAATCTTTTGGGATTCAGGCCTGTAAGGATAATTCATATAACTTTTATTAAATTACACCTTGATCCAGCATAGCATCTGCAACTTTGGCAAAACCAGCTATATTGGCACCTTTTACATAATCAATATAATCTTTATCTTTGCCCCATTTTACGCAATTTTCATGAATTGATATCATGATCTGATGTAATCTGCTGTCAACCTCTTGTCTGGGCCATGATAATCTCATGCTATTCTGGCTCATTTCTAATCCAGATGTAGCGACACCGCCCGCGTTTGCCGCTTTACCGGGAGCATACAATATTTTCGCGTCCTGGAATACTTTGATTCCTTCAGGTGTTGTCGGCATATTGGCACCTTCTCCGATAGCGATACATCCGTTTTTCACAAGAGTTTCAGCGTCTTGTTTACTGATTTCGTTTTGAGTAGCGCTCGGGAACGCGATATCGCATTTGAATTCCCACGGCCTTTTGTTAGGATAGTATTCACATTGAAATTCTTTGGTACATTCCTGAATACGGCCTCTTTTTACATTCTTGAGGTCCATAACGAAATCCAGATTTTTCCTGGTGATGCCATTTTTTACATAAATAGAACCGTCTGAATCAGATAACGAAATAACTTTTGCTCCCAATTCGAGAAGTTTTTCTACCGTAAACTGAGCAACATTGCCTGAACCGGATACTGCGCAAACTTTACCCTCAAAAGATTGTCCTCTTGTTTTCAGCATTTCCTGAACGAAATAAACGCACCCATAACCTGTAGCTTCCGGACGAATCAGGGATCCACCCCAATTTAGAGATTTACCTGTTAAAACGCCTGTGAATTCATTGCGAATACGACGGTACTGACCGAATAAGAATCCTATTTCACGGCCTCCGACTCCAATATCACCGGCAGGAACGTCCGTATCGGCCCCAATATGGCGCTGTAATTCCGTCATGAAAGACTGGCAAAATCTCATAACTTCGTTATCTGATTTGCCTTTCGGATCAAAATCTGAACCGCCTTTACCGCCACCCATTGGGAGTGTGGTTAATGCGTTTTTAAAAATCTGTTCAAATCCGAGAAATTTTAGAATACTCAAATTAACTGTCGGGTGAAATCGCAATCCACCTTTATATGGCCCTATGGCGCTATTAAACTCTATTCTGAAACCACGGTTAACATTAACAACGCCTTTATCATCCTGCCAAGGAACCCTGAATATGATTTGTCGTTCCGGTTCAACAATACGTTCAAGGATACGGGCATCTTCATATTTTTTATTTTTTTCCAATAAAGGTTCGAGCGACTCTAAAACTTCCTCAACTGCCTGCAAAAATTCCGGTTCACCGCTATTACGTGTTTTTACCGTCTCCAAAACTCTTTTCACATAGCTGTCATTATTTGCCATTGCTTCCTCCTTTTTGTTATATGTTGTGTAACCTTATAAAGGTTATTTCAAAGATATTAATTCTTCAAAAACGCGTCGATAGACCGTGCGGCTTTTTTCCCTGCCCCCATAGCGGCGATCACAGTAGCGGCGCCGGTAACAATATCACCACCGGCAAAAATGTCTTTTATATTTGTTTTACAGTTTGTCTCATCGGCTTCAACGTTTCCCCAGCGGTTCAATTTTAAACCATCTATAGTTGCCAGCAAAATAGGATTTGCGCTATTACCAATAGCAACAATTACGGTATCAACCGCTATTTCAAAGTCAGACCCTTCAACAGGCACAGGACGTCTTCTACCGCTTGAATCCGGTTCACCTAATTCATTCTTAATACACAAAAGTTTTTTAACATCTCCGGATTCATTGCCTTCTATTTTTATAGGAGTTGTCAAAAGATGAAATATTACGCCCTCTTCCTGCGCATGATGTATCTCGTCTATTCTCGCCGGCATTTCCTGTTCGGTACGGCGATAAACGATATACACAGCCTCAGCTCCCAGGCGTAAAGCAGACCTGGCAGAATCCATAGCGACATTGCCAGCACCGATAACAGCGACTTTTTTCCCTACACATATTGGTGTATCATATTCTGGGAATTTATAAGCTTTCATAAGATTAACGCGGGTTAAAAACTCATTGGCGGAATAAACTCCGTTTAGATTTTCGCCGGGTATATTCATAAAATGAGGGAGTCCTGCTCCGGAAGCGATATAAAACGCCTTATACCCTTCGTTTCTCAAATCATCGATTGTCTTTATTTTCCCTATGACAAAATTATATTTTATTTCCACACCTGTAGATTCTATGCCAGCGACCTCATCCATAACGATATCTTTAGGAAGACGGAATTCAGGAATGCCATAGGTAAGCACTCCTCCCGCTTTGTGCAAAGCTTCAAAAATCGTAACCTGATATCCCATTTTTGCCAAATCGGAAGCGCATGTAAGGCCTGATGGCCCAGCGCCGATCACCGCAACTTTAAGCCCTTCGGTTCTCACAGTGGGTTCATGCGAATCAGATCCATTTTTATTTTCTCTATTCCAATCCGCCGCGAAACGTTCGAGGTTACCTATTTTTACCGGTTTACCCTTTCTTTGCAGAACGCATTCTTTCTCACACTGGTCTTCCTGAGGGCATACTCTTCCGCATACCGCCGGAAGATTATTCGTCATTTTTATAACCGATATAGCATCGGAAAACCGCTCTTCTTTTATGGCGCGAATAAATTCCGGAATCTTAATTTCGACCGGACATCCTTTTACACAAGGCGGATTTTTACACTGAAGACATCGGGAAGCTTCAACGATCGCTTCCTCTTTGTTATATCCATACGGTACTTCCATGAAATTGTGTATTCGTTCTTTCGGGTTTTGTTCTCTCATCTGAAAACCTTTCATACTTATCTGATAAAAAATCCGTTCAATCCACTATTGATTTTAATCGGCACTCTTCCTCGTATTTATCCAGCGCATTCTTTTCTTTATCGCTATACCGTCTGCTTCGTTGCATCATATCGGTAAAATCTACCTGATGCCCGTCGAATTCCGGCCCATCCACACAGGCAAACTTAACTTTTCCGTCAACGATAACCCTGCATCCGCCGCACATACCCGTTCCGTCAATCATGACTGAATTTAATGAAACCAAAGTTTTGATTTTTTTTCCCCTGGTCATCTCGGCAACATTTTTCATCATTATCGCGGGCCCTATAGCAAAAACAAGATCCGGAGTATCCTTTTCCAAAAGTTCACGCAGGACATCCGTTACAAATCCTTTTTTTCCATATGAACCGTCATCGGTGACGATATACACTTTATCGCAGAACCGACGCATTTTTTCTTCGCAAATAACTAAATCTTTATTGCGAGCACCGATTATAACACTGACATCATTGCCGTCTTCCTGCATCCTTTTTGCTATCGGATGCGCTTCAGCAGTTCCTACTCCTCCCCCTATACATATAACTTTACCTTTATTTTTGGTATCTGTAGCATGCCCGAGAGGTCCGACTAAATCGATTATCGAATCGCCTTCATTCAATGCGCACAGTTTTTTTGTACTTACACCCACAGCCTGGCAGACCACCTGGATTGTTCCTTTTTGAGCATCCCAATCAAACAAAGTGAGAGGAAATCTTTCTCCTTTTTCATCAATACGCAATATTACAAACTGGCCCGGTGAAGCCGCTTGCGCCAACTCCTTCGCCTCAAATTCAAAAAGGTATATTGTTGAAGACATCTTTTCTTTTTTGACTATTTTGTACATCTTCATCCTCCCCAAAATCAATAATCACAAATATTCGTATATATTTTAAAATATAATGTTATTTAAATTACAGTTTTTACGCGCCAAGAAAAAGTTTGATTTATCAATAGCGGGTTCTCATCATATTCTTTTTCTTAATGTTAGGCAATAAGAAAAATTCGTTTTTCAAACATAATTTTCCGGTTGATATTTACCTTAATTAAAGCGCAATAAAATCATCCTCTTTTATAAATATGGATTTTATCTGGATTTGGTCAAAGCAGTGGATTTATAATAAGGATATTTGATTTTTCAGTTAGAATATTCTCAATCAATTATTGTTTATTTATTATCTTCTTTTTTTTATAAGAATGAATGCATGACCGCAAACACGATGAAAAAAACCGTTTAAGCAAAACCGTCGAATGCGCTCTTGTTTATAAAAGGTTGTCCAGCCAATATGGCTATATTCTATACTGATTCACCTTTAAAAAAGGAAATAATTTGAAAATAAACGCAATTTCAAATACTTATTATTTGTTAAACAAAAGTGATTTTTAATGAGAAATCTATATATTCGCACAACAAGAATCTGAAAAAGATTTCTTTAACTAAATAATTGATATCAAAATTACTTTTTTTTGTCACATTATATTTATAATCATAGATATAAAACGGCAGGGAATTTTTAAAATGGCAAAAATAATCTTTAAAATATTTTTTTGGATATCCGCTTTAATTACAAGTATAACCGTGCTTTTATTATTGATACCTGTTATTTTATGCCTTTTCGTGTATGTAAAATCTAATAACGAGTTAAAAAACCTTCCGAAATATGGTATTCAGACGCAAACCTTGGATTGGTACAACATTTATGATCTTCCTTCAATTGAAAACTCTTTTGAATATAAAGCAAAACCAAGAGGTATAATTGACATTTGGGTTATGAGAAAAATTTACAGTACCGATTTAATATCTTGTTCTATCGACCCCAATAACGAAAATGATCTTATATATCATTCAGAAAAAGATATCGGTCATTTCAATCCTGATGATTATTATTGTCATGATTATATGAAATTCAAAAATAAATGTATTAATAATCATTCTTCTATTAAAATCATATATAACACGCATAATTCAAAATACACACATGAATTCGGTTCCTATATAACGATTTATGCTGATTTGTCCGAATTCAATACTATGACATTTATGGTTAAAGGAAAGAATGTTGTCAATAGTCCTGAAATTATTATGGTTGATGACAGCAAAATTGAGGACACTATTAGTTTGGGGCTAATAACGGATTTCCTGAAAAATGATATAACTGAAGATTGGCAGGTTGTAAAAATAGATTTAAACAAATACAAATGGATTACGAATATGAAAGCTGTTATATCAATCGCTTTTCAGGGATTTGAGGGACAAGGCGCTCTATGGATCA
>CAYVGJ010000051.1:0-7286 GCA_964451165.1 uncultured bacterium
GATTTGGTTTCTTCGGCGGAGACTTGTAAATTCGATATAAAAAGAAAAACCAAAATCGCATAATAAATTGAAGAACAAAACTTAATCATTATGATTCCCCCCAAAAAAATATAAATAACAACTTATGTTATATATAAACATGGAATGGAATATAAATATTACAAAAATGTGAATACTTTTGTAATATATTTGGATTGGCAATTTCAAGAATCAACCCTGATCTCGTTTTCCAATAATCTTATCGTGAATAATAATAGCGATTCATATTTGGATATACTATATACTGCTTTCTATCAGTTCATTAGAAAAAGCTATATTTGATATGGCGGACGGTTTTTGAGTTTTAATTGATTCAACATATTTGAGCGTTTCATTTTGCACAATGAAAAAAATCTGAACAAAAGTTTTAATATCATCAGAATGTTCACTTGAAACCATAATCTTTGTGACAAAACTTCGCACCGGATTCTGAATCGATGGGTCTGATATAACAATATCAGCCATGGATACAGGTTCTTTTTCCGCAACATCATTAAATTGATCCATATGTTGCGCCAGACGTATCATTATCGAGGATGCCAACTCATTTTCCTGATTTGCGGTAAAACTCACTCCCATACTTCTTATTATTTCAGTTAAAAGATTTTTTACATCCTTATATGGTATCTTTGGATATTTAACAGGCGATAATCCCGCTTTTTTGAAATAGTTCCGTAATGCGGTAATGGAATCTTTCTCTTTCATAAAAGACAAATATATAATCATGTTATCGGATTTATGCAATTCCATAAAATGTTGTAAACTTTCATCTCCGAAAACAGCATCCATCACAGGTTGGTTTTCAAAATACCCTACCGGTAAAGAATTAACAAACTTTATAGTATTCTTGTTAAATGAAGAAAAAAACATCTCTTTCAGTGTATCCAATATAATAATAAATCGTTCATGATTCAATGCGGGGATCAAATCCAGCAGTTTCTTCTGTCTCTCAGGTTCTGCAAGCAAATACGACAAAATAAATTTTCGGGTATCTATATCCGTACGTGTGATATCTGAAATTTTAAACAGATTAATGAAATAATCTTCGAAATCAAATAATTTTTCAAATGTTTCCCATTGTTTTGAAAGTTCACCTGCAAGATGTTCGGAATTTTTCGCTACGGGCAGTTTATTAACGATTTCCGATAGTTCGGACTTTTTGATCAGTTTATTCTCATAACATTTTACGTAAAATTTCAGGCTTACTGCCGGATCAAGATATGGTAATTCCGCATCTATTTTTTCCAGATAACCTTTTATGAATCTTTTACTGAGAAATACTCCTGTTCCGTCTTCAACTTCAATAAGAACGTCAAGAGCTTTATCTTTAATTCCATAAGGCTGGTTTAAAGCGTAAGAATGCATTACCTGCAAGAAAAAGTTTTTATCGGCAAATGTTTTTACAGAATAATCAGACATCCATTCAGATAACAGGTTGATAAACTCAGTTTTCTCAGCATATGATAATCCTTCCAGAAACGCGAATTCCAGAAGTGTATCTTTGAATTCATTTAAATCGTAATGGTCATTAAGTATTGTTCCTATAAGGTTTAATCCGGTTTTACGTTGACGAATATTATCTGACAGTAATCTTTTGCGCAACTCTTCTTTCAGATCAAATTTAAGGTCTTTTTTGATATCGATCAGTTCAACAACAGGTTTATCAATCGCTGTTTTAGAAAGTTTTCCCGTTACATCCGGATTTAGAGGATCGGCAATGATGATTTCGCGTTTAATAAGGTCTGTTAATACATTTTCATTCAAAAAATATCTGAAATCTTCCACTGCTTTTGCCGGATTGGTATAAAAAGTTTCTATAAAAGGTTTTAATCCTTCCGCAACAGCAATACTCATTCTGTATCGCGCAAAGTATGTGAGGAATGCTATGATTAATTCTTCATCATCAAGGGATATAGCTAATTCCTGGGGTAATTTGCGTAACCTGAAATTCTGTGCGCCGATGCTATCTGTCAGATTGAATTTCGAAGGGTTATAAGTATATAACACGTCTTCCATTAGAAACATTCGCTCAATTTGCGTCATCAGAGATTCATCGCCTGCTAAATGAGACAGAACCTGTTCATAAGTTACTTGTTTTTTTGATTTTAGTTCCGGCCTAAGTGATAAAGCGAATCCCAATTGTTTTTGAATGACATCAAGGCCTTCCTCATCCATGGACATTATAAAACGCCGTGACATCGGATATGATAAAGAACGCAAAAATACGTTAATAAGTTTGTCAGGATCAGCTTCTTTCAATGGATACTCCAGAAAAAGGTCACCGTCTGAAATTGAATTCATCGACATATTAAAAAACAACCTGTATTTCATAAACCTTTGATCAAATTTCGGAGTGTAAATTGAATCGAATAAATCCTCAACGGTTGATTCTTGTTTATAAATTCTGCCCTGTTTTAATCCGCGAAGCAAAGCTTCGGTATTATAATAAATGATAGCATCTTTTGGCATCCCTGAATAACTGTATAATTTCTCAGGTTCTTTCCATCCGAAATCATATTCAAGAATATCCTGAATCTTTTTATGAAACGCCTTATAATTCTCAACAGACTGTTTATCGCTTCCAGTATCCATGTCTCTTGAAACGATATTTAATGTTGATGGAAATTTAAACTCTTTATTGAAAAGATGAATTATCCGCGCAAATGTTTTGTAAACAGCCTCTTCATCACCCTTAAACATTATCCAATTTTTTACTTTTTTCACTTTGCCGGAATCGAAACTTATCCTTATGCTTGGGTTAATTGATTTTCCACAGCGACGTTTCAGTTCCTTAAAAAAATCTTCCATACCGCTAATATTTCGGAGGAAATATAATCCGTTTGTTGTTATAGATAAATTTATCGGTTTATCTTTGCCGTTGAATGTATTGCTTGCCTCAACAGCGGCATCAAGAATTTTCCAGAATGATTCCACGTCATCCAGCGTATCATCACCCGTTATCTGAATATTATTCAGCCCCAATTTTATAGCTTTTCTTACCACCTGAACTGCTGAATCAAGATTGGAAGGCTGTGTAGTTTTCAACCTCTCTTTTAACGATTCAGTACAGGCAAGACAATACCAGCATTGACCGGAACAGGCAAATTTTCGAGCGAGATTTCTTGAATTCTGAATAATAAATACATTGGCACCCAGAGTCTTTAATATCTCTTTCGCGGTTTGTTCGTCTTCTTCCATCAACGCTTTGTGCATTTGCTCATTTGTAATTTTTGCGTAATAACTATCATATTCATAATCAAGATGATCCAGAGCGTAACTCAATACGCGCGCGTTATCTGTTTCTTGTTTACTGCCCGTGGTATTTACAGCGAAAATCCGTTCCGGTACAGGATTAAAATTGAGTTTGGAAAGTAGTTCGGGGTTATGTTTAATATCTTCGAGAGTGATATCTGGATCAAGCTCAAAACAATATCGCAAAGTTTGCAAAACTATATTAGATTCTCCTTTTTCATAATAAGATATGCTGGATTTTCTAAAAAACATACCCATTATACTGTTAAATCCAATTGAATTCCTGCCGAATTTCTCAATAGTAAATATCTGACTGTTTTTTCTGAGTTTCGTAAGTTCCAAAGCCGCAAGTTTACCGTTTTCACCAAACCCAGTATTTAATTTTTTTGTTGCTTTATCGAGAATATCTCCATGCTCAGCCTCATTTATTGGAGCCGCATCACCCATTTTCGAACCAAGAATCACGTGATGAACAATTTTCTGAAGTTCATCTAATTTGATTGATTCATGAGTAGAAAGTATTTCCTGTATTGATTTTGTCAAAAGCCTGAGGTCTGAATCCGTAAACGGCTGCCATTGATGGTCGTTTTTAAACTTTTCAAGCTGTTCTGATATACCATAAAGTGTGGCAAAAGCAACCTTGGCAAACCTGACCTGATCTTCATTGGATGTCTCTGAAGTAATTAACGGCAACCCAAGTGTCTGTGTGAAAAAATCCATAATAGTATCAATAGAGGTAAATTCACCGGTAACTCTACTGTTATAAAGCGAAAGATAATTATCATATTTTATTTGCGGGCGGATTACTATATATGAGATATTTTTTTGTTTCAGGATTTCTTTTATCCCTTCGATATGAAAACCGCCTGAAATCAGAACCGCCTCATTAGCACCCTGTCCGCTCATTATTTCCAATGTATTGTCTACAAAATGGTTATTTCTCCTCATAGCCAACCTGTAAAACTGCCATGCGGGATACAAAACCCGTGAAACCGAATTATAATTGTCTTTACTTTCATTTATCTTTAAACACAACTTTAATGATACATCTTTTATAAAAGTCACAAGCGGTTTGATATCAATAATATCATCAGTTTCGGATAAAGATTCTATTTCATGCGGTGTAAGATTATTCGCGCATAACTTATCAATAATATTTAAAAATGTACTATTTTTGTAGACCTGCACTTGTAATTCTTTATCGCATAATGCTATATAAATTTCGTTTTCCAGATTGCCAATTTCTTTTTGAATTGCCGAAAAATCAATACTATTTTTAACCGAATTATATTCATTGTATTGCATTAAATGATCCAATGCGTTATCGGCTGGAGAATAATCCATAATTGTCGAGTATGTATGAAGAGAATATATGTAATTGAGAAATGTATCGCCGGAAATTGTATCTATTCTGTATTTCTGAATATATTTCTTAAGATTATTAAGTTCTCCTTCAGATAATAAACAAGAAAAGTTTTTATCCAGATTATATATTTGCAAATCAACCTTTTCAGGATTTATTCTTTCCTGAATTCGTTTCAGTTTTATATATTTATTGATATTATTATGTTTTATAAGCGGGATATTTTCGTTCTTTGCAACTTCAGTTAATATTGCCAAATATTGATCAAGATTTATTTCGGATTTATGGTATTTACTTGCATTCTCATCGAATTGCTTAAGTTTTTCGGAATACACATGCTTTTTTATTTCCAGCATATTCTCTTTTAACAATTCAAGATCAGGTTCAAAACTATCTTTCACGAGTTGAACATCAAGGTATCGATTTATATTCTGCAGATAATCCAATCTATCTTCAACTCCATACATTTTTAGCGCACGATCAGACTCCACAATATTATAATATTCTGATCCCGTGAATATGGCTTTATTCAGAAAATATTTGGATACTTTTTCTTTAATGTTTTTGTCAGGAAATTGATCATAAAATGATACGTCTAACTGTGAATAAGCTCCTTCAAGACATACTAAACCGAATCGGTTATTTTTCCTTAATTCTTTTATGATGCGGAAAATATTAAGCTGAGTTTCCCCATCGGCATGATAATCTTTTATACAAACTATTAGCTTATTTCCTATACCATTGTAAGTTTCTTCGATTGTACCGTATTTTTCAGATACGGTAAATTTGACATTTTCTCCGTACAAACAATTGTTTATAGCGAAAAAAAATAATATTGTGAAAATAATTTTAATTGAATGACCAATTAAGTATCTCATAAACATAACTCTTTTATATATTATTATACATTATTTTGAGATATTTTCAAGATAAACTGATTTCAGATTTACCCTGAATTTGTAAATAATGTGGTAAAATACTCATGGGTAAATTTATCTTTTATTATTGTATATTCCCTGCACAAAAAACGCTTTTTATTTTTGGGCTCAATGTACAAATTTCGATAATATCTTACATATTTATCTTTATTTCACCTTTTTATATGTAAATAAATTACGGGATGGCAAATTGAATTAAAATCCCTCTGTGTTCTTACGAAGATCATCGAAGTAAAGAGTTTTTTTGCGAAACATCTCCGAAAAACTGTCACAAAATAGTACGATGATTTGTTATTGCATGGTTGTTTGCCGGAAAAATAATTTTATCCTGCAAAGAAGAAAACCAATCAGCATTGATAACAGCGTTAATGGTTCGGGAATAATATTATCGCCTGGCTCAAAAAACATGAATGTAGGTGAATTCAGGCTTGAAGCGAATACGTCATAATAACTTCCTGTAATAAAGTTATACCGGAGAATACGGTTATTATAAAATTCAGAAATATACATAAATCCATCAGTATTAAATATCATAGAACTTGGATTGTTTAAACCTGAAACAAACAATGTTTTGGTACCCGAAAGATCATACTGCATAATGTTATTGTCAGAAGAATTTACATATAACCTATTTGTATCTTCATAATAAATAATGGCATGGGGTTTATTGAGGCCTGAATCAAATGTGGAATTTAGTGACAACTGTACCTGATTTTTTACCCCATTGCCAAAAACTTTTTGTATAAATGCACCGCATGTTGCCTTTTCCATTTATATTCTTTGCTGTTCAAATATTTCGAAGAAAAATGTTGATATAATCGATATCCTGATATAAATTACAAACATTAATATTTTTACAGAATTATTAACACATGTTGATTTTATAAAAATCATATTCAATCAGTTACCCTTTAAAATACTAAAAAAGGTGCCACAATTATGAAGCTTTTTTTTGTATCGATCATCGTTGCAGTCATTCTCGCGTTTTCACAAAACATCAATGCCGGCGGCGCTACATCGTATCCGCATGGGGTTGAGGATTTCATGTCTGGCGCTGTGCCCCCTCCCGGTTTTTATTATATCAATTATTTGTATCATTACCATGCAAACGGTTTTAAAAACAATCAGAACCACGATTACAACTTCGGCCCGTTGTCCGATATGCGAATAAACGTAACCGCTAACGCCATGCGGTTCATCTATGTTAGCAAACTCAAATTATTCGGAGCCGATCTTGGAGTGCATACACTGATTCCAGTATCTTACAGCGAATACGATTTCGGGCATGATTTCAATTCCTTTGATGACGAAAAAGGCGGTTTGGGAGACATAATTGTATGCCCTTTGCTTATGGCATGGCATTCGAAATATGTTCATTTCGCTATGGGGCCGGACATTTATTTACCCACAGGCAGGTATGATCACGAATCGGATATGCTCAACCTCAGCTCAAAAGTCTGGACGCTCGAAATGGCTACAGCGGTTACGGTTCTTCTCGGCCCGCTGGATATCTCATCGAAATTCATGTACGATTTCAGTACCCATAACAATGACCATATCGTAAACGCTTATGAGGCGATCAATTTAAACAGAATGGATCTTGTGGGTACAGAGAAAAAACTTTCTCCCGGACAGGAATTTCATTTCGATTACGCTGTCGGCTATAATTTCACAAAATGGTTTGAGGCGGGTGT
>CAYVGJ010000052.1:0-5416 GCA_964451165.1 uncultured bacterium
AACGAAATTCCGCTTCCGTTCAGGTCTCCTGTCATCTGATCGTATAATGTGGCTTTAAAGTTAGGCAACGTACTTACCTGCGCGCCCGGCGCGGGGCTTAAGTTGACTACTTCGGGAATTTTTGAGTCGATTGTAAATTTATAAGCGTCTGTTATGGAAGTACAATCCATGAAATTTTTCGCTGTAACTCTTACCGTATACTTTTTCTCCGGTAAGAAATTTACATTGGAAACGTTCAAGGTTCCTTTATACTTAAGGCTTCCTTCATAAACCCATGTTGTCGCATCTATAGACACCTGATTTTGGTTTTCATCGTAAACTTTTATACATGAAACAGATTGATCAAGCCCATAATAAGCCATATTCCAGTCATAACCCGGATTCTGGACATTAACCACAATTTGAGTTGGTTTTTGTGAAGATGAAAGATCAGGGTTAGTTTTCGGATTTATGATTACGCTTGAAACCGAAGGAAGAATGTCCATATGATGAAACCGCCCTAAACTTTTCGCTTCACTCATTCCATACTGGTTTACGGAGGCGACTTTCACATACATTGTGTTGTTTCTTGGATACTCAACGGACAGGAAATTATAGAACCAATACGACTGGCCGTCACTTACTCCTTTATTATTGATATCCAGAAACGATTCTCCCTGGTCATACTGGTTATTATTATTGCTGTCGGAGTATACGTCGCCCGGATCATATACTCCTGAAGTATTGACATATGCCTGTCCCTCGGGAAGAACTTCCTGACTGTAGTTATATCCATAACCAAGCCAGTAAGATCCGCTTTGAGGTGCGAAGAATATTCTTACCGTTTGAACACCATTCATTTTATTTGTTTTTCCGAAAGTGTCGGGAATAACTCTGCTTCCCAAAACCTTTTGTTCGCTTCCTGTAAAAGCAGGTGTAGTCGGCATAGGAGGCATTGTTGGTGTTCCATATTGAAACTTAACATAAATTGTAGTGCTACCAATCAAATACGCACTGTCAACACTATATAAATAAATATAGTTATAACCTTCATTAAAATACTGAATATTTGGGCTTTGTTCTACCCATGTAAAAGTGAATTCCCCTGTAGTTAAACTTATTGACCCCAGATTTGTGGAAACTCTTTGAGCCCATGGATAATATCGACTTTCCCAAACATACCAGCAATGCTGGTCGGCATTATAATAATTTACTTTTGGTACCCCGTTGGAATCGACAACTTTTCCTTTCACTCTGGTCGGATTTTTAGTTACTGTCATTCCTGAATAATAATTTACATAACCATCCGCATCAGGTGTATTTGACGATGTTTCACCGGTACCGGTGAAAACATTATGGTTCGGATCCCAGATTTTGGTTATTGTTGGCGCAGGCGGTAATTCGCTATCGTATATATATTCTCTCCAACCGTTACCCCAGAATGTGTCAGGTATTTGTGATTCAACAGCAGGGATAATCGTTTCGTTACCGGCTTTATCGCGAACATAAACAGTTATTCTGTACCTGTTCTTATCTACCTGGGTTACTCCCCAACCTGCAGTTGGGTAAAAGTCTATCTGGTTGGTACCGTTATTGGCTTGTGATCCGGCAATAGTTGCTCCGGTAGTTATATTTTTCACCGTGATTGCCGCTGTGCTCCAATCTATACCTGAAGCGTTATCGGATAAGATGCCGTACATATTGTTGTGTCCATTCATATATTTATAGTTTGTGCGCCATCCTGTCTGGCGGACCCAGACATCGGCTACAGGAGCTGTAGTATCGAGCACAACCGTAACTTTTTCCGATGCGAGCGAAGTACCTGCGCCGTTTGCCGCTTTTGCGGTTAAATTCAGAGTTCCGGTGGAAACGGAAACCGAACAGGTCCATTTACCGCTCGAGTTTGGCGAAACTGAAGCTGGAGAAGTTGTAAGAGCGGATCCGTTATTGAAGACGGTTATAGTGGTATTTGCTTGAGCAAAACCTTCCAGTGCAAGGTTGACAGGATTGGATCCCTGTTGGCCGCCATTAGTATATAATGTCTGGCCGGAGCTTACTTCTTTGCCGCCCACTTTGAGAATATCGGGTGCGTTTGGCACTTCCTGCGATAAAACTTTCGGCGCATCACAACATAACACGCCGATAAAAAAGATAGAAAATAAAATCAAAAATAATCTGGTTCTCCAATGATACCGTACCATTGCCGGCTCCTTATATTATAATTTTATTGATTATACACGTCTTATTATATTAATTTTACCACAAATGATGTTTTTTTGCAATTCATTGGGTTTGAATTTATTATCAATATTATATTGGTCATTTGATTTTTTTTATTACACATGTTATTATTGATGTATACATATATAATTTTTTTCACTATTCATACAGGGGATAAGATCATGATAAAATTGTTGCTATTGTTGTTTTCGCTTGTTTTTTTTAATATACCGGATATTTGCGCTTTGCAGATACTTGTTTCAGGCGGGAAACCGGTTACCGCGAATAATTATTATAGTACATACGAACCTTCATATCTTACTGATGGAACGGTTAATACATGCTGGTTAAACCCATCGTACAGCGGTTGGGCAACGGTTGATTTACAACAACCTGTAAAAATTTCGCAGGTAACTTTCTATGATTTGGTCAGCAGTGGATCGAGTACTCTATCGCTTTATATCGATAATAATTTTATCGAGACGAAAACATTATCTTTGTCCGGAGGTGTTATAACACCATTTATTTTTGATGTACCGGATATAACCGGTCAATATGTAAAGATGAATATAACCAATTCCGCATCATGGGTAGAGGGGCATGAGTTTGAGATATACTCGACAACTGTTCCTGAACCGGCAACATGCATAATGTTTTTTTTGGGAATTTTTCTTAATTTTATCAGAAAAAAGGGCGAATAAAGGGGACAACAGCGCCCTTTATTATTAGATTCACAAAATGATGATGAGTCATGGGGCGGTTATGACTCTCTCCATGAAAAATATGGAAACTATGTCGATCAAGGATTTTATCTTCATACTACTGGAGTTATCTTGGATGCTTTGATAATGCCGTTCATATTTGGGGAAAGATGAATTTATTCTACTCAAGGAGTTGGTATACTTAAAAAATAATTTTTTCGCCCATATTAATCTATAGAAGCTTTGGAAGTAACAGCTACAAAAGCTTCCAATACCTGTTTTCTGCGAAATTTACGGATAGTTACAAGTAGACCTCTACATTCAAATAACTCTGCTCCTCTCAAATCATTTTGTTTCACATGGCTACACCATTGAGCAAAAGTATTTAATGGGGGATCATCACATAATATCAATCGTGATAATTCTATTCCTGTCACATATGCCACTTTATCAATAGGTACACCGCCGCCTATAATCCATCCATTGCCGCATAGATGCACATAAGTCGGCAATCGATCATATTCATCAAGAATTTCTCCAACAAGCTCTTCTAAGATATCTTCCAGCGTTATCATACCTAATATCACTCCATGTTCGTCGTTTACAAGACTGATATGAAGACTGTCTCGAATCATCTCTTCCATAACATTGGATATCTTTGCATTTGCGTTAAATGATTTTACTGAACGAACAATAGATTGAAGACTGGAATTGGATGGATTAGCATGTAAGGTATAAATAATGTCTTTGAGATTAATATAACCTATTATTGTCTGATAATTATTATCCTCAGTACATACAGGAAAACGCGTATGCATGTCCATATGTACTCTGACTAATGCTTCTGTTAATGATAATCCAACCGGAATTACGGATATTTCAGTCACAGGAATAATAATATCCTTTATTGATCGCGTCGATAGTTCAGCCGCTGAATGAACGATTTTTTCTTCTCTAATTCCAATGAGGCGAGACGCCCTTGCCAGGGAAGCTAACGCTTTTAATTCATGTATACTCGAAAAGGAATAGGTCTCCGAATTGCCGATTCTTTTAGATCCTTTATTCGTTATCAACTTAACTATTTTTTCTAAAAATAAGACAATTGGGAAAAATATTATATAAAAAAATCTCATAATTGGAGAGAACTTCAAACAAACCCATTCCTGCTTCTTTAATGCAAATGTTTTTGGAACAAGTTCTCCAAAAATAATAGTGAGCAGACTAAGAGGAATGATAAAGAGAACGAGTGATAAAATGTCGGCGTATAATGGAGCTATTTTTAAGTGTTCAATTAGGTAAGGAGCAATGGCTTCATCGCTCCCTGCACCGCCAACTGCTGCTGCGATTGCACCTACTAGGGTAATTCCAAGCTGAATAACCGCTAAGCTACCCTCAATTTTTCCCTTCATAAACAAAGCATCGTGTGCTCCGCGATGGTTCTCTTTTTTTAGAATACGGAGTTTTGTTTCTGAAACTGCTGCCAATGCCATTTCATAGGCTGCAAAAAAGGCATTAATAATAAGCATAAATATTATTATAACAAGGGAATACACAAAAAACAATTTACTACATCCTTTTATTAAATTACTGACACTCTTTTATTAGTAAGTGTGAGAAACTAACCATATAGCAAAAGATTTTCGCAACTACAATTCTTAATATTTGCTTTACTAGATAAACTAAGATACCAAAATTTATCTGTCTTTTTCTATGAATTTTATTATTTATATCAAATTTCAATAATAACCTTCTACAGAGAAGAGAATAATTTCAAAATAAAAGAGATATTGTCAAATGTTGTGTTTTGGGAAAAAAGCGCATCCTTGATTTTCATGCCCAGATTAATACTCCATCAACAAATATATTTCCCTAAATACATACTTTCGATAATATCTCTAATAATTGTAATATTGTTTATTGGATAAATCAGAATTAAATGTTATATATATAATATAAGAAGTATTTTGGATTTTAAATAATTCATATTTTGTTAACGCAGAAACTAATACAGATAAAGGGCGCTGTCCCCTTTTTCGTCCGAGACACAAATGCCACTCCACCGTATTATGGTGGAGGGGCACCAGTGTGGCTTTACTACTAAAACTCTCTTGATGCACAGTTCAACGAAGAAGAACGAAATTCTATTTTTTTAATATTCAACTTGTCTTTCAACAATTCGTAGAATACTGTACAGAACCATTCGCAGGTAGATGGACCTTTGCTGACAGCGACTCTGCTTTCAGGAAACGATTTTACCAGCTCATGGTTGAGAGCTTTTGCAGGCGTTCCGAATCTATTGGTTGTGCCTTTCATTCCAGCTTTTTCATATCCTTGCAACACTAAATCAAGCAAAGGGTCGCCTTCTTGAAAAATTGTTGCATGCATGAAGTTGTCGGCCACTTCCCACGCTAATTTTTGCGCCTCTTTTACCGGGTAAGCATAATTATGTTTGTTTAACTCTCCTTCAATTTCGATCGTTAGCAATCCAGAGTGTCCATGAAGATAGCTTGCCTCTC
>CAYVGJ010000053.1:0-4784 GCA_964451165.1 uncultured bacterium
GGATGCTTCGCATCCTTTTTTATTATAATACGAATATTTTAATAATTAAAAAACTTTATATTTGCCGATTGCGATTATCGCACAAAACAACAGCATAATTGTCTCCGGTTCAGGCACTGTCGATGGCGGGTCCTGCGAATTTTTAGTCAACATAAACGCATGCGATTCACCCTGCGGATTCAACCCGAAACCGACAATCAACCCGTCATCATTAATATCCGTAGCGCGATTGAGTATCCACCCCGATGACGGATCAATCAGGTCATTGAGATCATACCGTATCCCGTTTTCATATAAAAAAGCATGCTCAACATCTACGTTTTCAGATTGAGTCACAAAAGCCCCCACAACCTGATCGGAATTGTTAATCGCGCACCCGATACTTACTTCCGCGCCTGATGCGCCCAAATCGATCAGCGATCCGTTCATCTGTCCGTTTGAAAACCCATCAATATATAAGAAGGCATGACTTCTACCGCTATCGGCATCGGATGACGATCCGACAATATGCCTGTTTTCATTAATTCCGCAAGCCTCACCCCCGACTCCGCCTAAAGTACCCATATCGATCATCTGGCCGTCAATATAAACGAAAGCATGAGAATAACCCGATAACGTGGTATATTGCGAATGCCCCACAATATCACCGGCGTTATTTATTCCCAACGCAAAGCTTGCTCTGCCTCCAAGAGTACCGATGGAAACAGGAGTGTTGCCTACTGTTTTATAAGCGTTGAAATATGTGTCGGCACCGCTGAATGTAGACCCGCCGACAATTACGCCCGAATTATTTATGGCATACGTATAACTCCTGTAATTGGCTGATGGGAAAAGGTCTGTTGCCGTTGTGCCGCTATACCTGAATGCGTGCGTGTAGAATCCGACTTCGGAATCGCCGCAAATCTCTCCAGAATCATTTATTCCCATTCCGCAATACAAAGGATCTAAACTCGTCATACTCCCGCCGGAATACACAAACCCATACGAATCACCCTCGGCTGTTGTTGAATCTCCCACTACCTGACCGAAATTGTTTACCGAATACGCGCAACTATAATCTCCACCCAGAGTATTTAGATCAACCACCGTGTAACCCGCACCAAATATCGATGACGCTCCAAACCCAATCAGTAATAATATTACCGCGCTGATCAGTTTCATAACCAAACCCCCTTATTTTATATTATATAATAATTGTAATATATATATAGTCATAATGCAAATTATTTATAAAAAATATTTATTTGTCAGTATCTTGATATTGTGTTTCATATATGTTATATAATATTTATAAGATTGAATAGCGATCCTTTTCAAATTTTACACATATAAATGGGGCATTTTTATGAAAATAAATGCATATCTTATATTCTGTTTTCTGTTTTTTGATTGTATGTTGGCGGGCAACCTTTCGGCTTCTTCATATCTATATGTAAGTAGTGAAAATAGCGTTGTTTACCGATACGATATATCCACAAAAACCAGAGAGGCTTTCATATCCGGAAACGGGCTTTCATATCCACGCGGTATTGAAATCGGGCCGGATGGAACCATATATGTCGCGGGAAGAGATTCCAACGCAATTTTTCATTATTCATCCTCAGGCACATTTATCAATAAAATAGTTACCGGCGTGGATTCTCCGTATGATCTTATATATCATACTGATGGAAACATTTATGTCGCGCTTGTAAATAACAGTGTGGTTAATAAATATAATGGCACTACCGGCGCGTTTCTGGGAACGTTCGCTTCCGGCAACGGGCTCGCATTGCCGTACGGAATAACTTTCGGGCCTGACGGAAACTTTTATGTTGCAAGCCGTTCTTCATCGCGTAGTGTTCTGCGTTATAACGGCTCAACCGGGGCATTTATGGATACATTCGCTTCAGGCAACGGGTTAACCGATCCTGTCGATATCGCTTTTGGGCCTGACGGTTATCTGTATGTCACAAACAGTTCCGCATATAATGTTTTGCGTTTTGATGCTTCTACCGGAGCATATGAAGACGTATTTGCCACCATGACTAATAACCACCCTTACAGCCTTGATTTCGGGCCTGACGGTTACCTTTATGTATCATGCTATAATACAAATAAAATATTGCGATATGATATAAGTACAAAAACACTCGTGGATGAATTCGCTACTGGTATTTCCGGGCCTACGTTTCTGACGTTTTCTTCTTCAGGTTCGTTTCCTTCAATACCTGAGCCGATCAGCTTTATACTATTGTTTTGTGCGGTTGTGTCCATGTTATCGAGAAAATCACGCTGAGATATGTATTCTCGCTAAAAATCAGATAGATGCTTCAACGGAAAATATAAGGTTTGCGCTCAAGCAATAGATCGGTTTATTAAATAATTTTGGATCGCTGAGAAAAATTTTTTCTTTTTTTTCTGTCCTTGCGGGATCGCGAAAGAAGCGTTGCAATATCCGTTGCGATGGTTTTAGATCACTGTGTCGGTTTGTTTAAATCAAATCCATTTAAGGTTATATATTAATATATTACTTTTCCGGCACTCCCAATCTTTTTGCGGATATTTCGTTATATCTGTCCACAGGTACCTGTGGGAATTGTTTATGTCTAATAATATAATAAAAAAAACCGATATATTTACATAACTTATGGTGTTATTAATAATGTGATATTTTTTTTAATGATAACGGATAAAAAAAGAGGTGTGTTTTGAGTAAGAATACATTATACGGTTATTTTTTTATCTTTTTTGCAATCTTTTTTTGTGTATCCGATACGGCATATACACTGGATAAATACAAAATTTACGATTTAAAGACATTAGGCATGACAAGCAATGCCTGGGCAATTAACGATGCCGGGCAGGCAGTCGGCAGTTCACTTGCCTCAGATACAATATATCATGGTTTTATCTGGTATAAAGAATCCGGAATCCAAGATCTCGGTATTTTTACCGGTGATTCCGGAGCTTTATCTATCAACAACAAACGCAGAGTTGTCGGGTATTCCACAACCGCTGAAGGATACCATGCTTTTCTGTGGGCGGAATCGACCGGTCTTATGGATCTGGGTACTCTGGGCGGATCAACAAGCATCGCAAGGGATATAAACGATGCCGGTTATATAGTAGGTGAATCCAAAACATCGGCTAATAAAAATCATGCGTTTGCTGTATTTGATTACCTGCAGGGAATCGTAGATATCGGCGTTTTACCCGGACATACAAAAAGTTACGCGATGTCAATCAACAACAACAATTATGTTGCGGGTTATTCCGAACCGGATTGCGATACATTCAGACACGCGTTTATCTGGCAAAGAGATCATGCAATGACTGATATTACACCTGATGGGTGGACACGCATGGATGCCATGGCAATAAACGATTTGAATCAGGTTACCGGTTCATCGCGATCGCCTTCATCGCAGTACAACCACGCGTATATCTGGGATCAAACCAGCGGAATGCGCGATATAGGCACTCTTGGCGGCAATATCAGCATCGGGTACGCGATAAACAATAAAGGTGTAATTGTGGGTGCCTCAAATACCAGCGGCAGTAGTTCAAGTACCGTCAGGGCATTTATATGGAGTCAGGACGAAGGTATGCGCGACCTGAACGATCTTCTACCCGCCAATTCCGGCTGGGTACTTCTTGAGGCTCACAGTATCAACGAATCCGGACAGATTGTGGGATTGGGCACATATAACGGTGTTCAGAAAGGGTTTATGCTTATGCCCATGCAATATTATACCGATCTGGAAGCGATATACCTGTGGGATGGAAAAACATCTCAATTCAGATGGTCGAATTATTGCGGAAAAGCAAAACTCGTGCGCAAAACTACCGGTGAAACAAAGGTTTTTCAGATCGACGGGGCAAATACGTTTACCGATAACACAATGATTCTCGGTAAAACATATACCTATTATCTTGAAGACAGTCACGGAATACTTCTTACAAACAAAGTAACGTTTACGGCTGAGGTGGTAGTCGTCCTTGTTCGAGGTTACTATTATTCCAGCGGTATTTCGCCCGTTTACTGGTGGTCAAGCACAGCGGAAGAAACGAGAGGGTTGGTTGATACTCCGTTGTGGCTTAACAATCACGGTATAACATGCTGGGACCCTAACTTTGACACGAGCGCTTCCCAAATTTATATGGACGGGAAATATTCCATAGAGAAAAATGTAAACGATCTTTACTTGTATATTCAAGAGAAGATGTCATCTTCAAACCAGCCTCCCGCCAAAATTTATCTTATCGGACACGAAATTGGAGGGCTTATCGCCAGAAGGCTGGTTGAAAAATATAATTATGATGGGTTTGTGGACGCGATATTTACAATAAACACTCCGCATACGGGCACACCATTCGCTAAACTCGGAAGCATTCTTTTATATTATAATTCATATTACGATATGTTTCCTGAGAAAATGTTTTATTTCAATGCTCTTAACCGGACAAAATCAACAAAACTGTACTCAATTTGGAGTGACTCGTTTTCGCGCAATAATGATCCATTTGATTTAATCGCTGGGGCAAACGAGATTATGCCGGATCCGATGTTTGTTCTTTCTTCGGGTTCACAATCGGCTCCAAGCGATGGTTTTACGCCTGCTTTATCTATGCGCGGGATAATTCGCGATTACCAGGGCAACAACCCTGTGAATTCTGTTGTATTTGACGGCGAATACCAGATAAATTTCAATCATGATGCATCGCATAAAAACACTCTCGTGCTTGAAAAAATCGTTCAATGGATGGGGGTGGATACATCTTATTATGAAAATGAAAACGAT
>CAYVGJ010000054.1:0-4338 GCA_964451165.1 uncultured bacterium
GTTGATGGATACTCAAAATTGCTTGAAGAAGGATTCGATGAACCGGATGCCGTAAAAAAAGCTACAAGTCAGTACAAAGTATCTGAAGACGTAATCGGCTCGTTCCTAAACGAATTTTGTGTCCTACAGCCTAATTGCAAAGCATCCGCTTCGGAATTATATGAGGTTTTCTGTAAAAATTCTGATATGCGTATACGAAAAAAAGAATTCAACGATTACTTATTTCATAAAGGATTTAACAGACTAAAAGGGACTGCCGGTAATTTAAAAGGTAAATACTACTGGCAAGGGATAGGCCTCAAAGACTTAACTAATTCTAATGAAGAGATATGATAAATAAAACTAATTCTGAAAATATTACGAAAAAAACTTATTTACATGATCATATTCAGGAAATCGCTGATATTCTGGCAATAGGTTTCTTGAGATACAAAATGCGACATCAACAATATCGAAAAAATCATGGGTATTCTATTGACTTGTCGAGAGAAATAAGCCTTCATTGTGATGATAACAGAATCAGTGAGGGTAGACTATGAAATCATCAATTTTAAAACAAATTACAGAATTATCAGAACTTAGTTTCGATAATCTCAAAGAAAAATGGAAAGTTTTGTATTCCACAGATCCTCCAGAATATAACAGAAATTTTCTGATCAAAAGATTGGCTTATCGAATACAAGAAATTCATTTTGGCGGTTTATCAGAATTAGCACGGCATAAAATGAAAATCATTCTGCAAGAGAACGGATTTAATGAATCCGGTATGCCGGACAAATCCGTCAATAAAAAACACAAAAAAGAAATTCCGGTAATAGGGACACGGCTAATCAGAGAATACAAAGGAATTAGATACGAAGTGACTATAATAAATGACGGATTCGAGTTTGAAGGACGCAAATATCATTCATTATCGGCAATTGCCAGAGCTATAACCGGGACAAGATGGAATGGCCCGGCGTTTTTTGGTCTGAGAAATACTCGAGGAGACCACGATGACAAAAGATAGAAATATATCATCTCAACCGTTAAAAAAGATTAGATGCGCGATATATACAAGAAAATCTACAGAAGAAGGATTGGATCAGGAATTCAATAGTCTTGATGCACAGAGAGAATCTGCTGAATCGTATATCCTGAGTCAACGCCATGAAGGATGGTATATTGTATCTGACCGATACGATGACGGTGGATTTTCAGGCGGTTCAATGATTCGTCCAGCACTACAAAGACTTCTTATTGATATTGAGAACCGAAAAATAGATTGTGTTGTAGTATATAAGGTTGACCGACTATCCCGGTCGCTGACAGATTTCTGTAAGATAATGGATTTGTTTGAGCAGCATCATGTATCATTTGTGAGCGTTACTCAATCATTTAACACTACTTCTTCTATGGGGAGACTTACCTTAAACATCCTGCTTAGTTTCGCTCAATTTGAAAGGGAAGTAATTGCGGAACGAATACGGGACAAGGTTGCCGCATTAAAAAGAAAAGGGATGTATACCGGAGGTATGCCTGTACTCGGTTATGATATCGACCCAAAAAGAAAAAAACTGGTAGTAAATGAGGATGAGTCTCAGTTGGTCAGGTTTATCTTTAAACGGTTTATCCAGATACGCTCAGGATTGAATCTCGTTAAAGAATTAAATCAAAAAGGATATAAGACAAAATCGTGGGTTACAAAAAAAGGTATTCTGCATAACGGACAAAACTGGAACAAGAATCACATATATCGGTTATTAAATAACCCTATTTATATTGGTGAAGTGGTTCATAAAGAAAAAATATTTCCAGGTGAGCATGAGCCAATCATTTCACAGGAACTATGGGATAAAGTCCATGAAATATTCAAAGAAAACTCAAGATCAAGAGGTGCCAAGACCCGTTCTAAAACTCATGGTATTTTAAGGGGTGTTATAAAATGCGGTAATTGTGGCGGATCGATGGGATTGACCTATACCCGAAAAAAAGAACGGATATATAGATATTATCAATGTATTCAGGCATCAAAAAATGGATACGATTCCTGCCCGGTAAAAACTGTACCTGCCGGTGACATCGAAAACGCTGTTATAGAACAGTTGAAAAAGATTTTTAAGTCGCCTGAAATTATTTCCAGAACGATTAAATCCGCAAAACAAATAAATTCTCATGAAGTAGAGCAGTTAAAAGCCAAAAAGAAAGAATTTGATAGGAAACTCTTATCTGCAGACATAAAAAATAATAGTGGCGAATACTATCAAATTAAAGAATATCTGGACAAAATCACCGGAGAATTATCAATCCTTGAAACCATTTACCCGAATGAATCAGAGATATTTGCTGTTTTTAATGATATTGCACCAATATGGGATGAACTTTTCCCAGCGGAACAGGAAAGAATAATCCAGCTTCTTATCAATAAGGTTATTGTTTATAAAAATGGCATTGATATACTGGTAAAAACTGATGGGCTTAATTCTCTTGTATCTGAATTAGATGTATCTCAAGAAACTATATCTGATAAAAACGAATTTGCGAGCAAAGTTATATGAATAAGGCAAAACTATTATACAAAGATAATTGCATCCTCATCCGAATACCTATGAAATTTAAGCGTATTGGCGGAAGAAAAGAGATAATTCTACCTGATGGTTTTGAATCATCTGACACAGAATCAAAGCCGCAGGATGCGTTAATAATCGCAGTTGCCAGAGCTTATTTATGGAAAGATATGCTCGAATCCGGCAAAGTTTCCTCCGTAGCTGATCTTGACAGATCGCTCAATTTGGATGCCTCATTTGTCGGACGAATTCTTCGTCTGACACTGCTCTCCCCTGCCATAATCGAAGCCATTGTTAGAGGTGATGAACCCTCCGGATTATCGCTCCGCACCCTCACTTCTCAAATCCCGCTCAGTTGGAAAGAGCAAGGACAAAAATTTGGGATTTCAAAATAATTATCTAAATAATATATCTCGTTACCTGAAATTATGCTATTCTATATAGATGAAAATAGATCGAAGAATTTAACTTAATAACCAAAATATTATAAATATGGAATTCAAAAACGCATATATAATAGCAGGGCCAAATGGAGCTGGTAAAACTACATTTGCAAATAAATTTTTACCTGAATATATTAAATGTCCGCAATTTATCAATGCTGATCTAATTTCTCAGGGATTATCACCTTTTGCTCCACAACAAGCCGCAATTAAAGCAGGTAGACTCGTATTAGAACAAATCATAGAATATAAAAATAAAGGATTTGATTTTGCCTTTGAAACTACTTTATCAGGAAAAATTTATCAGAAACATTTCAAAGAACTAAAAGATGCTGGGTACCAGCTTCACCTTTTCTTTTTGTGGGTCCCTAGTTCTCAGCTCGCTTTGGCACGGATCAAGGAAAGAGTATCTGCAGGGGGACATAATGTTCCTGCACAAGATGTACGTCGTCGTTTTTCACGCAGTATTTCAAATTTGTTTAAGATATACAGGTATATAGTAGACTCATGGATGTTTTTTGATAATGCAGGACTTAAACCTACACTTATTGCATATGAGAAAAATGCTAACATGACTATTGTTGATAAGGATTTATTTTTGAAAATTATAAAAAATATTGGAGTAGAAATATGAAAAAAAAGAAATCTTTGGAAGAAAAAGCTGAACAGGCACTTAAAGAGGCTGTGGCGGAAGTCGTCGAGAACCATAAAAAAACCGGACGTCCTCTTGCTGTATGGGAGAACGGTAAAGTAAAATTAATCCATCCATAAAACAGATCATTTGCCCAATTTTTATCGAAACAATACTAAATGGACAGGAACCCGCAGGTTTATCTCTCCGCACCCTAACAGCACAAATCCCGCTTGGTTGGAAAGAGCAGAGAAAAGAATTTGAGTTTTGACATTTTCTTATCAATCGAGTGATTTCTTAAATATTTCGGGAGATGTTTTTTTTAGGAACATCCACGCAAGAAAAAAACAATCTGATTCATGATTGTGGAATCGCTGTCTGCACAATTGTAAGTAATATATTTTATTATATTTACGGATTCATCTCATCCTTTTTCGCTCTCAGTATTGTATGCTTCGCAAACGAGATTCGAACTGATCTGGATTTTGCTTTTTGTAACTCGTTGCTATAAAGACATTGGAATCTTAAGGACGCAGTATGGTGAGTCCGTAAGATGGGGAGAGGATACGCTCTCTCTGCCTGTTTTTTGGCAATTTTTGCGCAATTTCTATGATCAATGAGTCCGTATGTTTTGACAGACAAATCCAGAATAAATTACGCATTTCTCTTTACGGCAGAATGATATAAAAAAAGCCCATCTGATTATCTCAGACAGGCT
>CAYVGJ010000055.1:0-3288 GCA_964451165.1 uncultured bacterium
TCAACCACACTGTACCATCAATAGCTCGCAGGTTAATTGTGGTTAATCCGTCATCGGTTTGATATAGAATCAATTCGCCTTTATTCAATATTTATTTCCTTCACAAATTTTAAATCACAAATAAATTGATTTTTTTATAGCATAGCGAAACTATACAAAAAAAGGAAACTATTTTAAAAAAGTGTGTTCCGGATAATCAGGAAAGTATTCATAAATAAAATATTATTTACAAGAAAGGATATTGCAAATATGTTGGTGGGCCCAGATGTCGCCACTTTGAACCTTTTATCCGAGGATTTAAAATTGCTTTATGAGTTTAATCGATGGGTAAAATGTGCATAAGAAATAGACTAAATAATATATAAATTTCCATTAATAATATAATGACATGGCATACTTTTTTCATATTCAATTTTTTATCAATAGTCTCATTTAGACAATCTTGCTATTTGTAACTTTCGGCAGGTAAATCGGAAGAACACGATGATTTGCGTTTGCGGAAAGGGCTAAACAACAACAGCAGAATATCTGATTTCTTCATGTGACGCCCTAACGAGTACAATAATTTAAACGTATTTATCGGACGAATGAAAACCCGGTATGCGAATAACATCGCATATCCTCGCTTACGTATATTGTTGATATCTTCGCTGTCAAGGGTAGTGGAATCGATATCGGAACACTTGAACCATTTGTACCAATCTTTGTCGTCATTGATGATTCCCCGTTCAACGTATTCCTGCCACAACGGTGTACCGCGATACACACATAACCGGTTGAATCCGAACGTATCGAGCTTAAGACGTGCCGCAAACTTGAAACTTTCCATAATATCATTTTGGGTTTCGTCGGGCGAACCGATCACAAAAAAACCGTGAGCGCGTTTGATACCGAACCTCTTCGCTTCATTTATTGCATGGGTAACCTGTTTTATGCTCTGCCGTTTATTCAATCGGTCGAGTACTTTTTGCATACCTGATTCAATACCGAAAGCCAGATAACTGCAATTCGCTTCTTTCATCAGTTTGAAATATCTCATACCTACTGAATCCACTCGTCCTTCACATCCCCACTGGAACTGCAAATTGCGCTCGATTATACCTTCACATATCTTTTTAATACGGTCGCTGTCGATGAGAAAATGGTCGTCAGTCATATAGATCGACCGATACCCCATATCGTTGATCTGTTGCATTTCACCAAGTACATGCTCCGGCGACCGGCAACGCCATTTCCCTTGATTGATTATCGGAATACCGCAATATACACACGAAAACGGACATCCTCGCGATGTCTGTATAGTACAAAATTTGTCGAGAGATAATACCGCCGGCACATCTAGAGGTAACGATTCGATATATTCTATCGGCAAACTGGTTCTATCAGGATAAGGAAACTTATCGAGATCCTGGATGAGCGGACGTCGCGGATTAGATATGACCTGTGAACCTTTACGCCACACCAATCCTTCAACAACAGCCGGGTTGTCAAGGTTATCGAGAAAATCCGTCAGCAATTCTTCTCCTTCGCCCACACAGATATAATCAACTTCATGACAATCTTTCAAGACATTCTCAGCGTTCATAGTGACAAACGGACCACCCAGAATAATAGGGCTGTCACCTGCATCAGGTTTTATATCATGAATCAATTTCTTGGCAGTACCATAGGTTGTGGTTGACAGGATAGAAATACCGATCATATCGGGTTTTTCTTCTCTGATAGCAGAACTGATATCTTTGGCTTTCATTTGAGGATGACATGTATCGAACAATCGAACTCTGTGACCATGTTGTCGCAACACTGGAGCCAGTGTTTGTATTCCAAGCGGTGGCATGGCCATAACTTTGACTATGTTATCTCCCGGTTTCGAACCACCCTTCTTTTCAGGAAGTAACTTGTAAAAATCGTCATCTCTCACGTATACCAGAAATATGTTCATATAGAATTACTTTTTAAATTAGTATGTCTTTTTCTTATTCATTATATCAGATTAAAAACAGTAACAAGGTTGCTGTTTTTCCGGAAAATCTATCTATAAGTAATTTCCCACAATATAAATATAGGTAATATTTATATATATTCAGCTCAAATATTATAAACTTTTTTGCAGGTTTATCAATATAAATATGAAAATCGGAAGATTCTTCATTAATCCATGGAGATTATTTCATTTTGAGTTAACCACACAGTACCATTAATAGCTCAAAGGTTAAATATGATACCCCACCATCTATTTAATACAAAATCGATTCTGTTTTATAGCCCGCCTCAAATCGAGGTCAAATTGTAGTTATATATATGGGGGGATGAATTATCCTAGCGATTTGAATCAGGAGGTTATTATGGATCCGTAAATTTGTCTAAAAATGATTAACGATATTAATGAAATCAAAAAAATCGGGGCATATGGAGAATGGATTGGTGTGTTTACGAATTTAAGGAATACTTAAGATTTTTACTAAAAGAGTAAATACTAAATATATTCGCGATAAACAACATATATAACCATTTGTGGATGACAAAAAAAACCTACTTATTTGAGTCAAAAAAGTAGCAAAAAACCGTATAGAAGTGGTGGACCCAACGATCCAAACTTTGAACACTTTATCCAATGATTTGAAAGCCATTTATGAATTTAACAAGCTGATTAAAAGCGCATAACCGGAGCGATTGAAAAACTCCGGTTTTTTTGTGCCCGTATCGGGAAAGCTATGTGGTGAGCATGGCGTGAGCCGGCTCGCCACATAATTTACTTGATTGTAGGTACACTAAAGCAGATTAGGCTTATCACTTTGCTAAGGTAACGATGAAATCAGGCAGATTTAAAGTCATTTATAATAAACATATCGTTGAGGTATACGAGTTTGAAGAACCTGTCTGCTTCGGTTACGAGCATATATCGAAATCAAAGTCAACCGATGTATCACCGACAGACGAACAGCAGTCCGAGAACAGGTCGAAATCCGCAATCAGAGCACGAAACAATATCAGACGGTTAGCGATAGCAAATTTCAGCAACAACGACAAATTCCTTACGCTCACATTTGAAAACGGTTCCGTCCCTGATATAACCGATATTGTTATCTGCAATAAAGCGTTCAAAAAGTTTATTATGCGCCTGCGGTATCGTCTGAAAAAATCGGTTAAATATATCGCTGTGGTTGAGTTTCAGGACAAAAACAACCGTGGCGCAATCCATTATCATCTGCTTATCGATATTCCGTTTATTCCTCACGATGAGCTTACGCGTCTATGGGGCAACGGTTTTGTCTGGATAAAAGATAT
>CAYVGJ010000056.1:0-2454 GCA_964451165.1 uncultured bacterium
TAAACGGCAATTTAGCGTATTCATCTACAAACGCATACGGTGGCGCTGTCGAAATATTAAATTCCGGTGTTAAATTATTGGGAAGTGTTGTTTGCAATAATTACGCGGAAGGCGATAATGATGGTAAAGGCGGTGCTATTGATATAAGCGTAGGCACATACCAGAATTATGTTACTAATAGCCAGATATACGGTAATATAGCGTCTACCGAACAATTTGGAGGTGTTGCAAAAAGATCTGGAACGCTGGCGATATCTAACTCTATTCTCTGGAATAACGACAACGATATATATGGCACGGCTGACCTGGCAAATTGTTGTATTCAGGATAATGATGACGGTACAGGAGTAATTCATGACGATCCGATGTTTGTTAATCCGGAAAACGGTGATTTTCATTTGCAGGAAAATTCGCCCTGTATCGATGCCGGCAATGACGGAGCTGTTGGAGTGGATCTACTGAACAAAGATATTGATTCGCAATACAGAATCAACAATAATGTTGATATCGGAACAGATGAATACTACAATTAGAGTATCTGTTGTTTTAAGAGATATTTACTCTTTATTGTTAATTAATTATTGCGGATTTTATTTTGAATAAGAGAATAGCTGTTTTAATATCAATATTATTGTTATCGGTCATCATAAAAGGATTTTATTTAGCTGAAATAAAACGGATTCAGTTCTATGATAATCCGGTAGGCGACGCGAAAAATTATGTTAATCGCGCTGAAGAAATTTTTCACGGAAAAATATTTCCCGAAGAAGCGCCGTTTCTAAGCAACGCGATTTACCCGTATTTTCTGGCGGGCACGTTTGTTATCTCAAATAACCTGACAACACCGAGAATAATTCAGTTTATTCTCGGTATAGCCACAATAATTCTTATTTATCTTATAACCAATATGTTATTCGGCAACATTCAGGCGCTGGCATCCGCTTTTATTGCCGGAGTGTACCCTGTATTTCTTTTTTTTGAGGGCGATTTGCTTGCGGTTACTTTAACGATATTTACATTAAGTTTATCATGCCTGATGCTGGTTTATTATCAGAATTCAAGCAAACTGAAATATCTTGTTTTCGCCGGGTTATCGATCGGATTAAGCGCACTGGGCAAACCGGATACGGTTCTTCTTGCTCCGGCTATAGCATTGTGGGTTTTATTCAGAGACAAAAATTACCGCGACAAAATAAAACCTGTTTTATATTTTGCGGTATCGGTAATCATAATGATTTTGCCGCTTACAATATCCAACTGGATTACGGAAAAGGATTTTATACCGCTCACCTCCAATGGCGGAGTGAATTTTTATATCGGCAATCACAAAGGAGCGACAGGCATATTCAGGATTCCGCAAAACTCGGGTTTAGCTGTGGATGGGCTTCACAGGTTATCGCAAAAAGTAGCGCAGTATAATTCAGGACGAGAACTGAAACCATCGGAAACGTCAAGATACTGGTTCTCAAAAGCAATCGATTTCGCGAGGAATAATCCTGCTGAGTTTATATCGCTGTTGATAAAGAAAACATTATTGATGATCAACAAATTCGAGGTTCCGAATCATCATAGTTATTATTTTTATAAAAGCCAATGTAATGTCCTTAAATACAATCAGTTAAATTTAAGTTTCCTTTTGTTTTTCGGATGTATCGGAATCGGATTATCATTAAAGAGCCGGCGAAAATATTATTTGCTGTATATATTTATAGCGGTTACATTTATAACTCCCGTTCTGTTCTTTGTATCCGATCGCTACAGGCTTCCGGTAACAATATTTTATATAATATTCAGCGGGCAAGGTATATATCAGCTCTGTATGGTAGTTGCGAAAAGACAGCGCATCAATATTTTTCCATCTGTTATTGTCGCTCTGATAATAGTTGGGGTATCATTAATCAATTTTCCTGTTTTCGATCGAAGTTTCAAGCATGACTTCAAAAATCTCGGAAATGTCAATTTCAAACTGAAACAATATGATAAAGCCGTCTGCTATTACCGAATGGTTCTTGCGGAGTATCCGTACGAACCATTTGTTCACGCTAACCTTGCGAAAACATATTACATGAAAGGCAATATTGATTCCGCGATACAGGAATTTATTGCGGAAACAAAATACAATCCGAGTTTTAGCGAACCGTACATAATTCTTGCCTCGATTTGTGAGAAAAGAAACGATTTTCCCTCAGCGGCAAAATATCTTGAGCAGATACCGGGATTGCAAAATAACTCAAAGGCGTTATTAAAGCTTGCCTCGATTTATTCAAAGATGGGGTTTGCCGATAAAGCTAATAGTATTTATTCGAGGATTGGAGTTGTACCAGATGCAAAGTAAAATAAACGCCGCAAAAAATATTGGGTTGTCTTCGCCGGCAAAACTTTTTTTTCCTTTGCTTTTCATCTTTACCGTTACAATAAACGCGTGGCTGTGCGACGATTCGTATATAACGTTTC
>CAYVGJ010000057.1:0-2198 GCA_964451165.1 uncultured bacterium
CTCTGTTCTTGATCGATTCGTTATTGTTTCACTCAGCAATGCAAAAGTACGGATTTTTTTTGGGTATTTATAGTACTTCCCCTTAGAAAATAACTTTTTAATTGACTGACTTGAAACACTACATAAAAAAGGTTATATGAATTTTTATGATTCATCGCTTTTTATGAAAATTCTAAAACATAAATATGACCTATCCTTCATAATTTATTAGCATTATTTTTTATATTACGTTATTATCTATATATCAATAGATAATAAGATCTGACGGTTCACAATTCAGTATCAATCAATTCATATATAATTATTAATAACGAGACGCCAACAAATGAAACTGAATTCTATTTTGAAGTCGAAACCTTTATATGTCTTTTTAATTATTGCCGCAATATATGTAATTACATTTTTTATTATGCCGGCAAAGGGATTCTGGATTTGCGATAACGGCTGTAAATTCATTCAGATGAAAAGCCTTATCGTGTCAGATTTTAAAAACCTTGCTATAAAAATCCCGTCAGAAGAAGTGATTTCTTCTTTAAAATACGCTCCGACAGTATCTCCGTTTTTTTCTCAAATCGGAGATAAAGTTTATGGTGTATTCTCCAATCTATTTATCGCGCTTTCATCTATTTTTTTCCTGTTGTTTGGTTTTCGAGGCCTTTATATTATTCCGCTTTTAAGTGCGTTTCTGATGTTGCCCGCTATATGGAGAATAGCCGGTTTAATACATTCAGCAAAAGAAGTACGTATTTTATCTGTATTTTGCATATCTCTGTGTACTCCACTCTGGTTTTACAGCCTCACTTTCTGGGAACATGTTCCCTCAGCCTGCCTTGCAATTTGGAGCGTATATTTCTTTTTAAAGTTTATTATTGAGAAGACTCAAATAAATATTTTGTTATGCGCGATATTTTGCGGGTTATCCGTTTATTTCAGAGACGATCTTGTTATCCTTCCTGTTGTTTTTACCATTGTTTTATTAATAGCCAGCCCGAAATTATGGCGCCAAATTATCTGTTTAAATATTGCTGTCGGCATCGTGCTTTCTCCTCTGTGGATTTTCCAGTGGATTGTATTTGGAAACCCCATGGGATGCCATGTTACATCGGTATCTATTTTCAGCTCAAGTATTTCAGGTTACGCGATGGAGAAACTGGAGGTTTTCCGCCATCTTCTGCTGAAAAGCAACAAAAATTTGATTCTTTCAATTATAGGCAATCTACCTTTTGCAATTTTATTTTTCATATATCCTCGAATATCACAAAAACGCCTGGCTTCTTTTTTTGTTATGACCGGTATATTTGCTTTAATAAACGGGTTTATTTTGATTAGCGGTTATTTTATAGCTGATGCCAAATTTATGCTTGTCGGTTTTACCAACGGTTTATTTGGAGCTGCTCCATTCGTTATTTTTTCTTTGTTCAGGATAAAAAAAGAAACTGTGGAAAATCCTGAAGATAAAATCTCACGGATAATATGGTTATTGATGATAATCTATGCGGTACTTTATATTATTTTTTCTCCTTTGACTCATTCCAAAGGATTAAATTGGGGATGCAGATTCCTTCTTATTCTGTATCCGCTTATGGGGATTTTAGCGGTATCTAATCTTTTTGTATGGTTTAAATCAAACAATTTAAAAAAATGGATGATTCCAATACCGTGTTGCGTAATTGTGATGTCGTTTTTGTTACAAATTTATTCGTGTTTTTTATTATACGAGAAAAAATCGATTATTTCTAAACTCATTTTCGAAATTGCGGCCAGACCGGAAAACGTGATTGTGAGCAACGTATTTTTTACTGCTCTTGATCTTGCTCCAATTTTTTACGACAAAAAGATTTTTCTTTGCAAATCTGATGATTTAAATAATCTTTATGGAGTTTTAAGAAATCACACGATAAAACGAATTCTGCTTGTCGCAAATCCGGATAGAAAATTTTATTATGATGGCGATTATTCAATATTCGACGGTAAATATATCGGGCTGGATATCATGGTCAAACAGATCAGATTATGAAAAAACTAAATCCGGAAAATTTCTTTTATAATCGCTCTCAACCTCCTCGAATCAAATAAGTTGCCACGGGTAATAAGCTTAATTTGATCATACCGGTTTGCGATTATAGTATCTTTTATAATATTTTTTCCTGTGGATATTGAATCGATATAACCATCCGGTATTTCTCGCCTGAAATGCC
>CAYVGJ010000058.1:0-1653 GCA_964451165.1 uncultured bacterium
GACGGCGGTATCGCGAACAACATTTTGTTTTCGGGCAAGCGATACGATAGCGCGGCCGGGCTGTATTACTTCGGCGCGCGATACTACGATGCCTCATCCGGGCGGTTCGTCTCTCGTGATCCGATGGGTTACATCGACGGCCCGAACGAGTATATTCTGGCGATGAACAATCCGCTCCTCTGGATCGATCCGTATGGGCTGTGGAAACGTCAGGCTTGGAATTCTGTTACCAATCTAACTGAACAAACCGTAGGAGCTATACCTTTGGGAATATATGATTTCTTTACTGAAGAAGGAAAATATTATCCTCAGAGTTCAGCTAATATAAAGATTACGGATACCGGAGCAAGACCGATATACACCAACGGTATTAATACATCGTATGAATACGCCCAAAGAACAGCCAACGAATTAGGAGCTGATCTATTTTATAATCCGCCCAGAGGGTATGTTGCGGATGCAACCCAGACAATTCTGCAAAAAACTATCGGGAGGTATTTTCCCGGTTCTCTGGAAAGAAGTTACGCCAACACCATACGGGATATAAATGTTGCGTTTGAAAGACCGGTTCAATTTATATCTCATAGCCAGGGAACGGTTACAACCACCGGAGCTCTTGAATTGTTACATTCGGAAAAATATGAACTTATAAAAGGTAGTTCAGCTGTATTTCTTGCTCCCGCTACATTAGAAACAAGAATTGAAAAAGCCTGCCGTGAAATCCAGATTAATTATAATACATATCCCCGTAATAACGATTTTGTTTCCGAAACACAGAGTACATTTAACATGAAACGGCAAATGAATGGGTGGAGCCATCTTTCAAATGTGATAGAAGAACATGATGTTAACAAATACATTGATGAAGCGATAGAAAGGGGGTATATTCAGCAATGAAGAGAAAACCACAACTGATTATATTGTTTTGTCTGGTTTTATGTTATCCTTTTTTAAAAAATCAGGTTTTATTATCCATGAGTGAAAGGGCTGTTTTGGAAAAACTAAAAGTGTATGAACATAATGGAACAAAATATGTACGGGATTTGATAATATGGAATGGGTATTGCTGGTCAAGACATACAAGCACAATGAAGAAAGGTGCTGTAAATATCACACTTGATAATATTATTACTGGAATTGGAGATCCAAGGGAAGATTTGCCCAAAATATATGAAGAAAATTATGAGAGAAAAGATCTTATTGAATATGATTCAGGAATAAATACTTTAACTGGGAAAAGAGTAAATGATATTTATAGAAGGCGCAAATCCGAGGATGTGATAGTTACAGATAAAGTATTGGATAGACCATATATTAGGTTAGGCACTTTTACAATAGGGGGAAAAACACCGGCAAATTGGAAAAAAGTAAAAAAACAAATTAAAGCTATCGCGGCTGGTTCTTTTGGAGCGGATGCAGTAATAGTAGAAAAAGGGGAAGTGTTGCCGTTCAGAAAAGAAGATTATTTTCCGATAACCGAATTTCAGTATCCTGAATATGTTAAATATCACTGCATTGCAGTAGCATTTGAGGAAACTGCAAAAATACCGGAACATCTTATCTACAAAGATAATGAATAAATAAAGAAATAAAATAAAGATCTTTGACAGGGTATTTATACGATGGCGATTGCGTAGTCGCGGAGTTCGACGC